>CALMGA010000342.1 GCA_937863205.1 uncultured Beijerinckiaceae bacterium | reverse complement strand
CCCCATGATGAACAAGGCCATCGCCGCGTGGCGATGGGCCTCGCGGCGATGGCCTTGTTCATCATGGGGTTCCTTGGTTTCGCAAGGTTTGCCGGAGCGGCCGCGCCGGCGGGCGAGGGCGGCGCGCAGGTCGCCACGGCGGCGCCGACTGCGCTTGACGATGCCAAGCTGAAGCTGCGCGGGTTGCAGGACAGCCTCGATGCATCCGAAGACCGGCGGCGAACGCTGGCCAGCGACATCGGCACCTACCGCAACGACCGCGCCCGCTTCGAAGCCTCGCTGCTCGCCCTCACCGCGAGAACGGCCGGCACGGAGCGCAAGATCGCCGACACGGAGGCCAGGCTCGACAAGCTCAACGCCGCGCGCGAGGTCACGCAGCGCTCGCTGCAAGGCCGTCGGGCGGTGATCGCCGACGTTCTCGCCGCCTTGCAGCGCATGGGCCGCAAGCCGCCGCCGGCGCTGCTGGTCGAGCCGGCCGACGTTCTCAAGGCGATCCGCACCTCGATGCTGCTCGGCGCCGTGCTGCCCGGCATGCGCGCGGAAACGGACGCGCTCGCCAACGACCTCGCCGCCTTGACCCGGACGCGCCGCGCCATCGACGACGAGCGGCGCTCGATCGATGCCGACCTCGCTTCGCTGCAGGTCGAACGCAGCCGCCTGTCGGCCCTGATCGAGGCGCGCCAGCAGGCGCTCGGCCAAGCGCAGGGCGAGTTCGACGCCGAAGGTGACAGGGCCAAGCAGCTCGCCGGGCAGACCGGCTCCCTCAAGGATTTGATCGCGCGCATGGAACGCGGTGGCGGCGCCGCGGCGCGGGCGGCCGAGGCGGCAAAGGCATCGGACGAGAAGCTGGCCGCCCTGATGCCGGTCGCCCCGCCCGGGGGCGAGGCACCGGCGCAACCACAAGACTCCGGACATCCAAACCCCGGGCGTTTGGCGCCCGCGGTGGCCTTCGCCGCGACACGCGGTCAGCTTGCCCTGCCGGCGGCGGGAACGGTTCTGCGGCATTTCGGCGAGGACGACGGGCTGGGCGGCGTCGAGAAAGGCCTGCTGCTGTCGACGCGCGCGAGCGCGGCCGTGGCGTCCCCGGCGGATGGCTGGATCGCCTACGCCGGCCCGTACCGCTCGTTCGGGCAGCTGTTGATCCTCAATGCGGGCGGCGGCTACTATATAGTCCTTGCCGGCATGGATCGGGTGGACGTAAGTTTGGGCCAGTTCGTGCTGGCCGGAGAGCCGGTCGCCGCCATGGGCGACGGCTCGACAAAGACTGCCGCCGCCGCAGCCCTCGGCGCCGCGCAGCCGGTTTTGTACGTGGAATTCCGCAAGGATGGGGCGACGATCGATCCGGGCCCATGGTGGGCGAAACCGGAGCTTCAAAGGGTTCGCGGCTGATGCGCAAGGTCTCGCTCGTTCTGTTTGGTGCGGCTCTCGGCGCCTCCTCCGTCACCCTGGGCACGCAACCCCATCTGTTCGGCGGGGCGCGGGCCGCCGCCTCCGACACCTACCGCAGCCTCAACCTGTTCGCCGACGTCTTCGAGAAGATCCGTACCGACTACGTGGAGAAACCCGAGGACCAGAAGCTCGTCGAGGCCGCCATCAACGGCATGCTCACCTCGCTCGACCCGCACTCGTCCTACATGGACGCCAAGGGTTTCCGCGACATGCAGGTGCAGACCCACGGCGAGTTCGGTGGCCTGGGCATCGAGGTGACGCAGGAGAACGACCAGATCAAGGTCGTGACGCCCATCGACGACACGCCGGCCTCCAAGGCCGGCATCCTGTCGGGCGACGTCATCAACGCCATCGACGGCGAGCAGGTTTCGGGCCTCACCCTGAACCAGGCGGTCGACAAGATGCGCGGTCCGGTGAACACCGCCGTAACCCTTCAGGTGATCCGCGGGCCGAAGAAGGAGCAGAAGGACATCAAGCTCACCCGCGCCGTGATCACCATAAAGTCGGTGCGCAACAAGATCGAAGGCGACGACATCGGCTACATCCGCATCACGCAGTTCAACGAGCAGACCTTTGACGGCGTGAAGGAGGCGATCGACAAGTTCACCAAGGACATACCGGCCGACAAGTTCAAGGGGTACGTTCTCGACCTGCGCAACAATCCCGGCGGCCTGCTCGACCAGTCCATCGCCGTGTCCAACGCCTTCATCGACCGCGGCGAAATCGTTTCGACGCGCGGCCGCAACGCCGACGAAACGCAGCGCTACAACGCCCGCCCCGGCGACATTTCGAAGGGTAAGCCGCTGGTTGTGCTGATCAACGGCGGCTCGGCCTCGGCCTCCGAGATCGTCGCCGGCGCCCTGCAGGACCACAAGCGCGGCACGATCATGGGCACCCGCTCCTTCGGCAAGGGCTCGGTGCAGACGATCATCCCGCTTGGCCAGTCGAATGGCGCGATTCGCCTGACCACGGCGCGCTACTACACGCCCTCGGGGCGCTCGATCCAGGCCAAGGGCATCGAGCCCGACGTGGTGATCCAGGAGGACGTGCCGGCCGACATCAAGGGCAAGGACGACACCAAGGGCGAAGCTTCGCTGAAGGGTCATCTGACCCAGGGCGGCGCCGAGGAGCACGGGTCTTCCGCCTATGTGCCGACCGATCCGGCCAAGGACACGCAGCTGATCGCCGCCGAGGACCTGCTGCGCGGCATCAAGCGGTCGGCCAACGCGACCCAGGCCAATCCGACGCCGGCCAACCCGATGCCCGCCACTCAGCCGGCCACCACCGTCAAGCCGGGCGATCCCGCCCCGGCCGCGCCGACCACCGGCGGCACGCCCGCCGTGCCGCCGCCGGCCAAGGTGCAGTAGCCGCGCGGAGCCGCGCCCACCTCACCCTGGCGGGGTGCCGGTCCGCTGCACGCCCGCGCAACGTCCGGGATCGAGGCGAACCGGCACGAAACGCGCCCTGGGACGCAGAACCATGGATCTTAACGCCCCGCTGGGGACCAAGGCACCCCGGCCACGACGACGGGCGCGGACCGTGCTGGTTGGGGCAGCCGTGACCCTCGCGCTGGCGGGGATCGGCGCCCTGCTCGCCACCGCCGACCCGCACGGCGGCGAACCCTATGCGGTGGCGACCCTGCCATCGGTTGCGCAGCCTCCTGCCGTCCCCGCTGCGCCATCACCGGCCGACCCGACCCCGACCGGGTCACTGCCTCCTGCATCCTCGCCCAGTCTCCCGCGAGCGGCGGAAACGGGGGGCGGTCCGTCTTCGGCCCAGCGCGGCGCCCAACCCGGCACGGCCGGCGCTTATGCCGAGGGAATGGTCGAGAACGGTGTCAGGGTGTTCCGGGGAACAACCCCCGCACCGGTGCAGGGCCCACTCGTCATCGACGTCACCCGGCAGCTCGGCCCCCCGCCGAAGGAACGTCCCTCATCGACGGATCGGAGCCCGGACCGGAGCGATCCCCCCGGCAGCGGCCCGAACCAGCCCGTCAATGGCTTGCCGAAGGTCGCGATCTTTGTCGGCGGCATGGGGTTGAGCCCGGCCGCGACGCAAACGGCCATCGACTCCATGCCGCCGGCGGTCACGCTGGCCTTCGTGCCCTATGGTTCGGCGCTGCCGGCCACCGTGGCGGCAGCGGTGGCCAAGGGCCACGAAGTGCTTCTGCAGCTGCCGATGCAGAACACCGGCGGCGGTTCGCCCGGTCCTCACGCGCTGCGGCCGGACGAGCCGGCCGAGGCGCTGGCCGACGACCTCGGCTGGCTGCTCGGCCGCTTCACGGGATATTCCGGCCTCACCAACCTGCTCGGCGCCCCGGTGACCGGCGACGCCGCAACGATGGCGGGCGTTCTCAAGGCGGCAGCCGGGCGCGGCCTGTTCTTCGTCGAGGATGGCACTTCATCACGCAGCCTCGCCCTCGACATCGCCGCGCGGCAGCGGGTCGCCGCCGTGCGCGCCGACGTCGTGCTCGATGCGACCGCCGATCCCGAAGCCGTGCGAGCCAACTTCAACAGGCTCGTGGAGATCGCCCGTCGCAAGGGCTCGGCGGTGGGCATGGCCAGCGGCCTGCCCGAGCACCTGCCCGTCATCGCCCGCTTGGCGGCCGAGCTGCCGGGCAAAAACATTTCGCTCGTTCCGGTCGGCATGCTTGCACGGGGCGGGGCAAGTATCGCAACAATCAGCCGATGACCGCCGCGCCGCCGCAAACCCCGCCGTCTTCGGACCCGCCGATCCAAGTCTCGCCCGGACTCGACGCGAGCCAGTATCGACCCTGCGTGGGCATCATGCTGCTCAACGCCAAGGGGCTCGTCTTCGTCGGCAAGCGGCGCATGAAGCGCATCGCCGAGGGGTCCGGCGGCGGATACCTCTGGCAGATGCCGCAGGGCGGCATCGATCCGGGTGAAGATCCCTACGAGGCGGCGCTGCGCGAACTCGCCGAAGAAACCAACATCACCTCCGTGGAGCGCCTCGCCGAGGCGCCGGGCTGGTACAGCTACGAACTGCCGGTCGATGCATCCCGCAAGGCGTGGCGCGGGCGCTACCAGGGCCAGCGGCAAAAATGGTTCGCCCTTCGCTTCACCGGCCCGGAACGCGAAATCAACGTGACCGCGCCCAGCGGCGGTTTCAGGCCAGAATTCGAGACATGGCGGTGGGCGCGCATGGAAACGCTGCCCGACCTCATCATACCCTTCAAGCGGCAGGTGTATGAGAACGTGGTGACCGCCTTCGCCCGCTTCGCCGCCGCCTGAACGGTTTACGCGACGTCGCAAGCCGCCCCGCAGTTCGCGAGGGCCGCGCGCATGTGCGCCGGCACCGGCGCCGTGACCGAGATCGCGTCCTTGTTCTTGTAGATCGGCACGCGCACGTGTCTGGCGTGGAGCTGCAGCATCGGCCCGCCCGGATCCTGCGCCGAACCCTGCGCCGTCCCGTAGATCGGGTCGCCGGCGATCGGCCAGCCCATCGCTTGGCAGTGCACGCGCAACTGATGGGTTCGCCCGGTCAGCGGTTCGAGGGCCAGCGCGGCCCGGCCGGAACCGCGACCGAGCACGCGCCAGCGGGTTTGCGAGGGCAGGCCGGCCGGATCGACCTTCATCCACCAGCCGCGCCCGGCGTCGCGACGGCCCAGCGCCAGTTCGATCAGCCCCTCGTCAGCCTCGGGTTCGCCCTCCACCACCGCCCAGTAGGTCTTCCCGATGCGGCCCTGCTTGAACAAAAGACCCAGCTTTTCCAGCGCCTTGCGATGGCGACCAAGGATCAGGCAGCCGGAGGTGCCGCGGTCGAGGCGATGGGCCAGCGCGGGATCGCGCGGCAGGCCGAAGCGCAGGCCGCCAAACAGCGCGTCCAGACTGGCGCCGTCGCCGAGGCGGTTCGCCGGGCCGCGATGCACGGCGATGCCGGCCGGCTTGTCGACAATCAGCATCAGGGCATCGCGATAGAGCAGCCGCCCGGCGAGCGCATCCTCGCCAGGACGCGCACCTTCGTTGAAGGTTTCTTGCCGAAGATCCGATGGAATGGCGGGCGTGTCCTGCAACAGTCTCGATCCGCTTGCTGCCGTCGCGGCGCGGCGGCGTCGCGTCCCCGACGCTTTTGCCTTATAGCTGCTTGGGATCGGAGTTTGCCCGTTGGTTCGCGCCCGTCCCGTTCCGTGTCTTGCCGCCCTTCGCTTGGCTGCGGCGCTCTGCCTAGTCGCGCCGGCGCTCGCCGGCTGCGGCCGCAAAGGGGCCCTGGAGCCGCCGTCCGGCCTGCCGCAGACGCAGGCCACCTCGCAGGCCGCGCAAACGCGCGTTCTTCAGGACATGGACACGCCCGGCCTGATCCAGAGCCCGAACCAGGTCTACGAGGAGTCCGCCATCGCCAAGCTGAACTCCGCCGTCAAGAACCCGGCCCGCCCGATCAATGCGCCGCCCGCCGCGACGCCGGGCAGTTTCCTGCTCGATCCGCTTGTCAAGTAGGGCGCATTGTTTTAGCGCCAACCCATGCACCATTTCGCGATGCGGGCCGGCGTTCTCCACGCCGAGGACGTCGACCTTTCCGCCCTGGCCGACGCGGTCGGCACCCCGTTCTACTGCTATTCCACGGCCACCATCGTCCGGCACTACCGCGTCTTCGCCGACTGCTTCGCCGGCCTCGACGCGCTCACCTGCTATGCGGTCAAGGCCAACTCCAATCAGGCGGTGCTGACCACGCTGGCGCGCGAGGGCGCGGGCATGGACGTGGTGTCGGAAGGCGAGCTGCGCAGGGCGCGGGCGGCCGGCGTGCCGGGATCGCGCATCACCTTTTCCGGCGTCGGCAAGACCGACGGCGAACTCGCCTACGCGCTGGATCAGGACATCCTCTGCTTCAACGTCGAGTCGCGCGAAGAACTCGCCGCCCTGTCGCGCATCGCCGCCGCGCGGGGCGTGAGGGCGCGGGTGGCGCTGCGGGTCAACCCCGACGTCGACGCCCTCACCCACGCCAAGATCGCCACCGGCAAGGCGGAAACCAAGTTCGGCATCCCGATCGCGCATGCAAGATCGGTGTACGCCGAGGCGGCGACGTTGCCCGGCCTCGATGTCAGCGGCGTCGACATGCACATCGGCTCGCAGATCACCGACCTCGCCCCCTTCGACCGCGCTTTCGCAATTCTCGACACGTTCCTTGAACAACTCGCTGCCGACGGCCACCACATCGGCCACGTCGACCTCGGCGGCGGCCTCGGCATCCCCTACCAGGCCGGCGAGGATCCCGACGGCTACCATCCCGAGCGCTATGCGGCGGTGGTCAAGGCCCGCCTCGGTCATCGCCGCTGCACCTTCGTGTTCGAGCCCGGCCGCCTGATCGTCGGCAACGCCGGGATCCTCGTCACGAGCGTGGTGCTGGTGAAGGCCGGCGAGAACAAGTGCTTCGTGGTGGTGGATGCCGCGATGAACGACCTGATCCGCCCCACGCTCTACGAGGCGCATCACGAGATCCTCGCGCTGCGCCGAACACGCGACGATGCGGAGCCCGCGCAAGCCGAGCTGATCGAAGCCGATGTCGTGGGTCCGGTATGCGAAACCGGCGACTATCTCGCGCTGGCGCGCATCCTGCCCCGGCCGCGGCCGGGCGACCGGCTGGCGGTGCTGTCGGCCGGCGCCTACGGGGCGGTGCAGGCCGGCACCTACAATACGCGCCGCCTGGTGCCGGAGGTGCTCGTTCACGGCGACAGGTGGAGCGTCGTGAGGCCGCGCCCCACCTACGAGGAGTTGATCGGCCTCGACAAACTTCCCTCCTGGCTGTGATAGTATTGTCATGACCGGCCCCGTCGCGGGGGCCGACGGGAGAGCCGCTTGATCCGACCCTCGCAAGATCGCGCTCCGAAGGGCGACCCGGCCAAGCGCCTCGGCCGCTTGATCGCCCTGGCGCGCGGGGTCGATCTTTGGGAGCGGCTGTGGCGCGGCCTGATCCCGCCGCTGGTGGTGGTCGGCCTGTTCGTATGCGTGTCCTGGCTCGGGGTGTGGCTCGTGGTGCCGCACTGGGCGCGGGCGGGCGGCGTCGCGGTGTTCGCGCTGTTGCTCGCGGTTTCGAGCTTCGGCCTGTGGCGGTTGGGACCAGCGTCGCGGCGCGAGGCGCTGCGCCGGATCGACGCGGCGACCGGCTTGGGCCACCGCCCGGCGTCGGCGCTCGACGACCGCTTGGCGACCGCCGGACGCGACCCGGCGACAGATGCCTTGTGGGCGTTGCATCGCCGCCGCGCCGAGGCCGACGCGGTCAGGCTCAAGGTCGGCGCTCCTTCGCCGCGCGCGGCCGAGCTGGATCGCTACGCGATCCGCGCCGGGGTGGTGGTGGCTTTGCTCGCCTGCGCGATCGTGGCCGGGCCGCAGCGCTACGCCCGTCTCGCGGCGGCATTCGATTTCGGCGAGGCCGGCGCGTCCGGGCCGGGGAGCCGGATCGACGCCTGGATCGACCCGCCGCCCTATACCGGCAAGCCGCCGGTGCTGCTCGACCTCGCCTCCGACCGGGCGCACGATGCCAGCCGCCCGCTGGCTCTCAGCGCGCCGGTCGGCTCCACGGTGATCGTCCGCGCTTCCGGCGGCAGCCCACCTGGCATCGAAACATCCGGCCCGCTGCTGCCGCCGGTGGTGAAGGAGCCGCAGGTCGGCGAAGGCAAGACTGGCGTCGAGGCCAAACCCGCCGGCGAGGCCAAGCCCGACGCCAAGGTGGCGGAGCTGGCGCCCGGCGACAGCGAAACGAGGCTGGTCCTTCACGGCGACAGCCGGCTGGTTCTGCGCCGCAACGGCGCCCTGCGCGGCGCCTTCACCCTGACCGCCATCCCCGATCTGCCGCCGACCATCTTCCTGCGCGAAGTTCCCAAGATCAACGCGCGCGGCTCGATGACCCTGGCCACCACGGTCGGCGACGACTACGGCGTGGTGTCGGCCGAGGCCCTGTTCTCCAATCCCAAGATCAACGGCGAGCCGGCGGTGGGTCCCTCGCTCGTCGATCCGCCGAAGGCGACGCTCGCGCTGCCCGGCGTCACCCATGGCATCGGCGACAGCGAAACCACCGTCGACCTTTCCGACCATCCCTGGGCCGGTGCCGAGGTGACCATGGTTCTCGTCGCCCGCGACGAGGGCGGCAACGAAGGGCGCAGCGTTCCCGTCGCCATCACCCTGCCCCAGAAGTCCTTCGCCAACCCGCTGGCGCGCGCCCTGGTGGAACAGCGCCGCACCCTGGTTCTGGAACCCGGCAAACGCGCCGACGTCGCCACCGCCCTCGATGCCCTGATGATCGAGCCGCAGGCTTTCGGCACGACAACCGGCGCCTACCTCGGCCTGCGCTACGCCGCCGACACGCTGGCGGTGGCGCGAAGCAAGCCGGCCCTGCTCGCCGTCGCCGACTTTCTTTGGGGAATGGCGCAGCAGATCGAGAACGGCGACCTGTCGGAGGCGGAAAAGGCATTGCGCGCCGCAGAAAAGGAGCTGCGCGACGCCATCGACCGCCACGCGTCCGACGAGGAAATCCAGAAGCTGACGGGAAACCTGCAGGCGGCGATGGACAAGTTCCTGAAGGAATTGGCCGAGCAGCAGGACAAGCAGGCCGATCAGCAGCAGGCCGACGCGGGACGCCCATCCAAGTCGATCAGCCAGCGTGACCTGCAGAAGCTCATCGAGCGCTTGAAGGAGCAGGCTCGCTCGGGCAACCGCGAGGAGGCCAAGAAGGCGCTCGACGAACTGCAGGACATTCTGGAGAACCTGAAGACGGCGAAGCGGCAGAAGGCCGATCCGCAGGCGCGCGCGATGGCGCAGAGCCTCAACCAGCTCGATCAGATGATGCGTGACCAGCAGGATCTGCGCGATGAAACATACAAGCAGGAGCAGCAGGGTCAGGCCGGCGAAGGGGACGAGGACGCGCCGCGCCCCGGCGGCAACGGGCGCGGCAGCCAGAGCCGGCCGGGTTCGCGGGGTCAGGGCGCCCAAGGTCGGGGCGAGCAGGGCCAGAGCGGGCGCGGCCAAAGCGGACAGGCCCCAGGCGGCGAGGGCAAGGGCGGCGAGGGCAAGGACGGCGGCCGGAGCCTCGGCCAGCGCCAGCAGGACCTACGCAACCGTCTGGCCGAGATCCAGAAGAAGCTGAAGGATGTCGGCCAGGGCGAGCGCGCGCTGGGCGACGCCGGCGAGGAGATGCACGAGGCCGAAGACGCGCTGCGTCAGGGCCAGGGGAGCAACGGCCAGGCGGTGGACGCGCAGGGCCGTGCCCTCGACCAGTTGCAGAAGGGTGCCAAGAAGCTGGCCGACGCGATGAAGCAGCAGAACGGCGAAGGTCAGGGCAACGGGCAAGCCAATTCCGACAGCGATGGCAGCCAGAGCGGACCGGATGGCCAGCAGAGCAGCGACGCCGACCCGCTCGGCCGCCCGCGCGGCGGCAACAACGCGCTGAACTCGACATCCCGCTTCGACCCGCTGGGCATACCGGCCGCCCAGCGCGCCCAGCGCGTCCTGGAAGAGTTGCGCCGCCGCCTCGGCGATCCCGCCCGCGCCCAGGACGAGATCGACTACCTCGAACGCCTGCTGCGCTCGTACTAAGGTGGGTCATTCAACATGCCTCGCCACCTCGTCGCAAGATCTGCGGATGATCCGGGGACGATCCGCGACACCGGAGATTGGTCCTTCGGCCTGCCTCGAACGGCGGTTGCCACGCGTTTCGCATTGTTTCGCTACCGCGAACAAGATGAGAAGGTCTGCGATCCAGCTACCGAGCCCCCGGGACGCATCATGCCGTTCGCGCTGGAGCTGACATGCACGTCTTGACCAACCTCCTCGTCGCGCTCGCCTGCTGCGCCGTGGCGGTCGTGCTGATGATGGGCCTGTACAATACGTGGCGCGGCGGCGATCCCAATTTGTCGCAGCGGCTGATGCGCTGGCGCATCGGACTGCAGTTCGTGGCAATCATCATCATCATGGGCGTGCTGTTCACGCGACAGCACTTCCTCCACCCAGCCTGACGCGTCGGATCGAGCATCGCGCGGTGCTCGGGACAGCGCGAAACCGAAGTGCCGGAGCCGCAGCGATGGTCGTCCTCAATCGCATCTACACCAAGTCCGGCGACGGCGGCACAACGGCGCTGGGCACCGGCGAGCGCCGGCGCAAGGACGACCTGCGCGTCGAAACCTACGGCACGGTGGACGAGGCCAACAGCTCCATCGGCGTCGCCCGTCTCTCCACGGCGGTTGACCCGGCGCTGGCACGGCTCGATGCGATGCTGGCGCGCATCCAGAACGACATGTTCGACCTGGGCGCCGACCTTTGCACGCCCGACAGCGGCGAGCCCCTGCCCTATGAGCCGCTGCGCATCGTCGATGCGCAGGTCGAGCGACTGGAAGCCGACATCGACATGCTGAACGCCGATCTCGCGCCGCTGCGATCCTTCGTCCTGCCCGGCGGCTCGGCGGCGGCGGCCTCGCTGCACGTCGCGCGCACGGTCACGCGCCGCGCCGAGCGCCTGCGCGTCACGTTGCCGGCGACGCCGGGCGAGCCGGTCGGCCCGCCGACGGTGAAGTACCTCAACCGCTTGTCGGACTTCCTGTTCGTGGCGGCCCGCCACGCCAACCACCACGGCGTCGGCGACGTGCTGTGGCAGCCCGGCAAGTTCCGCTGACGGGCAGCCGCGGCTTCAGCGACCGCGGTAGCTCAGCACGCGGAGCATCAGCCAGACGGGCACCACGATAGCGGCGCCGGCGACGAGATAGGTGCCGATATCCTGCAAGGACGCGAAGCCCAGCGCCCAAAGGTGATTGAGCAGGCCCAGAACTTCCGCAAACAGCTCCGCCGGGCGGATATGCAGCCACATCAGCAGGGCGCCCACGATCAGCGACACCACCGCGAGCTTGATGGCGACGGCCGCCGGCGAGCCGCCGATGAAGCGCCGCAAGGGCGACGCGTTCTGGTCGCGCCAGCGCGCGGCCGGCTCGCTTTGCGTCCAGTAGGGCGGCGGGTCGGTTCGCGGCGGACGCTCGGTCACGGGCTTCCCGTCAGGTCTTGTCGGAGTTTGGAAACGTAACGCATCAGGCCGCTCCCGGATGCATAGTGGGGCGGGAAGCCGGGGCGCATCCGGCCCCGGCGGGTCAACGCCCCCCGGCCGTCCCCGCGGCCTTGGAGAAACAGCCGCCCTCGATCTTGGACACGGCGATCACGGCCTGGGTCCGGCTGTCGACGCCGAGCTTCTGCAGAATTGCCGACACATGCGCCTTCACGGTCGCCTCCGACACCTTCAGCTCGTAGGCGATCTGCTTGTTGAGCAGGCCCTGCGAGAGCATCATCAGGACGCGCAGCTGTTGCGGCGTCAGGCTCGACAAACGGCGCATCGTGTCGGCCGCGGCGATGTCAAGCGGCGTCGACAAGTCGAGATCGGGCGGCGTCCAGATCTCGCCGTCGAGCACCATGCGAATGGCTTCGCGCATGGTGTCGACATCGGTACTCTTGGGGATGAAACCGGCGGCGCCGACCTCGACGCAGCGTCGCATCACCGCGCGGTCCTCGGTGGCCGATACGACGACCACCGGGATCTCCGGGTACTGCGAACGCAGGTACAGCAGGCCGGAGAAGCCGCTGACATCCGGCATCGCGAGATCAAGCAGGATGAGGTCGGGCAACCCCCCGGTCGCCAGAGCCCTGCCCAGCGAGGCGAGATCGCCGGCCTCATGAACATCGACCTGATTGATCATGGAGGACATCGCCTGCTTCAGGGCACCGCGAACGAGTGGATGGTCATCGGCGATGATGACCCGGATGTGATCGGCGTCCGTGCTTTCTGTTTCAAGTACCATCGTCATAACAGTCCTCCAGGCTTACCCCCTCAAGGCAAGTCGAGGCTTCGACCCGTCGCCGTCCTCCCATCGGACAAGACGCGTTAACCGCCCGTGAATGGTCGTCTCAGCCCTCGTTTATCCTGTCAAAGCCGCAACCGTCCGGCGACGTCGCGATCGACCCGCGCGGAGCCGTGTCCGACCGTGCCTTTGCGCGAGCGACCTGTCTTTCGCCCGGTTACGACTTGCGCTATGCCGTTGGCGCCGTCCGAGAGCCTGCCGAGCCCCAAGGTTCCAAGCCCCAAGGTTTCCATGACCCATCCCGCCCTGCCCCCCGTTGCCGCGCACACCCCGGCGATCCGCGCCGGGCCCCGGCCGCGCCACCTCACCACCGGCGTGGTGGGCGGCCGCCGCGACGCGCGCGA
>CALMGA010000341.1 GCA_937863205.1 uncultured Beijerinckiaceae bacterium | reverse complement strand
CCTCGGCGGTGGCATGCCCGGCAGCGCGAGCGTCGCCGCCGTGCCGCGGCGCGCCGTCGGTGACGTGGACCAGGGTGAGGTCGTCGAACAGGTGCAGCGAGGCGCCCGCGCCGATCGTCTCGTCGTCGGGATGAGCGACGACCAGCGCCACCGGCCCGGCGATCCGCTGCCGCCGCGCCAGGACGGCGGTGAGGTCGGGCGCTAGGATGACCGGCTCGCCTCGCCGAGCAGCTGGCTGGCCTGACGGTAGCCGTTCAACGTGCCGACATCGACGTAGGCCTTGCCGCCGCGCACGCCCCAGGCCTCGCCGCCGTCCTCGATCCAGGCATTGACGAGGCTGCCGAAAAACTCGTCGGCGCGGTCGCGACGGCGCCACAGCGCGTGCAGCGCGTGCAGGGTGGCGCCGGGCAGCTTGAAGGCGCCCCAGATCCAGCCCGGCGAGCCGGCGAGCCGCGCCGACTTGACCAGGATGCGTCGCACGCGGCCGCCGGTCTCGCAGTCGACGGCATCGAACAGCTCGGGCCGGTCGACGGGAAACAGCAGGAAGGAGAAGCGGTCGTCGGGCAAGGCGGCGAGGGCGTCGACCGGCGTCCAGATCGTGTCGGGCAGCCCGACGATCACCGGCTCGTCGGGGCCGATCAGCGGCAGGGCACGGAAAATGGCGTCGCACAGGCCGTCGGCCTCGTTCTGCACGACGTAGGCGAGGGTGACGTCACGATCCCCGGCGGTGCCGCCGAAGTAGCGGATGATGTCGGTCTTCATCGGCGACACGACGATGCAGATCTTGGCGACGCCGGCGCGCGCCATGCGCTCGATGATGTATTCACCGACCGCGCGGGGGCGCTCCACGCCGGCCGCATCGATGCGGCTGCCGACGGGGAGCAGCTCCTTGGAGAAGGCCAGCGGCTGGATGCGCGTACCGTTGCCGGCGGCGGGAACGATGCCCCACATCAGCCGGCGGCCGCGTCTTCGAACAGCGCCACCATCTGTCGCGCCCTTCGTTCGGCCGTATGATCGCCCAGCACCCGGTCGCGGGCGCGCCGGGCGATGGCCGCCAGGGTCTCGTCGGGCAGGTCGAGTGCGGACAGCGCGTCCTCCGTGGTTGCGGCCACCAGGATCTCGCGTCCCGGTTCGAAGAAGTGGTCGAGTCCGGCCCAGTTGTCGCTGAGGATGGGCGTGCCGCAGCAGGCCGCCTCGAACAGCCGGCCGGACGGGCACCAGCCCATCGCCGCCATCGCCGCGCGGGTGACGTTGAGGGTCAGCCGCGCCGAGGAGTAGAAGGCCTGGTGCTCGCAAGGGGGCAGGTGGCGCACGAACCAGATGTTGTCCGTCCATGGGAAGTCCGCGGGGTAAAGCGCGCCGCCGATGACGAAGCGCGCCGACCGCCGCCGGCGGGCGGGGGCGACCAGCAGGCGTTCGAGGGTCGCCTGCCGGTCGGCGGCGTAGGTGCCGAGGTAGGACAGCGCCGAGGCGTAGTGCGCGGCCGGCGCGACTGGGTGATAGGCGGCCGGGTCCGCCCAGCCGTAGAAGGCGGCGACGCGGCCGGCGCCGAGGCGGGTCCGCAGGGCGTCCAGGGCCTCGCCGCCGGTGTAGGAGAGCACGAGGTCGAAGCCGGCGAGGCGGTCGGCGTCGAGGTAGGCGACCGGCTGCTCGGCGTCGAGAGCGGCCAGCGTGACCGGCGTGTCGAGGTCGTAGAAGCAGCGCAGCGCCCGTCCCTCGCGCACGAGGCGGCAGGCGGCGACACCGTCCGGGCAGAACGAGGTGACGACGGCCACGTCGGCCTCGGCCACCGCGCTGCGGGCCTCGCCGAGAACGTCGTCCCAGTCCCGGTACAGGCGCAGGGTGCCGCCGGGCAGGTCGGTGAGGTCGCGGTGGGCGGCGTAGTACGGCACGTCGCGCTCGAAGAAGCTGATTCGGTGCCCCTGCGCGGCCAGGGCGGCGATGAGGCCGCGCCACAGCGAGGCGTGGCCGTTGCCCCAGGACGAGCTGACCGACAGACCGAAGATGACGAGCCTCATCCCCGGCGCCCGCAGGACGCGATGGCAAACGCCATGGGCGATGTCGGCCGGGTGCGCGGTGCAGAAGGCAGGCTCACCGAACCGTCACGCATCTCGATCGCAGCACTCGCACCATCCCACCATCGCGACCTTTCGCGGCAGGGCCAGCCTTTACGCGTGCGCGACGCCGCCCGTAAAGCCGTTGGGGTGCTTTCCCGCCGCCCGCGCGAGGGCGTCAGGCGGCGCGCCGTCCGCGCCGGGACCAGGTCATGACCGCGTCGGTAAGGGCAGCGACGCTCATCGGCTTGGTCAGGATCGCGTCGACGCCGGCCTTCAGGCAATTGTCGAGCTGTTCGGGTAGGGAATGCGCGGTCAATGCGACGATGGGCACGTCGCAGGCCGGCGCCGGCATGGCGCGGATCGCGCGGGTGGCCGCCATGCCGTCCATCACCGGCATGATCATGTCCATCAGGATGATGTCGTAGCTGTGTTCCCCGACGGCCTTCACGGCCGCCGCCCCATCGGCGACGCTGTCGACCGCATGGCCCTCGATCGAGAGCATGTCGGAGATCAGCTTGCGGTTGAGGTCGAGGTCGTCGGCGAGGAGGATGTGCACGCTTGCCGAGTCCGCGCCGCCTTCCTCAAGCTCGACGGGTGCCTGTTCCGCCGGACCGGCCTCGGCGTTGCGGGCGGAACCGACGGCATGCCGGCTTGCGATGAGGCTCGTCAAACAACCGGCGAGATCGTCGAGGATCGCGCGATCCTCGCTCGTCCAGTCACGCTCGCCGAGAATGCGCAGGGTGCCGATGCGCTGCCCGCCGTGCTGCCCGGAGCGTGGCCCACCATCGAGGATCAGCGCCGCGTCGAACGCGGCGCTCTCAACCGCAGCGTCCTGCTCGCCGGAGGCGAAGCGAACGGCGATCGATCCTTCCGACAGCAGCAGGACGGCGGGAACGGCGAAGATGCGTCGCGCGAGATCGGCGATCCGGCGCAGGTCGTCCGGCGATGCGAGCGACCACAGCGCGTCGAGATCGGCGGGAGCGAGGTCGTCCATAAGCGTTGAACCTGTCAAACACGTCGTCCAGGATCAGAGGGGGATCGACCGTGGCAGATGAGGCGCAAGCGACCTGAAAACGCAAGCTTAGCTGTAATCAACGTCACGATCGCGATCGATTTCGCCGTTCATCCTGCCGCTGCCGGCCGTTGTGCCGGCAAGCGGGAGCGGCCACGCCGGTGCCGCCCCCGGTTGGCGGGCGCGATCAAATCACCCCCGCCCTACTCGGCCGCGTCAAGGGCTGCCTGGCCCGATCGCAGCTTGGCCGAATAATGCGACGCGTTGCCTTGCCCCGAGCAGGCATCGCGGGCGAACATGATGAGGTGGTGCGCCGGCAGGGCGTAATTCAGCAGCGCTTCCACCTTGCCGCGCAGCAGCAGCGGCAGGGCGAAGCGCCAGAAAATCGCGCGATAACCGCCGTCGCCCTTGATGCCGACGTACCAGAGCAGCTTGGCCAGGATGATCAGGCCCTTCCTCACCATGGCGCGGCCGGTCCGCTGCGGCGACAGCGGCTTCCTGATGCGGTTGGGCCAGGTCGCCTTGAGCTGGTGGCGGTAACGGTCGAACAGAACGGCCGGCTGGTAGGCCGCCTCCATGCAGGATCGCCACATGCCGAGCACGGCGTCGTAGGGCATGGCGAAATGCACGTTGGACTCCCGATCCTCGCGCGCGTCGATGCGCCCGGCCTTGAGCAGGCGGTCGTAGAGCGGCGTCTGCGGCAGGGCCTGCAGCAGGTTGATGGTGAGCATCGGAATGTTGGACGCTTCAATGAACTTCAGCACCTTGTCGCCGGACTCGGCCGTGTCGCTGTCGAGGCCGAGGATGATGCCCGACACCACCTGGATGCCGTGCTCGTTGATGATGCGCACCGCGTCGAGGATGGGCATCACCATGTTGTGGCCCTTGTCGATCTGCAGCAGCGCGTCAGGCTCGGGCGTTTCGATGCCGCAGAAGATCGCGTCGAAGGCGGCCTCGCGCATCATCGCCAGGATGTCGGGCGAGCGGGCGATGTTGAGGGTCGCCTCGCAGGCGAAGGAGATGGCGTAGCCGTTCTTCTTCTGCCAGGCGATCAGGTGGGGCAGCAGGTCCTTGCAGGCCTTGCGGTTGCCGATGATGTTGTCGTCGACGAAGTACACCGAGCCGGTGACGCCGCGGGCGAGCAGCACGTCGAGTTCGGCGCAGATGCGCTCGGGCGTCTTCATCCGCGGGATGCGGCCGTAAAGGCCGGGGATGTCGCAGAACTCGCACTTGTAAGGGCAGCCCGAGGAGAACTGCACGGTCCCCAGCATGTACCGGTCGATGGCGGCCAGTTCGTAGGCCGGCATCGGGAACTGCGACAGCTCGCGGCGCACCTTCGTCTTCAGCACCAGTTGCTTGGCCGGCCGCGCGACGCTGTCGCCGAGCAGCGCGATCAGCGCATCGGTGGCATCCCCCAGTTCGCCGCAGTGCAGGATGTCGAAGTCGGGGTAGTTCTCCGGGCAGGCCGACACGGAGGGGCCGCCGAGCACGGCGATCTTGCCGGCGTTGTGGGCGCGGCGGCAGATGTCGTCGATGAAGCGGCGCTGGATGTGCATGCCGCTGACCAACACCGCATCGGCCCAGGCGAAGTCGTCGGCGCTGGCCGCGCCCATGTTCTCGTCGACGAAGCGCACGGGCCAGTGCGCCGGCATGGTGGCCGCGATGGTCAACAGGCCCTGCGGCGGCATGAACGCCTTGGTGTTGTCCGTCAGGTGATAGGCATGCTCGAACGTGCCGAAGGACGGTTCGTAGTGCGGAAACACGCAAAGGATGCGTCGCGGACGGAGGTCGTTCGCATGGGTCATGGCGCGATTTTCTGCGGTTTGTCGGGGCCGACGCGACCGGCGGGTGGGCCGGGCGCGGGTGAGCGAATGCGCAGCGAGCGTAATCGCGGGCCGTCGGGCGAACCAGCGCCATCAGCCCGTCCCGGCGGCCGTCTCACGACATCGCGAAGGCACGAAGGCATCGTTTCCGGGCAGCGTGGATCCTGTGCAACATGACGATCTCGCTCCGCGTTGCCGTCCGCCCTCGCTGGAGGTGGCAAGACGCGGGGAGGTCAGCGGACATCGCGAGGGCATGGCGAGCGGCAGGCGCGATGAGGAAGCGATGACCGGCCCGCCCCGACGCGCGTTGCTGGCCGTCAACCGGCACAGCCGCAACGGACATCTCGGCGCCGCCGCGGCCGCCGCGACGCTGCGCGCCGCCGGTCTCGACGTGCTGGAAGCCGACTGCGGCGCCGATTTTTCCGCCCGCATCCGCACCCGCCGCGACGCCATCGACTGCGTGGTGCTTGGCGGCGGCGACGGCACGGTCAATGCCGCCGCCGCCGCCCTGCTCGACAGCGGCCTGCCCCTGGGCGTGCTGCCGCTTGGCACGGCCAACGACTTCGCCAGATCGATCGGCATCCCGCTCGATCTCGAGGCGGCGGCGCGGGTGATCGCCGACGGCGTCTCGCACCGCATCGACCTCGGCGAGGTCAACGGCCACGCCTTTCTCAACGTCGCCAGCGTCGGCATGGCGGCCGATCTTGCCAGATCGCTCACCACGCAGCGCAAGCGCCGCTTCGGCCGCTTCAGCTATGCCCTCACCGCCGCCCGCCTGCTGCTGCAGGCCGAGCCCTTCCATGCCACCCTGCTCGTCGGCCCGGCCGGCGGAGGCGGGACGGCGCAGGAAAAATTCATGGTGCGCACGCTGCAGATCACGGTCGGCAACGGCCGGTACTACGGCGGCGGCAACATCGTCGCCGAAGGGGCGCGCATCGACGATGGCGCCCTCGACCTGTATTCGCTCGAATTCGCGCAGGTGTGGCGGCGCGCCCTGCTGATCCCCTCCTTCGCGCGTGGCACCCACGGCGCGGTGCGCGAAGTGCGCACGGCGCGCGCGCAAAGCTTCGAGATCATCACCCGCAAGCCGCGCCCGGTGAACGCCGACGGCGAACTGCTGACGCAAACGCCCGCCATCTTCACCCAGAAGCGGCGAGCCCTCGCCGTTTACGTTCCCGAAAGCTGCCCCCTTCGTGCGGGCGGATCATCGGGCTCGCCGTTGCTGTCGCCACCGGAGTCGCCATGAGCGAGGTGATCCTGCGGGCCGGGCCCTCCACCGCCGCCATCGCCCTGCGCGGCGCGGAGCTGCGGGCCTGGCAGATCGGCGACCATTCCCTCCTTTGGCCCGGCGATCCCGCCAGCTGGCCCGACACGGCGCCGATCCTGTTCCCCGTCGTCGGCTGGACGCGTGGCGGCGTGATCCGCGTCGGCGGCAACAGCCATGCCTTGGGCGTCCACGGCTTTGCCCGCCGGCTGGTCTTCGCCGTCGCCGAGCGCAGCGAACGGCAGGTCAGGCTCACGGTGGCCTCCTCGGCGCCGACGCGGCAGGCTTATCCCTTCGACTGGTCGCTCGACGTGACCTACACGCTGTCCGCCGCCGCCCTTTGCACGGAGCTGGTCGTGCGCAATGCCGGCGACGGCGTGATGCCCTACGCCTGCGGGCTGCATCCCGGCTTCCGCTGGCCCTTCGCCGGCGGCCGGCCGGAGGACTACGCCATTCTCTTCGCCGAGCCGGAAGAGCCGCGCGTGCCGGTGATCTCGCCCGAAGGCCTGTTCACGGCCCACACCCGCCCGATCCCGATCGAGGGCACCTGCCTTCCCTTGTCGCCCGAGCTGATGGCCGGCGAAGCCCTGTGCTTCCTGGAGGCGCGCAGCCGCTCGCTTCGCTTCGCCCATATGCCGCGAGATGGGTCGGGGAATGCGTCGGGAGCGGCCATCTCGCTCGCCACCGACGACTTCCCGCATCTCGCCCTGTGGTCGCGACCGCCTGGGCGATTCCTTTGCCTCGAAGCCTGGACCGGCCACGGCGACCGCGTCGATGGCGGCGGCGACCTCCACGCCAAGCCGTCCATGCGCCATCTCCCGCCCGGCGGCTGCGGACGGCACCGGGCCCGGTTCTCCTTCGACGCGTTCGGGCCTCCGTTCCGCTCGCCGGGGTTGGCACCGTCCGGCAAAGCTGAGACAAGGCCGGAGTTTTCTCCTTTTCGCACCTCCGGGTTGGCAGCCATGACCGTGTCCGATCAGAACCCCGCCCGAATTCCGGCCGACGTGATCCGCACCGGCGCGGACGGGGCCCACATCATCGACGGCAAGATCGCCTCCGAGCAGGTTCTCGCCGAAGTCGCCGGCCGGGCGCAGGCGCTGATCGCCAAGGGCGTGCAGCCCGGCCTCGCCGTGGTTCTGGTCGGCGAGAATCCGGCGAGCCAGGTTTACGTCAAGGCCAAGGGCAAGGCGGCCAAGTCCTGCGGCTTCCATTCCGTGCAGCACGACCTTCCCGCGAGCACGAGCGAGGCCGACCTGCTCCGCCTCGTCGACGATTTGAACAACGATCCCGCCATCCACGGCATTCTGGTGCAGTTGCCGCTGCCCGAGCACGTCAACTCGACCAAGGTGCTGGAAGCGATCAACCCGGAAAAGGACGCCGACGGCTTTCATCCCGTCAACGTCGGGCTGCTCGCCATCGGCTCGACCGAGCGGGCGCTGGTGCCGTGCACGCCGGCCGGCTCGCTGGTTTTGGTGGAGAAGGCGGCGGCGGCGCTCGGCGCCAAGCTCGACGGCATGAACGCGGTGATCGTGGGCCGATCCAACATCGTCGGCAAGCCGATGGTGCAACTGCTGCTGTCCAAGAACATGACGGTGACGGTGGCGCATTCGCGCACCAGGAACCTCGCCGAGGTGGTGCGCGCCGCCGATCTGGTGGTGGCGGCGGTCGGACGGCCCGAGATGGTCAAGGGCGACTGGATCAAGCCCGGTGCCATCGTGATCGACGTGGGCATCAACCGCATCGCCGGCGAGGGTCTGAACGCGCAGGGCAAGCCCCGCACCCGCCTCGTCGGCGACGTTGACTACGCCGGCGCGGCCAAGCACGCCGCCGCGATCACGCCGGTGCCGGGCGGCGTCGGCCCGATGACCATCGCCATGCTGATGTCCAACACGCTGCGCTCGGCCGAGCGGGCGGCGTCGGCCGGCTAGGACTCATCCCACAGCCGCTCCCCAGACCAGGGTCTGTCACCGCCGCACCTTCGCGAGGAGAGGGCGCAGCGAGCTAAGCAGGTTCGCGTTGGCAGGCCAACGCTTCATCCGCTTAGCCCTTTGATATGCCGCAAGTTTTGATCGCAAAACCGCGGGGCGCTTTTGCGAAACCTGCTGAGGAACAGACAGCGGGTCAGAGAACCTTGAGGATCTCGTCGGCGCTGCTCTTCTCGGCCTGCCCCGGGCTGTCCTCGACGGCGAGGCTGTTCACCACGCCATCCTCGACCACCATGGCGTAGCGCTGCGAGCGCAGGCCGAGGCCGCGGGAGGTGAGGTCCAGCGTCAGGCCGGTCGCCTTGGCGAATTCGGCGCTGCCGTCGGCGAGGTAGGTCACCTTGCCGGTGCCGCCGGTTTGGGCCTCCCAGGCCCCCATCACGAACACGTCGTTGACGCCGGTGACGAGGATCTCGTCGACGCCCTTCGCCTTGATCGCGTCGGCCTTGGCGATGAAGGGCGGCAGGTGATTCATGCTGCACGTCGGCGTGAAGGCGCCGGGCACGGCGAGCAGCACCACCTTGCGTCCGGGGAAGATGGCGGCGGAGGCGCGCTCCGTCGGCCCGTCCGGCGTCATCACGGTGAAGGTCGCCTCCGGAAGCCTGTCCCCGACCTTGATGCTCATGCCCGTTCCCTTTCCTGCGCCGCAGCGACCTGCCTACCGGCCCGGCGCCTTGAGGTCCAGCGTGCGCGTGGTTTGCAAGGCGCCCGTCGGGCCGGCAAGCACCAGTGTCACCGGCACCGGCGTCGCAGCGGCGGCCGTCACGGTGGAGACGGCCGTCAGGGTCCAGCTGTCAGGCGCCGTCTTCCGGGTGGTGAAGTAGAAGCCTTCCGGCGCGTCGGCGAAGATGTCGCCGGGCGGCGGGCTGCCGCTCCAGCTCAGCGTCCAGCTCGGATCGGCGGTGCCGGATCTGGGCGCGATCCGCAGAGCCGCCAGATCCGCCACCTGGTGCGGCACCTTGGCCAGCGCGCCTTCGACGAGGCTCGCGGCGACGCCTCGCCCTTTCGGCTCCAGCACCACCGCGGCGTCGCCGTGGCCCGGGATGCAGATCCTGTTGCAGATCGCGAAGGTGACGTCGGCGTGCAGCGAAGCCGGCTTGGACGGGTCGGCCGGCGTCACGATCACCGGGAACACGACCTGGCCGGTGTAGCCGAAGGCATCGAGTCCTTCCTCCGTGATGCGCTGCGGGACTGGAAACGTCACGATGGCCGATTTGACGTTCTCGGAGCCGTTGAAGGTGAACACGGGAGGAACCCCGGCCTCGCCCGGCATCTTCCAATAGGTGTGCGAGCCCGGCGCCATGGCGATCTCGATGCCGGCGAGGTAGCGGCCCTCCCGGAGGCCCGGCTCTGCGACAAGTCGCAGCGTGCTCATCAGGTCGGGCGAACCAGGCTGAGGCATCTGCGCTTGTGCGACCGGAACGGTGGCGATGCCGGAAGAACACAGGGCCGCGCAAAGAATGGAAGGCCTGACGAACGGCGCGGTCGCGTGGATGATTTTTTGCTTACAATGCCTCACGGGCCGCACCTTGGGGTGAATTCTCCCGGATCACAGGACACCTGTATCGACCGCACGGCAATCCTGGACCCATGAAAAAGAGGCCTCTGCGATGAGACATACGCGACAGGAAGCGCCTGAGGTGACGGGCGGCGGCGAGCCCGGTCTGAACGAAGCGCCCGCTTCGGCGGCTTCGATGAAACCGCCCCGCCGCATCCACTCGCACGGCGGCTTCCTCGATGGCCAGATGCTGGTGGCGATGCCGGGCATGGTCGACCAGAACTTCGCTCGGTCGGTGGTCTACCTCTGCGCGCACTCGGAGGAGGGCGCGATGGGCATCGTCATCAACCGGGCCGCCAATCGGGTCAGCTTTCCCGACCTGCTGGTTCAGCTCGAGATCATCAAGGAGGATCAGGCGATCCGGCTGCCCGGCAAGGCCGGGGCGACACCCGTGCTGAAGGGCGGCCCCGTGGAAACGGGGCGCGGCTTCGTTCTGCACACGGCGGATTTCTTCGTCGAGAACTCGACGCTGCCGATCGATGCGCAGGTTTCGCTGACCGCGACGGTGGACATCCTACGCGCGATCGCCGACGGCTCGGGCCCGTCCAACTCCGTTCTCGCGCTGGGCTATGCCGGCTGGCAGGCCGGGCAGCTCGAAGCGGAGATGCAGGGCAACGGCTGGCTCAACGTGCCCGCCGACGCGTCGCTGATCTTCGACACGGCGCTGGACTCCAAGTACGAGCGCGCCGTGCGCAACCTCGGCTTCGACATATCCAGGCTGTCGCCCGCCGCCGGGCGGGCCTGAGCCGCCGGGCCGGCGATCCAGCGCATCCCGGCCTTGGCGGGCGCGCTGGTCCCGTGCCAAGAGGGATGCCCGCCGGCAGGACCCTCCATGCTCGACTTGAAATGGATCCGCGACAACCCCGTTGCCTTCGATGAAGGGCGGCGGCGGCGCGGGATCGAACCGTTGGCCGAGCGGATCGCCACTCTCGACGAGCGCCGTCGCGCCACCATTGCCGCGTCCCAATCCTCGCAGGAGCGCCGCAACGCCGCCTCGCGCGAGGTCGGCGCGGCGATGAAGGCCGGCGACACGGCGCGGGCCGCCGCGCTCAAGGACGAGGTCGCCGCCCTCAAGCTGGCGCTGCCCTCGCTGGAAGCGGAGGAGAGGAGCGCCGTCGCGGGTCTCGAAACGGCCTTGGCCGGACTGCCGAACCAGCCGCGCGACGACGTCCCCGAGGGGCGCGGCGAGGACGGCAACGTCATCCTCCGCGAGAACGGCGAACGGCCCACCTTCGCCTTTGCGCCGAAGGAGCACTGGGCGCTCGGCGAAGGGCTCGGCCTGATGGATTTCGAAACCGCGGCCAAGCTGTCGGGCGCGCGCTTCGTGGTCAACAAGGGCTCGCTGGCCCGGCTGGAGCGCGCGCTCGCGCAGTTCATGCTGGACCTGCACACGGGCGAGCACGGCTACACCGAGGTCAACCCACCGATCCTGGTGCGCGACGAGGCGATGTTCGGCACGGCGCAGCTCCCGAAATTCCGAGAGGATCAATTCCTTGCCACCCGCCAGGGCGAGGACGGACAGCGCGATCTCTGGCTCATTCCGACCGCCGAAGTGCCGCTGACCAATCTCGCACGCGAATCCATCCTCGACGAAACGGTGCTGCCGCTGCGTTATACCGCCGCGACCCCCTGCTTCCGTGCCGAAGCCGGCGCGGCCGGGCGCGACACCCGCGGCATGATCCGCCAGCACCAGTTCACGAAAGTGGAGCTGGTCTCGATCACCGTGCCCGAGCACTCCGCCGCCGAGCACGAGCGCATGCTCGGCTGCGCCGAAGCGGTGCTGCGGCGCCTCGGCCTGCCTTACCGCGTGATGCTGCTGTGCACCGGCGACATGGGCTTCGCTTCCGCCAAGACCTACGACATCGAGGTTTGGCTGCCCGGACAGGACCGATACCGCGAGATTTCCTCCTGCTCGACCTGCGGCGATTTCCAGGCCCGGCGCATGAACGCGCGCTATCGCCCCTCCGCCGCTCCGGCGGGGAAAGCCTCCGCGCCGCGCTTCGTGCACACGCTCAACGGCTCGGGCGTGGCGGTCGGTCGCGCCCTCGTCGCGGTTCTTGAGAATTACCAGGAGGCTGATGGCAGCATTCGCGTGCCCGAGGCGCTCGCGCCCTACATGGGCGGGCTCACTCACCTCCGAAAGGCAGGCTGATGCGCATTCTCCTCACCAACGACGACGGCATCCATTCGCCCGGCCTCGACGTGCTCGAACACATCGCCCGCGCTCTGGCCGGGGACTGGGGTCGGGAGCCGGCGGGCGAGTGGCAACCGGCCTCGCGCGAGGACGAGATCATCGTGGTCGCTCCCGAACTCGACCAGTCCGGCGTCGCCCATTCGCTGTCGGTCAACGACCCCCTCCGGCTGCGCAAGATCAGCGACATACGCTACGCGCTGAAGGGCACCCCGACCGATTGCGTCATCATGGGATTGAAGCACATCCTCGCCGACAAGCCGGTCGACCTCGTTCTGTCGGGGGTCAACTGCGGGCAGAACCTTGCAGAGGACGTCACCTATTCCGGCACCATCGCCGGCGCCATCGAGGGCACGATCCTCGGCGTTCCCTCGATCGCCCTGTCGCAGGCCTACGGCAAGCATGCCTACGGCGGCGGACGCGACAGCATCTTCTGGGAGTGCGCACAAACGCACGGCGCACGCGTGGTCGCCAAGGTGCTGCGCGCCGGCTTCGGCCGCGACATCGTGGTCAACGTCAACTTCCCGCCCTGTCCCGCCGCCGAGGTGGAGGGGGTGTCGGCCACGGTGCAGGGGCGGCGCGACGCCCAGATCGTGCGCGTCGACCCGCGCCTCGATGGGCGCGGCAACCCCTACTACTGGATCGCCTTCGGCCGCAACAACCACACCGTGGCGCCGGGCACCGACCTCGAAGCGATGGCGAGGAAGCGCATCTCGGTCACGCCCTTGAAGCTCGACCTGACCGACGAGCCCACGGTGACCCGCTACGCGCAGATCCTCGACGACTAGCGAGCGGCGCGGTGGGCGAGGAGATCGGGCCGGAGGCGAAGGCCGCTTTCCACCTCGGGCTGCGCGGGCGTGGCGTCCGCGATCTCGCCGTGTTGCGCGCGGCCGAACGCGTGCCGCGCCAGCTGTTCGTTGCCGACCGCTACGCCGCCCTTGCGATGCGCGACCTTCCCGTGCCCATCGCCTGCGGCCAGACGCTGCCGCCCGCTTGGCTGGCCGCCCGCATGATCGAGGCCCTCGCCGTGGCGCCTGACCACCGCGTCCTGCAGGTCGGGTCGGGCTCGGGTTACACCACGGCCCTGCTCGCCCAGCTCTGCGACCGCGTCGTCGGTATGGAGCGCATCCGCAGCCTTGCCGCGGCGGCGGCGGCACGGCTCGAAGGGCTCGGCATCCGCAACGCCGCCGTGCTCTGGGGCGATGGCGGCCGCGAGGCGCGGGGCGGGGCGCCCTTCGATCGCATCCTGGTCCACGCACTTGTGGAGGCGGTGCCCGCCGCCCTGCTCAGGCGATTGGCCGGCAACGGCGTCCTCGTCTGCGCCCGTCCGGCCGCGGACGGCCAGAACGTGGTCCGGCACGAGAACGGCGTCGGCGCCCTCGTCGAGACAACGGTGTGCGCGTGCCGCCTGCCGGCCCTGCGCGAGGGTGTCGCGCGATCGCTGTAGCCTGGCGATCAGGACATCTGCTCGTGGCGCAGCCCGACGGCTTGTTGCGTCCCCTACTGCTTGGCAAAGGGCTTGGAGTCGCGCACCTGCCAGTCGCCGGCGGCCACCGCGCAGGCCGTGCCCTGGAGCGTACGTCGCCCGGCCTCGCGCGTGAGGTCGCCGAGAAAGGCGCGGCAGACCTTGCCGTCCCAGGGATAGGCCCGGCCGACAGCCGTGATCGCGCCCTTCGCCCCGCTCTTGGTGTTCTCCCAGTGCACGGTTGCACCGTCGCCCTGCGGATCGAGCGCCGTCGAAAGGGCGGCCTTTTCGCGTCGCCGACCCTCCTCGTCGAGCAACTGCCCGAAAGGTACCGGCGAGCTCGATCCCGTCACTTCCTCGGCCTGCACCAGCGGCGCGATCGGAAAGGACAGCGAGCAGCCGCCGAAGAGCGGCGCGGCCGCCGCGAGGCAACACAGCGCGCGGATCGACCGGGATCGGTGCGTGCGGCAGATGCGCGGAGCGGGTACACGTCGGCACCGCTCTGGGGTAAAGATGGATTGGGGAGCCACGCAGGAACTCATGCACGCAACTGTTCACGCGGACGTTACCTCGACCGAGTTAAAGAGCGGTGACCTCGTCGACGACCCGTTCGACCTGTTCGCCCGCTGGCAGGAGGCGGCGACCGCCAGCGAACCCAACGACCCCACCGCCATGGCGGTCGCCAGCGTCGACGCCGATGGGTTGCCCGACGCGCGCATGGTGCTGTGCAAGGGCTTCGATGCCCGCGGCTTCGTGTTCTACACCAACTTCGAAAGCGCCAAGGGCCGCGAGATCCTGGGCAGCGGCAAGGTTGCGGCGCTGTTCCATTGGAAAAGTCTGCGCCGCCAGGTCCGGGTGCGCGGCCCCGTGGAGGTGGTCAGCGCGGCCGAGGCCGATGCTTATTTCGCCAGCCGCCCGCGCGGCAGCCGCGCCGGGGCCTGGGCGAGCCGGCAATCGCGCCCGCTCGCAAGCCGCTCGGTACTGGAAGAGGCGGTGGCCGCGGTGGAAGCGCGCTATCCCGAGGAGATCCCGCGGCCGCCGCACTGGAGCGGCCTGCGCATCCGTCCCCTGCAGCTGGAATTCTGGGCGGACGGCGAGTATCGCCTGCACGACCGTTTCCTGTTCGCCCGCGAGAGCGTCGAGGCGCCATGGACCAAGACGCGGTTATATCCGTGAGCCAACCTGAACTGGCCGCCGATCGGCGCAGCCCCGCGCGCCCGATCCTGGCCGTCAGCCTCGCCGTCTTTCGTGGCGACCGCGTGCTGCTGGCACAGCGGGCGAGGGCGCCGCTCGCCGGCCTGTTCTCGCTGCCCGGCGGCCTTGTCGAGGTCGGCGAGTCGTTGACGGAGGCGGCGCTTCGCGAACTGCGCGAGGAGGTCGAGGTGTCGGCGCGGGTGATCGGCTTCAACCGGCACGTCGAGGTGGTCGAGCGCGACGGCGAGGGCAGGGTGCGGATGCACTTCGTGATCGCCTCCTTTGTTGGCGAGTGGATCGCCGGCGCGGGAACGACCGGGCCGGAAGCGGCGGCGGTGGTCTGGCTGCGCCCCGACGAGGCTTCCTCGCTCGCCACCACCGCCGGGCTGCTGCCGGTGCTCGACGGGGCAAAGGCGATCTACGAGGGTTGGGTCGGCCGAGAGACCCGGACCAGCGGTAAGATCGGGGCAGTCCACTCCGTGTCGCAGCCGGGCTGAGGTTTGCGTGCTAAAACCTAGGACCGAAAAAGGCGCCGCGATTCTCGGACCTTATCCGATGCGCAACGACCTGTCGGAGCAGCGGATCGAACCCGGCACCCGGCCCGACGTTTCCGAGCATCCCCGCTCCCCACGGCGGCACCGGCTTGCCGCCGTGCTCGCACTGCTCGTCATCGCGCTCGCCGGTCCGCTCGCTCGGTCAAACGAAGCGTTGGCGGAGAAACCCGGCAAGGCGCCGCGCAAGCCGGACAAGCCCACCGTCTACCTGCCGGCGCCCTCGCCGCCGGCGACACCGGCGCCGCCGCCCGACGCCAAGCCCTACGATCCCCAGCTGATGCGCCTCGCCGAGATCCTGGGCGCGTTGACCTATTTGCGCGGCCTGTGCGGCGAAAAGGACTCCGGCGAATGGCGGGACCGCATGCGGGCCCTGCTCGACGCGGAAGGCACGCCGGCGCTCCGCAAGGACAGGCTCGCCGGCGCCTTCAACGCCGGCCTGCAGGGCTACGAACTGTCCTATCGCACCTGCACCGGCAACGCCCGCGCCGTGATCGCCCGCTTCCTCGCCGAAGGCTCCCGCCTCGCCCAGGACGTCGAGAATCGCTTCCGGGCGAGTTGACCGCCGACGTATCCCATCGACTTAACGGCCGAGCCAATCACTCAACCATCCGGCTATCATCGCGAGCGGTTTGTTCATGTCAGTTCTTGAATCCATCCGTCGTCAGGTCACGCCGGTCCATCCCGATGGATACATGTTCATCGCGATCTTCGCGGTGGTGACGCTGGGCCTCGCCTGGCTGTGGCAGCCGCTGGGCTGGATCGGGGCGGTGCTGACCTGCTGGTGCGTGTACTTCTTCCGCGATCCTCGCCGGCAGACACCGCTCGAAGCGCAACTCGTCGTCTCGCCCGCCGACGGGGTGATCTCCTCGCTCGGCTTCTTTCCGCCGCCGCCGGAACTCGGCCTCGGGGCGGAGCCGATGCAGCGCATTTCCGTTTTCATGTCGGTGTTCGACTGCCACGTGAACCGCATGCCCATCGCCGGCCGCATCAGCCGGATCGCCTACACCCCCGGGCTTTTCGTCAACGCCGACCTCGACAAGGCGAGCGAGAACAACGAGCGCAACGCCCTGACCATCGATGGCGACCATGGGCGCTTCGGCGTGGTGCAGATCGCCGGTCTGGTGGCGCGGCGCATCGTCTGCTTCAACAAGCAGGGCGACAACCTGATGGTCGGTCAGCGGTTCGGGCTGATCCGCTTCGGCTCGCGCGTCGACGTTTACCTTCCGGCAGGCGCTCGGCCGATGGTGACCCTCGGTTCCAAGGCGCTGGCGGGCGAGACCGTGCTGGCCGAATATGATGGCGCAGGTCACGTCAGGCTTTTCCGCGCGGAATAGTCCGCACGCATCGACCCGATGGTGCGGCGGGGCACCCGATGCGCTGGGAAGTGCGACTGCCGGCGCTTCGTGCCAGCAATCTCCGCGCGTCAAACGCGGCCGGTGCGTAAGCCGATCGGACCGGACCCATCGCCCGGCCCACCGGCTTTTGCAATCAGTAGCGCGCCTGGACCAGGGTTGAGCTGCACTGCAGTTCGAGCTGCGAATACAGGTCGATGTTGTTGTAGATGAAGCCGCCCGACTTGATCGGGATCACCGGCGGAACGATGTGCATGGTGAAGCCGAGGCCGAATTCGGTCGGGTTCAGCGCCTTCCAGGAGCCGTCCGGCAGCTTGGCGTAGTTCTCGCAAATGATGGAGCTGTAGGTCGTCGCCGGGCCGAGCTGCACGACCACCGGCGGAAAAACGTAACCGGGTGCGGGCGGCGGCGGCGGCGGCGCCAGAACCGCGAGGTCAGCCGCGGAGGCCGCCCCGGCCGCCCCGAGCAGGCCGAGCAGCGACAACGAGAACAGCAACTTCTTCATGACCTGGACCCCCTAGCGACCATACGTTCGAACGCGGCTTGCCCGAAATTCTTCATCATCGGGCAAGGAAGTGACGATCAGGCCTGTTTCGAACGTATTGCCGCCCAAATGCCAAATGCAGCGACTGGCCGTCAATGCGCTCGGGCCTTCCCGGCGCCATAATTCGCCGGAACCGGGCGGCTGAGCTCACGTTTGATAAATGCAGTTGCCAATTAGTCGCTTGGGGCGGGTGGGATGATCGGAAGACTTATGTTGGTCGGCGGCGCCCTCAGTCTCGCCGCGCTCGGCTCCGGGCTGGTTTCGGCCGGCGCGCAGGTCGCCTATCAGCCCTACCGGCCCCTCGCCCCGACGCCATACGGGTATCCCGTTCCCTACGGCTATCTCCAGCCCGACGAAACGCTGGGCACCAGCCCGTCCTTCGAGATCAACACGGGGAGCTACGGCGCCGGGCCGGTGGTGCGGGTCGTGCGGCGCTGCCAATATCCCGATGGCTGGAACGTGACCGACCTCAGCCGCGACATCAACGGCATTCCCAACGGCATCGAGCACACCTGCCCAGCCGAGCAGCCCGCCGTGCGCGGTCGTGTCCGTGCGCGCTACTGAGTCCCGCGAGGCAGATCGGTCCGTGATGCTGCGTTCCGCGTGTCGCGCCTTCGCGGCGGTCGTGCTGCTCGTCGGAGCCAGCGATGACGGCCTCGCCCGCAGCGCCCGCCGCCATCGCGTTCGACACCTTCCACCCGCCTCCGCCCCTTTGCCTCCACCAGCGCGCGATGTCGCCGGCAGGCTCGAATCGCGGGCGGCCTACACCTCGGGCGCGGTGTTCGGCCTGTTTGATCTCGGCATCAGCGGCACTCCATCAGCTATCAGTCCCTACGCCCCCGCAGGCTACGGCTTTCGCCGGCCGGGATATTACGGGCCGGGATACGGGTATCCCGGCTACTGATCGCCGTCGAAATCGTCAGCTGGTGAGCCGCTTGGCATAGGGTTCCCAAGTGGGGAACTGCCAAGCGGGAGGTCGAGACGCTTCAACCGATCCAGCGCGCCCTGCAAGATGTAGGCGGCCGCGAGTTGGTCCACGACGGCGGCGCGCTTGGCGCGCGACACGTCCTGCTCGATGAGGTTGCGCGTCACCGCCGCCGTCGAAAGGCGCTCGTCCCACAGGACGAAGGGCAGGACGGTCAACGGAGCCATGTTGCGGATGAAGGCGCGCGTCGACTGAACCCGCGGGCCCTCGCTGCCGTCCATGTTGAGGGGAAGGCCGATCACGAAGGCTTTCGCGTCGAGACCGCTTGCCTGGGCGATGACGGCGGCGGCATCCTGCTTGAATCGGGTCCGTCGCAGCGTGGTCACCGGACCGGCCAAGCGGCGCTCCACGTCGGACACGGCGACGCCGATCGTTCTGGTGCCGAGATCGAGACCGAGCAGGCGATCAAGCCGTCCGAGGCGGTTCTTCAGCTCGGCGAGGCCGATGATGTTGGCCGACATGGGCAACCCCGAGTGATGATCCGGCACCGCCTTCTCCGCGCGGCGGCGATGACATCGCGTCGGCGATGCGGTACAGCGCCCCTCGTAGCAGCCGGGGAGCGTCATGTCCGTCGATCAGGCCACCGTGCGCCGCATCGCCCGCCTCGCGCGCATCAAGGTCAGGGATGACGAAGTCGCCGGTCTCCAGGGCGAGCTGAACGCCATCCTCAGCTTCGTGGAACGGCTCAACGCCGTCGACGTCAGCGGCGTCGAGCCGATGACCTCGGTGATGCCGATGCCGATGAAGCAACGCCTCGACGTGGTCGATGACGGCGGAATCGCCGCCGCCGTGACGGCCAACGCGCCGGCGAGCGAGGATCGTTTCTTCACCGTTCCCAAGGTGATCGAATAGTCTTCCCCATCATCTCATTCGAGGGCTCGATCCTTTGTCCGCCGACCTGACCGCCTTGACCCTGGCGCAAGCGCGCGACGGCCTCAAGGCCAAGCGCTTTTCCGCCGTCGAGCTGAACGAGGCGCAGGTCGCCGCCGTGGCCGCCGCCAAGCCGCTGAACTGCTTCATCGTGGAAACGCCGGACCACGCGCGCCGCGCCGCCGCCGCCTCCGACGAGCGCGTCGCGCGGGGCGAGGCACGCCCGCTGGAGGGCATCCCGCTCGGCATCAAGGATCTGTATTGCACGCAAGGCGTGCAGACCACGGCGGGAAGCCATATTCTCGAAGGCTTCGCGCCGCCCTACGAGTCGACCGTGTCCGCCAATCTGTGGCGCGACGGCGCCACCATGCTCGGCAAGCTCAACCTCGACGAATTCGCCATGGGCTCGTCCAACGAAACCTCGTATTTCGGCCCGGTCACCTCGCCGTGGCGACGACGTGAGGACGGGCGGCTGTCGTCGGCGGCCCTGGTACCCGGCGGCTCGTCGGGCGGCTCGGCGGCGGCAGTGGCGGCGCGGCTGTGCTTCGGCGCCACCGCCCCCGCTACCGGCGGTTCGCTCCGCCAGCCGGCCGCCTTCACCGGCACGGTGGGGATCCAGCCGACCTATGGCCGTTGCTCGCGCTGGGGCATCGTCGCCTTCGCCTCCTCCCTCGATCAGGCCGGTCCGATCGCCCGCACCGTGCGCGACTGCGCGATCCTGCTGCGCTCGATGGCCGGCCATGACGCCAAGGACACCACCTCCGTCGACCTGCCCGTGCCGGACTACGAGGCGGCGGTGGGCGCCTCGATGAAGGGCAAGGTGATCGGCATCCCCCGCGAGTACCGGATGGAGGGAATGTCGGCCGAAATCGACGCGCTCTGGCAGCAGGGCATCGCCTGGATGCGCGAGGCCGGCGCGACGATTAAGGACATCTCGCTGCCGCACACGGCTTACGCGCTCGCCGCCTACTACATCGTGGCGCCAGCCGAAGCATCCTCCAACCTCGCCCGCTACGACGGGGTGCGGTACGGCCTGCGCGTGCCGGCCCGCGACGTCGTCGACATGTACGAGGAAACGCGCGCCGCCGGCTTCGGCCGCGAGGTCCGACGGCGCATCATGATCGGCACCTACGTTCTTTCCGCCGGCTACTACGACGCCTATTACGTCCGGGCGCAAAAGATCCGCACCCTCATCAAGCGCGACTTCGAGGACGCCTTCGCCGGCGGCGTCGACGCCATCCTGACACCGGCGACGCCGTCCGCCGCCTTCGCCCTGGGCGAGAAAGGCTCGGGCGACCCGATCGAGATGTACCTCAACGACGTCTTCACCGTGACGGTGAACATGGCCGGCCTCCCGGGCATCGCCGTGCCGGCCGGCCTGTCCGCGCAAGGGCTGCCCCTCGGCCTGCAACTGATCGGCCGCCCGTTCGACGAGGAAACGCTGTTCACCGCCGCCGCTGCGATCGAGGCCGCGGCGCCGCCGATCGAACTGCCGCAGCGCTGGTGGTAGGGGACCCGCCAACCCGCTTGGCGGGGAGGATCGGCGCGCCAGTGCCGGAGGGGAAGTGAACGCGCGTCCTTCCGAAGACGACCTCATCGCCCGCTACCTCGCCCCGCTCGCCGGACGGCAGGCTTTCGCCCTCCGCGACGACGCCGCGCTGGCGACGCCGCGTCTCGGCTGCGACCTCGTGGTGTCCAAGGACATGCTCGTCGCCGGCCGGCACTTCTTTCCCGACGATCCGCCCGACGCGATCGCCCGCAAGGCTCTGCGTGTCAACCTCAGCGACCTCGCCGCCAAGGGCGCCGACCCGCTCGGCTTCCTGCTCGGCCTCGCCTTGCCCGACGATTGGACCGAGCCCTGGCTCGCCGCCTTCTGCGCCGGCCTGGGCGAGGACGCCGCCGCCTTCGGCTGTCCCCTGCTCGGCGGCGATACCGTGGCGACGCCGGGTCCACTAACCTTGTCGGTGAGCGTCTTCGGCGAGGTGCCCGCGGGCGGCATGGTGCCGCGCGGCGGCACCCGTGTCGGCGATCGGATCTACGTCACCGGCATGATCGGCGACGCCGCGCTCGGGCTGCAACTGCGCAGGAACCGGGCGGAAGACCGAGCCTGGACCGCTGCGCTGGGGGCTGCCGATCGGACCGCGCTGCTCGACCGCTATCTCCGCCCGCAGCCCCGCCTCGCCCTCCGCGATGCCCTGCTGGCTCACGCGCGCTCGGCAATGGACGTGTCCGACGGCTTCCTCGGCGACCTCGCCAAGATGCTGCGGCTCGAAGGACTCGGCGCCAGCGTCGCGCTCGCCGACGTGCCGCTATCGCCGGCCGTCTGCGCCGCCCTGGTGCTCGATCCCCGCCTCGCCGAAGCGGCGCTGACGGGCGGCGACGATTACGAGATCCTGTGCGCGGTGCCGCCATCGTCCGCGCCGGCCTTCGAGGCGGCCGGCCGGGCGGGCGGTGTCGCGCTGGCCTGCGTCGGTGTCGCGACGACCGGGGAGGGCGTCAGCCTGCGGGGCATCGACGGCGCGCCGCTCCCCTTGCCCCGCGGCAGCTTCCAGCACTTCGGGTGAGGTCAGCGGGTCGGCACCGGCAGGGCGTCGAGCGGCGGCGCCTTGCTGCCGGCGGGAACCGGCACCTGCGCCACGTTGAGCGTCATGCATACCACGTCGTAGTAGCCGTTCACGGCGACCAGATCGATGACGCCGCGCTCGCCGAAGCGAGCCAGCGCCTGCGCGTAGGTCGCATCGGACACGCTTCTGTCGCGGCGCAGCTCCGTCGAGAAGCGGTACACCAACGCCTCGTCGGCGCTCATGCCGGCCGGCTGGACCCCGCGCGACAGGTCGGCGAGCACCGACGCCGGCACGCCTTCCCCGATCGCCAGGGGATAATGGTAGGCCCATTCGAACTGCGAGTTCCAGTACCGGCCGCCGATCAGGATCGCGAACTCGTTCAGCCGCTTCGGCAGCGACGTCTGGAAGCGCACGTATTCGCCGACCTGCTGCAGCCGTTGCGCCAGCACCGGGCTGCGCAGCCAAGCCTGGAACGGCCCGGAGGCGGATTTGCGCGGCCCCGCCGCGATGGCGTCGAAGATCGCCTTCTGCTCGGGCGACATGGCGCCGGGCGCGAGATCGGGAAAGCGATCCGCGGCGCGGGCCGGCAGCACCGGCGCGATCAGGAGGAGGATGGCGAGACACTTGGCCGGCTGTTTCATGGTGCACCGAAGGGACGGGGTTGACACGGCGGTAGAGCTGCGATCTTGAGCGCAGCAATGAGCGCCCCCGATCGTTTGCGGAGAAGGGCGCTTCGACCTATCGTCCGCGCCGTCCACCGACGGCGCTTGAACGTCTGATTGGCTGGGAACGCAATGCTGGGCATTTGGCTGGTCATCGGCGGCGGCTTGCTGTCGATCGTGTACGGGATCGTCACCGGCTCGCAACTGCTGGCGGCCGATACCGGCACGCCTCGGATGCGCGAAATCGCCGGCGCCATCGCCGAAGGCGCGCAGGCCTACCTCCGCAGGCAGTATCTCACCATCGCCGTGGTCGGCGCGGTGATCTTCGTCGGGCTCGGGCTTCTCCTGACGTGGCCGGTGGCGGTCGGCTTCCTGATCGGCGCCGTTCTGTCGGGCGCCGCCGGCTTCATCGGCATGAACGTCTCGGTGCGCGCCAACGTGCGCACGGCGCAGGGCGCCTCGGTGTCGCTGGCGCGCGGCCTCGACATCTCCTTCAAGGCCGGCGCCATCACGGGCATGCTCGTCGCCGGCCTCGCCCTGCTCGGCGTCGCCGGCTACTACGGCGTGCTCACCGGCTTCCTGCACCACGCGCCCAACAGCCGCGAGGTCGTCGACGCCCTGGTCGCCCTGGGCTTCGGCGCCTCGCTGATCTCCATCTTCGCCCGGCTCGGCGGCGGCATCTTCACCAAGGGCGCCGACGTCGGTGCCGACCTCGTCGGCAAGGTCGAGGCCGGCATTCCCGAGGACGACCCGCGCAATCCCGCGACCATCGCCGACAACGTGGGCGACAACGTCGGCGACTGCGCCGGCATGGCGGCCGACCTGTTCGAAACCTACGCCGTCACCGTGGTGGCGACGATGGTGCTCGCCGCCATCTTCTTCGGCCAGCAGGCGGTGCTGAAGTCGGCGATGCTGTATCCCCTGGCGATCTGCGCGACCTGCATCGTCACCTCGATCGCCGGCACCTACTTCGTCAAGCTCGGCGCCAACAACTCCATCATGGGCGCGCTCTACAAGGGGCTGATCGTGACCGGCCTGCTGTCGATCGTCGGGCTCGCCATCGCCACCTACTTCACCGTCGGCTTCGGAACGGTGGGTACGGCCGGCACCACGCCGATCACCGGGTTGCGGCTGTTCTTCTGCGGGCTGGTCGGACTGGTGGTGACGGCGCTGATCGTGGTCATCACCGAATATTATACCGGCACCGGCAAGCGTCCGGTGGTGTCGATCGCGCAGGCCAGCGTCACCGGCCACGGCACCAACGTCATCCAGGGCCTCGCCGTCTCGCTGGAGGCCACAGCACTGCCGGCGCTGGTGATCATCGGCGGCATCATCGCCACCTACCAGCTCGCCGGTCTGTTCGGCCTCGCCATTTCCGTCACCACCATGCTCGGCCTCGCCGGGATGATCGTGGCCCTCGACGCCTTCGGTCCGGTGACGGACAACGCCGGCGGCATCGCGGAAATGTCCGGCCTGCCGCCGGAGGTGCGCCATTCCACCGACGCGTTGGACGCGGTCGGCAACACCACCAAGGCGGTCACGAAGGGCTACGCCATCGGCTCGGCGGGTCTGGGCGCCCTGGTGCTGTTCGCCGCCTACAACTTCGACCTGAACTACTTCGCCGCGCACGCCGATCAGTACAAGTACTTCGCCGGGGTCGGCACCATCTCCTTCGACCTCAGCAACCCTTACGTCGTCGCCGGCCTGATCTTCGGCGGGCTGATCCCCTACCTCTTCGGCGGCATCGCGATGACCGCCGTGGGGCGCGCCGCCGGCTCGGTGGTGGAAGAAGTGCGCCGGCAGTTCCGCGAGGATGCGGGCATCATGGCCGGTACGTCGCGGCCGAACTACGCCCGCGCCGTCGACCTGCTCACCAAGTCGGCGATCAAGGAGATGATCCTCCCCTCGCTGCTGCCTGTGCTGGCCCCCGTCGTCGTGTACTTCGGCGTCCTCTTCATCTCGGGATCCAAGGCGTCGGCCTTCGCCGCGCTCGGCGCCTCGCTGCTCGGCGTCATCGTCAACGGGCTCTTCGTGGCCATCTCGATGACGTCCGGCGGCGGCGCCTGGGACAATGCCAAGAAGAGCTTCGAGGATGGCTTCGTCGACAAGGACGGCATCAAGCACTTCAAGGGCGGCGACGCGCACAAGGCCTCGGTGACGGGCGACACGGTCGGCGACCCCTACAAGGATACAGCCGGGCCGGCCGTGAACCCGGCGATCAAGATCACCAACATCGTCGCCCTGCTGCTGCTGGCGATCCTCGCCCACCTGTGATCGTGGCGTTCCCTGCTCAAGGATGTCCGCAATGGTTGAGAAGGCATCCGAAACGCTGAAGAAGCTCGATCCGGCCAAGCACCCGGCCAAGCACGACATCACATCGGATCACGTCCGGCACCTCGCTGGACGAGGACTGCACGATCCTCACGTCCTGACCGAGAAGGAAGTGCGTGAGCTGTGCGGGTCGGTGCTGGCCCATATCGCCCGCCACGAGACCTGACGATCCGCACGGCTGCCGTGGCCGCGTCGCCTTTCCAGTGAATCGCCGCGACGTTGCGCTTCTTCGAACTGGTGGGCTCACGTAATCGTGATCTATAAGACGGGTCGTCGTCGGACTCGCCTGCGACGCTGCTTCGGAGGCGGCCCATGTCGGACACTATCTCGTCATCATCGGACGACTCCAACACTTATGTCGAGCGCACGACGACGAACATCTTCGCGCGGATCGGCGGTGCCATCGCCGGCGCCGCGTTCGGCGTCATCCTATTCCTGGTCGCGATCGGCGTCCTGTTCTGGAACGAGAGCCGCGCGGTGGATGCCATCCGTGGGCTGAGTCAGGCGGCCAAGGTCCTCGTCGAGGCATCGCCATCGCCGATCAACGGCGCGCAGGATCGCCACCTCGTCCACCTCACCGGCCAGCTCGCGACCCACGGGGCGCTGAGCGACCCGGAGATGAACCTGACCAGGGACAACCTCGTCCACCTCATGCGCAAGGTGGAGATGTTCCAGTGGAAGGAAGAGAAGGAGAGTCGCTCCAGCAGCCAGCTCGGCGGAGGCCAGACCACGCAAACAACCACCACCTACAAGAAGGTCTGGTCGGACGGTCCGATCAACTCGTCGAGCTTCAAGGGCAATCACCGCAATCCGGAGATGACGATCCGATCGCAGATCTTCACCGCACCGGAGGTGACGATGGCCGAGCGCAAGCTGTCGGCCAGGCTGCTCGACGAACTCGGCAACTATCAGCCGATCGCGGCGCCGGCCACCGTGCCCGAAGGCTACACCGTCTCCGGCCAGAACTTCTACAGGGGTGATGACCCGGAGAAGCCGGCGATCGGCGACCTGCGCGTGTCCTTCTCCGGCGTGCCCGCCCAGACGGTCAGCGTGCTGGCCGAACAGCGCGGGCCGCTGCTCGCCCCGTTCAAGACCAACGGCGGTTACGGGGTCAGCCTGATCGTGCCGGGCGATGTCGATGCCGACCAGATGCTGGCCGACAAGAGTTCGCAGGAGAAAGTGCTGACCTGGATCCTGCGCGGCGTCGGCTTCCTGTGCTTCGTCCTCGCCCTGGCGCTGATCGCCATGCCGCTCGGGGTGTTGGCGGACGTGCTGCCCTTCCTCGGCTCGATCGTGGGCGGCGGCATCGTCTTCTTCGCCCTGTTCCTGGCCATTCCGCTCACCCTGCTGACGATCGGCATCGCCTGGGTGGTGGTGCGGCCGCTGCTCGGGCTCGGACTCATCGCAGCGGCGGTTCTCGGCGTCATCGCGTTCTATCGGCTGCGACCGCGGCGGCAGGTGCGCTTCCTCCCGGCGGGCTTGAACGCGACGCGTTGAGCGGCCACAACCTCGGCGTCCTCGCAGGTGGTTGAGTTTCGCCGATGATCCCCCGCTACTCCCGTCCTGCCATGGTCGCCGTATGGGAGGCGCAGACCCGTTATCGCATCTGGTTCGAGATCGAGGCCCACGCCTGCGACGCGATGGCGGAGCTGGGCATCATCCCTGCGGCGAGCGCGGCGGCGATCTGGGCCAAGGGCGGCGACGTCGTCTTCGACGTCGAGCGCATCGAAGAGATCGAGCGGGTGACGCGGCACGACGTCATCGCCTTCCTCACCCACTTGGCCGAATTCGTCGGGTCCGACGCGCGCTTCATCCACCAGGGCATGACCTCGTCGGACGTGCTCGACACCTGCCTCGCCGTGCAACTGACCCGCGCCGCCGATCTCCTCATCGCCGACGTCGACGCGCTGCTCGCCGCCCTGAAGGTTCGCGCCCACGAGCACAAGCTGACGCCGACGATCGGCCGCTCGCACGGCATCCATGCCGAGCCCGTCACGTTCGGCCTCAAGCTGGCACAGGCCTACGCCGAATTCGCCCGCTGCCGAGCCCGCCTCGTCGCCGCGCGGGCGGAAGTGGCGACGACGGCCATTTCCGGCGCGGTCGGCACCTTCGCCAATATCGATCCGCGCGTGGAAGCGCATGTCGCCGCCAAGCTCGGCCTCACCCCCGAGCCGATCTCGACCCAGGTGATCCCACGCGACCGCCACGCCATGTTCTTCGCCACGCTCGGGGTCGTGGCCTCCTGCCTGGAGCGCCTCGCGGTGGAGATCCGCCACCTGCAGCGCACCGAGGTGCTGGAAGCGGAGGAGTTCTTCGCCCAGGGGCAGAAGGGGTCCTCGGCGATGCCGCACAAGCGCAATCCCGTGCTGACCGAGAACATCACCGGCCTTGCCCGGTTGGTGCGCGGCATGGTCATGCCGGCGATGGAGAACGTGGCGCTGTGGCACGAGCGCGACATCTCGCATTCGTCGGTGGAGCGGATGATCGGCCCGGATGCCACGATCACCCTCGACTTCGCCCTGGCGCGGATGACCAACGTGATCGCCAACCTTGCCGTCTATCCCGCCAACATGGCCCGCAACCTCGAGCGTCTCGGCGGCCTGATCCATTCGCAGCGCGTGCTGCTGGCCCTGACGCAGGCCGGCGTTTCGCGCGAGGACGCCTACGCCCTGGTGCAGCGCAACGCCATGCCGGTCTGGCGCGGCGAGGGTGACTTCCTCACCCTGCTCAAGGCCGACCGCGACGTCGCCGCAACACTGACGACGGCGCAACTCGAAGAGTCGTTCGACCTCGGCTATCACCTCAAGCACGTCGACACGATCTTCGCCCGCGTCTTCCCGCCGGATTGACCGGGCCGCGCGCAATTTACCTGTTGAAAAGACGGAGGTTTCGAAACATCTCAACAGTCAGGCGAGATAGCCTTTCGTCCGTGCCGACCCGCGCGGTCTCGGCGCTGCCGTCTTTCGATTCCTCTCGCCGCTCCCGCCATGAAGAAGACGAACAGACTTGAGCCGCATTATCGCCCGCAGGTCGCGGCCCTCCCCGTGCGCGTCGGCCCCGACGGCTGCGAGGTGATGCTCGTGACGTCGCGGGAAACGCGGCGCTGGATCGTGCCGAAAGGCTGGCCGATGAAGGGCCGCAAGGATCACGCCGCCGCGGCGCAGGAGGCCTTCGAGGAGGCCGGCATCAAAGGTCGAATCCATAAGCATCCGATCGGCGCCTATACCTATCGCAAGATCGGGACGCGCGTCGACGAGACCTGCCGCGTGATGGTGTATCGCCTCGACGTCGAGGAGGAATGCGCGAGCTGGCTCGAGGGCGAGCAGCGCGAACGGCAGTGGTTTTCCGTGAGGGAGGCGGCCGAGCGCGTCGCGGAACCACGTCTCGCCACCATGATCCGCAGCCTTCGCGAAGCGCAGCCGGCCTGAGTCGCCTCAGGTCGGGTCGATCCGTACCGGCGAGCGATCCCGGCGAGACTTGAACCGCTCGACCGGCTCGGCCTGGGTGAACCGTCGGAGCAGCGCGTCCACCCCGCCGAACTGAAAACCGATCTGGCTACGATAGGCCAGCGCCGCGTCGAGCTTGGCCGCGCTGCTCGCCGGCGCGAGCGGAACCTGCACGTCGTGCAGGCCGGCGAAGCGCTCGGCGAAGGGGGCAACCGGCGCATCCCGGTCGACATAGGGGTAATCCCGCCACCATAGGACCGGTGCCGCGTCGATGACATGGGCCAGCGCCTGCACCAGCGCGCGATGATCGACGTGGCCGCCGATCGCCTGCGGCGCCAGGATCAGCGCGGGCTGCAACTCGCGGACGAGGTCGCCGAGCAGAGGGACGAGATCGGCGACGACCGCGTCGTTCGCGTGCAGGCCGGCGAACAGGGCCGGTGCCGAATGATAACCGCGATGCGGCGCTTCCGGCAGGGGAAGCCAGCGCGGCTCGGCGCCGAGGCGGCGGCAGGCGGCGGCATCCTCGTCGCGGCGCAGGGCCATGTAGTCGAGGTCGGCCGGGAGGCCCTTGTCGAGCTGGCAGGCGAGGGCGAAGCCTCGGGGCCCGGCGATGCTGCGAGTGAAGACCGTGGCGACCACCACCCGCCACCCGGCCTGCGCCAGCTCGGCCAGTGTGCCGCCGGCGGAAAAGGCGGCATCGTCGAGGTGTGGCGACAGCGCCAGTGCGGCAGGAGGCGACGCAGGGGTCACAAAAGGTGCGGGTGAATACGGAAGCGGCAGGGGGAGGACGTCAGCTCGGTGGAGAAGCCGGTCGCCGGCTCGGTGCCGAAAAGCTCGCCGTAGATCCCCATGATCCGCCGGCCGACGACCGACCAGGAGTAGACGGCGCGGCATTCCGCGAGCGCCGTCTCGGCGAGGCGGCGGCGCAGCGGGGCATCCTCGATCAGCCGGCGCAAGGCGGCGGCGTGGGCCGGCACGTCGCCGGCCGCCGTCAGCAGGCCGTTCTCCTCGTGACGCAGGCAATCGGTGACGCCAACCACCTCGCAGCTCGCCACCGGCACGCCGCAGGCCATCGCCTCCAGGATGGTGTTGGAGAAGCCCTCCGCGTAGGTCGGCGAGGCGAAGATGTCGGCCTCGCCATAGATGCGCGGCGTGTCGTGGTAGTCGGCATAGCCGGTGAAGCGCACGAGGTCCGGCCCCAGCGCCAGATCCGCCGCATGCGCCTTGGCCGGGTCGGCATCGGGTCCGATGCCCGACACCGTGGCCTGGAAAGCCACGCCCTGCTGGCGCAGAAGGCTGAGGGCGGTGAGGAAATCCAGCGCGCCTTTCCGGCGGTCGACCCGGCCGTGGTAGAGCAGGCGCGGCGGGCTCGCGAGGCTGCCGACGGGATGGCCGGGCACGAAGCGCTCGGTGTCGACCGCACCGGGAACGCGGGTGAAGCGCGAGGGCGGTACGCCCATCCGCTCGGCCACTTCCGCGATGAAGCTTCGACCGCCGATGAGCAGCGCGCCACTGTGTTCCAGCACCCGCCGAAAGGCTTCATAGTGAGTCTGGCAGCACGACCCCACCC
>CALMGA010000340.1 GCA_937863205.1 uncultured Beijerinckiaceae bacterium | reverse complement strand
GCTCGGCGACCAGCGGCTCCGCCGATACCTCGCGCCAGCGGGCGGGATCGTCGCGGGCAAGGTCGAGCAGCGAGCGGGAAAAGCCCGCGCCATCGCCAGCCCTGGCCTGCCCCCGCAGCCGGGCGAGCGAACGGGAGCCGAGCCGATGCCCGAGCGGGCGGCGCCCCGTCAGGGCGAAGCCGATCAGCGCCGCCGTCCAGGCAAAGGCGGCGCCCCCCGCCGCCAGCGGGCCGGCCGACAGCGGCCCGACGCTCTGACGCGCCTCGTGCGAGGGATGCACCAGCGTGCCGACCAGTGCCACCCATTGCTCGGGCAGGGCGCTGTCGCGCAGGCGCCGCGTTCGCGTATCGAACCATGCGACGTGCACCGCCGGCATCTTGGCCGGCGAGACGGACACGGGGCGAAGATCCCAGATGTAGGTCCCGCGCGCGATCGGACCTTCCTCGCTCAGGATCGTTTCGCGCGTCACCGGCCCGCGAAAGGCGATGGTGCCGGGCACCTCCATGGTCGGCGGCGGCGGCAGCCGGTCGCCAGTGAGGCCGAGCGCTTCAACCGTGATGGTGCGCCGCGCCAGGGTGCCGGGCTTGATCTCGTCGGGCTGCTGCGACCAGGTTTCCGTCAGGGACAGCGAGGCGGCGGGAAGCCACCAGCTGTCGGGCGGGATCATCGCCGTGTAGTTCTGGATGTCGACATAGACCGGCTTGGAGGTGAAGTCGGTCTCCACCCGCCGGTTGTCGGCTGTCGCGACCGTGACGTGGCGGGTGAACGGTTCGATGATGAGCCGCCCCGCCGTGGTGGGAAAGATGGCGAGGTCGCGCTCGACGCCGGCGACGCGGAAGCCGTCGATCATCGCCTCCACGGGCTGGTCGCGGCCGAGCTGCTGCCAGGAAAAGTTGAGCAGCGGCGGCTGCCCGATGCGGTCGAGCACCACGTCGGCGTGGATGAACGAACGCATCCGCAGCAGGATCATCTCGCCGACGTAGGGCTTGTCCTTGGGCAGATCGAGGATGACCTCGACCCGGCCGATCGAAGGGTCGATCGCCGGCCCGGGGGGCTGGGCGGGATCGGCCAGAACGGGGGCGACCAAACCGGGAGCGATCAGGGCATTCGCGCCGAGCCAAGCCGCCAGCAGACAAACCGCGAGCCGGGCGCCGATCCGCCCCCGCGCAACGGGGGAGGGAAACCGCGCGACGCGCGGTGGAGGGCGCAGCCGTTGCGCCCATCGTTGTCTGAAAGGCGGGATGTCGGCGAAGCCCCAGCGCCGGCCGCGAGGCGCGGCAGCCTCCCGCACCGCTTGCGCCGCTCCCCTTTCCTCTGGCTTGGCGCAGGGGAGGATGCGCGCGGCGTCCGCCGTGTCCGCCTTGAAGAAGCGTCCCATCAGTCGTCGCCCCCGGCACCGGCTTCGCGGTCGGCCTGTTCGCGGCGGCGCTTCTGCTCGGCGCGGATCTGCAGCTTCAGGTAGCTGCCGGGGTTGTCGGTGACGGTTTGCAGCCATTCCACGGTTGGCTGCACGTTGAGCTGGGTGAAGGTCGGGCTGTATTTGCGCTGATTGATGGCGAGCTGGGCGGTGATGGCATCGGCCATGTCGCCGCCCGAGCGGCCGCGCCCCGAGGCTTGACCGGCCGATCCGCTGGCCTTTTCGGAATTGTCGCCGCTCGCCGCCTGCTGTCCCTTGCCGATCTTGGCCACCTTGCTGCCGCCCTGGGTGGAAGCGTTGGTGGAGCCCTCCTTGTTGCCGGTGTAGCCGATGCCGGTCGAAGCCGTGTCGCCGTTCTGATCGCCGGAGCCGCCGTGCCGACGCTCCTTGTTGGCGCGGGCGTTGGCATTGCCGGCGGCATCGCCCGCGGCCTGCGCCGCAGTGTCGAGGATCTGTTCCACGATCGCCTTGTTGTGGCGGGCGTCCTCGTCCTCGGGGTCGGCCTGCAGGGCGTCGTCGTAGGCGTCGAGCGCCTGGGCGTAGAGCCCGGCCTTCGTCAGCGCGACCCCCCGGTTGTAGCTGTTGGCCGGGCCCGAGCCGAAGCTGGCGGCGGCGGCGCGGTAGTCGCCGTCGCGGGCAAGGGCGTAGCCGCGCCAGCCGGCATCGCGCATCAGGGCGGCGCCGAGCTTTTCGAAGCCGAAGGCGAACAGGGCATGGCCGAGCAGCGGCGGCCCGGCCAGAACAAGCGCGCCGCAGGGCACGAGGAGCAGGAGCGCGGCGACCAGCTTCCTCATCGGCTTACTCCTTCAGGCCTTGGCCGCCTTGCGGAAGCCGAGCAGCAGCGGCACCGCGGCCACGACCATGAGGAGGCGGCCGAGGTCGCGCCAATTCAACGCGTTGACCAAGCTGGAACCGGTGCGGTCGATGGCGCGATCGGCCAGCGTGTCGAGCAGGCGCTGGGGATGCAGCATGTCGACGGCGAAGCCGCCGCCGGCCGCGGTCACCGCCGAGACCTGCCCGGCCAAACGGCTGTCGGTGCGGCTGTCGGTGCGGCCCGGCACCGTCGCGATCACGGTATAAACGTGCCGTCCTGCCGCGGCGAGGGCGGCGGCGGCGCGGATGGTGGCGGTGCCCTCCAGGCCGCCGCCGGCGGTGATCAGCACCACGTCGCCCGAGATGATGTGCGCCTCGTCCAGCAGGCGGCCGGCGATCCGCAGGGCCTTGTCCGGCCGCGAGCCGGGATCGGGCACGGTTGAGTCGTCGAGGGCGAACAGGTCGGTGTCGATGGCGCCGGTGAAGTCGGTCAGCGAACTGGCGACGTAGGCATCGCCAGCGTAGACGACGAGCGCGGCCTGGCGCGCCCCGAGGTGGCCCAGCACATCATGGGCGGCGCTGGCCGCTTCGCGGATCAAACCGCCGTCGGCCATCCGCTGCGAAACGTCCATCACGATCACGGTGGCGTCGAGATTGCGCAGCCGGTCGCCGTCGTGGCGCCGCACGGCCGGGCCGGCCAGCGCCAGAACCGCCGCCACCAGCGTGAGCAGGACGGCCGGCGTGCGCGCCCGCATCGCCGCATCGGCGCCCCCGCGCGCGACCATGGCGGCGAGCAGGTG
>CALMGA010000339.1 GCA_937863205.1 uncultured Beijerinckiaceae bacterium | reverse complement strand
CGAGACCGGCGAACGGGTGGTCGAAGCCCTGGAATACATCGCCGCGCAGCTCGGCGAGATCTGCCGCAAGATGGACCACATCAACACCGGCGCCCGCCCCTCCCCCGAGGACGTCGAGGCGATGAAGGACCTGCTCCGCAGGCTTTGAGAGCGGAGCGGGCCTTCCTCCGCGCCGTCGCCTCCGCCGCTTGCCATGCGGGCGACGGCCAACTATGGCTGCGCTGGCCGTCCGGTCGCAGGGGATCCCGTTTCGTGGCCCGCGCCAACTACCTTTTCACCAGCGAATCCGTCTCGGAAGGCCACCCCGACAAGGTGTGCGACCGGCCACGACGAACCGCGTGGTGATCGCCGGCGAGGTGCGCGGCCCGGACATCTCGCCCGCGCGCATCGTCGAGGTCGCGCGCGCAGCGATCAAGGACATCGGCTACGAGCAGGACGGCTTCCACTGGGAAACCGCCGAGGTCGAGGTGCTGCTCCATGCGCAGAGCGCCGACATCGCGCAGGGCGTCGACTCCGCCGGCAACAAGGACGAGGGCGCCGGCGACCAGGGGATCATGTTCGGCTACGCCTGCCGCGAGACCCCGGAGCTGATGCCGGCGCCGATCTACTATTCCCACAAGATTTTGGAAGACCTCGCCCGCGCGCGCAAGGCCGGCGACGGCGAGGCCGCCAAGCTCGGCCCCGACGCCAAGAGCCAGGTGACGGTGAAGTACGAGGGCGGCAAGCCGGTCGGCGTCACGCAGATCGTGCTCTCCACCCAGCACGTCGATGAGGACCTGTCCTCGGCCGACGTCCGCCGCATCGTCGAGCCGCACATCCGCAAGGCCCTGCCGGCGGGCTGGATCGACGCCGACACGGTGTGGCACGTCAATCCGACGGGCAAGTTCGTGATCGGCGGCCCCGACGGCGACTGCGGCCTCACCGGCCGCAAGATCATCGTCGACACCTACGGCGGCGCGGCGCCGCACGGCGGAGGCGCCTTCTCCGGCAAGGACCCGACCAAGGTCGATCGGTCCGCCGCCTACGTCGCCCGCTACCTCGCCAAGAACGTCGTCGCGGCGGGCTTGGCCGAACGCTGCACCATCCAGCTCTCCTATGCGATCGGCGTCGCCGAACCGCTGTCGATCTATGTCGACACCCACGGCACCGGCACCGTGCCGGAGGAGAAGCTCGAAGCCGTTCTAGGACGGATCATGCGCCTGTCGCCGCGCGGCATCCGCGAGCACCTCGGCCTGAACAAGCCGATCTACGCCCGCACCTCCTCCTACGGCCATTTCGGCCGCACCCCGGAGAGCGACGGCGGCTTCTCCTGGGAGCGCACCGACCTCGTCGACAAGCTGAAGGGCGCCGTCGCAGCCTGAGCCGCCGCTGCCCCGGAAACAGTCGATAGCCTCCTCACCATGAGGGGTTCGGCAGCAGGGAACGACGCCCCTCTCCGCGACAACCTTCTGCGCGGCCGGCGCGTCGGCAAGCCGCTCTCGGCCTACCAGCGCGAGCTGATGGCCTCGCTGCTGCCGCGCCTCTCCCTCGATCCGTCCCGTCCCCTCGATCCTGCCGCGCTGTTCACGACGCCGAAGAGCGAGCTTCGCCTCGAGATCGGCTTCGGCGGCGGCGAGCATCTTCTTGCGGCGGCGCGGCGCGAGCCGGATGTCGGCTTCCTCGGCTGCGAGCCCTTCGTCAACGGCATGGCGCGGGCGCTGGCCGACGTCGCGGGGGCCGACAGCGACAACATCCGCCTGCACGCCGGCGACGCCGGCGACGTCATCGACGCCTTACCACTCAGCTGTTTGGCCAGGGTCTACCTGTTCTATCCCGACCCCTGGCCGAAGCGCCGGCAGCGCAAGCGCCGCTTCGTGTCCGATGGTCTGCTCGCCCGCCTCGCCCGGGCGATGAGGCCCGGCGCCGAGCTGCGCTTCGCGAGCGACATCGACGACTACACCGGTTGGACGCTGGCGCGCCTCGCCCGCTCGCCCGATTTTCGCTGGGAGCCCGCCTGCGCGAAGAACTGGCAGCAACCGTGGCCGGAGTGGCAGCGCACCCGCTACGAGGCGAAGGCCGTCGCCGAGGGGCGGCGGCCGTGCTACCTCACCGCCGTGCGGCGCTGACGGCGCCACGCTCGGCTTCGAGGGTGCCGGCAGGCAGGCTGCGCTCCAAGGCCGCCTCGGCGTCGACGACGAACCACTACCACGGTGGAACCCGGCTAACGTCGCAGCGGCGCGCCGGGAAGCTCGGCTCTGGCTCGTCGATCCCGCCGCAAGCCTCCCGTCGCCGCATCCCGTTGTCTCCGCGTACGGTGAAGAACACTTCACTTCAGCGGCAACGCCCGCCGCCCCCGGACGTTCGTCGCCAAACCCGGGACCCGCTTCATGACCTATCCCTCGATCACCATGACCTATCCCTCGATCACCGCCGTCTACGCCGCGATCTTCGCCCTGATCCTCGTCGGCCTGTCCGGCTGGGTGGTCGCCACGCGAGTGCGCACCGATACGCTGCACGGCGATGGCGGCAACGAGGGGTTGCAGAAGCGCGTACGCGCCCAGGCCAACTTCTCGGAATACGTCCCGTTCGCGCTGCTGCTGGTCGCGCTCCTGGAGGCGCGCGGCGCCGGTCCGGTGTTCATCAACCTGCTGCTCATCGTGCTGCTGGTCGCCCGCACGGCGCATCCCATCGGCATGCTGGCACCGAAGAACTCGCCCCAGCAGTTCGGCTGCCGCGGCGGCGGCATCCTCGCGACCTTCGCCGTGATGGTCGTCACAGCCTTGGCCCTGCTCGTCAGGGTGCTGTGAGGATAGCGCGCCGCGATGGAGGCGGAGTGCACGAGCGCAACGGTTAAGATTTCGTTAACGCCTCAACCTCCGGTCGCTACAACTTTCCTCCGTATCGTGGACCCATGGTTGCACAACCCGCCGGGGTCACGTGCGCCTCTTCCCACGATGCTTTCTCGTCATGCTCGCCGCAGGCCTTTGCGCCGCGGCCGAGCCGGCAGCGGGCGGCGCCTACCTCCAGGACCAGTTCTACGGCATTCTCATCGCCGGCGCAGGCTTCTCCGAAGGCGCGCGGCGCTTCGACAATTCGGCGCGTCCGCAGCCGGCGCCGGCCTATCGCAAGGCGACCGCTGACGGCTATCTCGAATACGGTCTGACACCCTTCCTCACCTTGATCGCCGCCCCGACCCTGGCACGCGAGGGCGGGGCGGCGAACACCGTGACCGGCTCGGACTCCTCTGCGTCCGGTGCCCGCCTCGGCCTGTATCGCGCGCCGGATCGGGCACTCTCGGTGCAGGTGCTGGTGCAACCGCCCCTGCTGCCGGGCGACAGGTCCGCCCAGCTCGCGGTCGGTGGCGCCCGCAACCTCGCCGTCGATGTCCGGCTGATGGCGGCGCAGGGCTTCACGATCCTCGGCCGCCCCGCCTTCCTCGATGTCGCGCCGGGCGTGCGGGCGCGCGTCGATCCCTTCCCCTCCGAGGCCCGGCTCGACGTCACGGTGGGCTGGCGTCCCGTGCCGCGCCTGCTGCTGCTCGCGCAGAGCTTCGGCTCCTACGCGCCCGCCGCCGGCCCCTACGACGCGGGCGGCCCGACGATCGCGCGCACCGCCTACGACAAGCTGCAGCTCAGCGCCGTCTATGACGTGCGGCCGGGCTGGTCCGTGCAGCTCGGCGCCTTCCGCACGGTGATCGGGTTCAATGCGGTGCGCGAGACCGGGCCGATCTTCGCGCTGTGGCACAGGTTCTGAGCCTCACGCCCCCGCCGCGCCGCCGTCCGAGCGCGGATCGTGCCCGGCCTCGATGCGACCGCCGGGCCGTCGGATCAGCGCCCCGGCGTGGCCGAGCAGGTCGGCGTAGGGCTCTTCGAGGACGTTGAGTTCGTGGCCGGCGCCGCGCAGGCGCCGCAGCAGCACGTCGTCGAACCGCGGCTCGACGGTCAGCGCGGTGGTCTCGGTGCCCCACGCCTTGCCGTAGAGGAAGCGTGGCCTGTCGAGCGCCGCCGCCACGCCCTCGCCCATCAGCAGCCTCGTGAACAGCTGCGCCTGGAACTGCGGCTGCCCGTCGCCGCCCATCGCGCCGTAGGACACGACCCGCCCGTCGTCGAAGAAGCAGAGCGGCGGGTTCAGCGTGTGCGGCGGGCGCCGTCCGGGCTCGAGCGGGTTCACCGCCGGTCGCCGGCAGCACGCAGCCCGAGCCGTACTCCCAGTAGATCGACTGGATGAACGACACGGCGAGGCCGGAAGCGTCGATCGCCCCCATCCACACCGTGTCGCCGGCGGCGGGCTTCGCCGGGCCGACGCTCGCCCGCCCCATGTCGATGGCCGCCGCCTCGCGCGCCAGCGCCCGGCCGGTGAGGAAGTCCGCGGGGTCGACGCGCAGCCGGTCGTGGTCGGTGACGACGCGGTCGCGGATCGCCAGCGCCCGCTTCGACGCCTCGATCAGCCCGTGGATGTGCTCGAAGCTCTCCGCGCGCACGGGGCCGAGCCGGTCGAACATCCCGAGGATGAGCAGGCTGGCCAACCCCTGCGTCGGCGGCGGCGCGTTGAAGTGGGTGCGGGCGCCGAGACTGTCGACGAGGCGCAGGCTCAAGGGTTGGCGCCACTTCGCGCGGTAGTCGGCGAGGTCCTCGCGGGTCGCCATCGCGCCGATCCGCTCGATGTCGGCGCTGATCTCGCGGCCGACGTCGCCGCGGTAGAAGTCGTCGAGCCCGGCGTGCGCCAGTTGCTCCAGCGTCGCGGCGAGCTTCGGCGCGCGACGGGGCGTGCCGGCCTTGGGGATCGCGCCGTCGACCAGGAAGGCCTGCGCGAAGCCGGGCGCGTCCTTCAGCGCGGCGAACTCGAACGGCTTCGTGCGCTCCTCCGAGGGCGACTGGGCGTAGCCCTCGCCGGCCAGCGCGATCGCCCGGTGCAGGATGTCGGCGAGCGGCAGCTTGCCACCCCCCGCGCGCGCCATCTCCTGTGCCAGGATCCAGCCGCCGACCGTGCCCGGCACGGTGACGGCGGCGTGGGCTCCGCGCGGCGGGATACGGTCGTAGCCCAGCTCCGCGTAGTGCCGC
>CALMGA010000338.1 GCA_937863205.1 uncultured Beijerinckiaceae bacterium | reverse complement strand
GCTGAGCAGAGAGGGCAGCAGGCGCGCAAGTTCATCCCCGGACGACGCTTGAGCCATGCGTGCGGCGCTGGCTTTGACTTGGAGGCGGTCGAACCAAGATTGGGCGTCGAGCGGCGGTCTGGGGACGGTGATCGCCTCCAACGTTTTGATGCCGAGCGTACGGTTGCGGCCGGCGCCCCCGGGGGAGGCCTGCCCGAGCGCCAGCAGGCCCTCGTCGGTCAGGAACCAGTAGCGCAGGAACTCGGCGGTGGCGCGCGTCGGATCGGGCACGCAGGTGAGGAAACGGTGCGAGCCGACGCGGCCGGCGTCTTCGGGCTGAGCGACAGCAACCGCGCCTTCCCAGGCGAAAACGATGTTGAACAGTAGGTCGCCGTCTTCGATGCGGAACAGCTTTTTGGAATCGACCTCGATACCCGGCAGCGCGGGCTTGTGAAAGGTGCCCTTGCCGAATGAGCGGACGCCGAGTTCGGGATAGGTTGCGTCCGGATCGACCGTCACTGGGCGGCGGACAAGCGGGGCGACCTCGCCCATCGGCGCACGTGGCGCATCGGCGGTGATGCGGACACAGGCAGCGCGTAAGGCGATGGCGATCTCCGCTCCGACTACCGCGGCGGCCCGGCCACGTGCCGCCAATGCCTGGGCGGCCGCGTTCAACCGCGCCACGATCCGTCGCTGCTCCTCGAGCGGAGGGAGCGGCAGCGCGTGCGCCAATACTCTGTCGGGGTGAACACGCTGCCGCCGATCGCCCATCCCCACGGCACCCATTCGTAAAGCGCGCCACGTTTCGGGCCAGCGGAATAGCCACGCGATGTAGGCCGGGTCGGCATGGTCAGCAGCGACCGAGAATGTCGGGAACTCATTTGAAACGAACGCGCCATCTTGCTCCGCCGGCACGGACGTGTAGGCACCCTCAAAGGCGAACAGTCGGCTGTAGATGATCTGGCCAGCGCGCACGCGGTAAAGCGTCGTGGCGCTGGTCGTCGCCGCGTCGATAGCCGGCTTGGGGAAGGTTCCGCGACCGAAGCTGTAAATGCCGAAATTGGGGTAGCTCTGTCCCGCCTCAACCGTGTGTGGGTTAAGGTCAAGTTGCATGACTTCACCCAGCGCCACTTTAGGCCAAGTCACGCCGGCACCCGCTCGGCGACGAGCGCCTTGAGCTCGTCCAGGATCGCCAGCACTTCGCGCTCCTTCGCCAGCGCCGCTTCGACAAGCTCGGCGGGGGCGCGGTGGTCCTCGGCGGCCTTGGCGTTGGGGTTCTTGCGGTCGAGATTTACCACACGCGCCTGCCCCGCCTCATCGCGCTCGATCAGGCTCGGGCCGTCGACGGTCCATGCGCGCGGATCCTCGCTGCGTTCGTCCCACCAGGCGGTAAGGTCGGCAAGATCGGCGAGCTGCAATGGCGCGGTCTTAGAATATTTGCGCCGGCCTTGCGGCGCGGGCTGCTCCCAATAGGCGATCGCGCCGGTCGGGCCGCTGGTGTCGAAGAACAGGATGTTGGTGGCGATATCGGTATAGGGCGCGAACACGCCCTCGGGCAGGCGGACGATCGTGTGGAGGTTCAATCGCTCGAGCAGGTCCGCCTTGATCCGCGCCGCCACGCCGTCGCCGAACAGCACGCCGTGCGGGACGACCACGGCGGCGCGACCTTGTCCCTTGCGCCTCAGCCGCCGCATGATGAGCTGGAGGAATAAGAGCGCCGTCTCGGCGGTGCGGCGATCGTCGGGGAAGTTGGAGAGAATGCCTGCCTCCTCCTCGCCGCCAAACGGCGGGTTGGTGAGGATCACCTCAACCCGCTCGCGCTCGCCGATCTCGGAGAGGCGGAAGCGCAGCGCGTTGCCGGGGTCGATCTCCGGCGCCTCCAGTCCGTGAAGCAGCAGGTTCATCTGCGCGAGCAGATAGGGCAGCGACTTGGGCTCGACGCCATGCAGGCTTCGGTTCTGAAGCTGCGCGCGCTTCGCTACCGTGTCGGCCTGGGCGGCCATGTGGGCATAGGCTTCGGTGAGGAAGCCGCCGGTGCCGCAGGCGGGATCGAGCACGCTCTCGCCGATCTTCGGCCTGATCCGTTCGACCATGAAGCGGACGACGGCGCGCGGAGTGTAGAACTCGCCCGAGTCGCCGGCGGCGTCGCGCATCTCCTTGAGCAACGTCTCATAGAGG
>CALMGA010000337.1 GCA_937863205.1 uncultured Beijerinckiaceae bacterium | reverse complement strand
TTGGCGCATCAGCTTTTCCGAAAACCGCTGCGCACTTTTCGGGCCGATGCTCTAGTGTTGTCGTTGCCTGATGCGCGAACGGTATTGCTCGACATGGATCTGCGGCTGCTTCGCTACTTCGTCGCCGTTGCCGAGGAAAACAACTTTGGCGCCGCAGCACGTCGATTGAACGTCACCCAGCCGCCAGTTACGCGGAGCATACAGGCCCTCGAGCATGAGCTTCGCGTTCAGCTCCTCGTTCGAACCGCAAAGGGAGCGACCCTTACTCAGGCGGGTCGCGTGTTCCTTGACGAAGCGCGCGAGATCCTTGCACGAGCCCAGCGCGCTGCGGAGCGCAGCCGGGCAGCCGCTCGTGGCGAAATCGGACAATTGTCCGTGGCCTCCTTCGGCTCGCCGATCCAGCAGGTCGTGCCATCCCTTCTCCGACGGTTTCGAGAGCGCGTTCCCCATGTCGAGATCACGCTTATCACCCTGTCGAAGAGCCGCCAGGTGCTGGCGCTCCGCGCAGGAACGGTCGACATTGGTTTCGGCCGCTACTTTCCCGCAGCCGGCGACATCGTGTCGGAGGTGGTCAGCACCGAACGACTTTACGTCGCTTTACGAGCAGAAGATGCGCCACGAACAGCATCCACGCTGCGCAGCTTAGATAGCCGACCAATCGTCTTGTTCCCGACCGGAGAGCGCCCGGGCTTCGCCGACACAGTGCTCGACCTTTTCGAGCGGGAAGGCGTTCAGCCTATCGTCGGAGCAGAAGCAGAGGACTCCATCACCGCGCTTGCACTTGTCGCGATCGGTGCGGGCGCCTGCATTGTCCCGCAGTCGGTTGCCGCGACCATGATGCCCGGCGTTCGCTTTGTCCCATTGAGGACGTCCCAACCAGCCAGCGTCCCCGTCCACTGCGTCTACCTGCGGGCGAACAGGTCGCCCGTGCTCGCAGCTCTACTCGAAGGGATACGCGAGCATCAGAAGCTCGCCGCCGCTGCCGATGGTGATCCGCCCGTCCGCAAGCCTCCGGAACGCTGAGGCAACCGCGTGCGATACCGATAAGGTATCGAAATCGGAGAAGGAAGTATTGGAAATGATCTTGGTGAAAGGACTAATAAAATATGTAAGAATTCGATGAGAGAATGCCCGGGGAGGATCACGTGAGCAACAGGGTCGAGGCGGTGGTCTCCGCGATCGTCGATGGCGTTCGTGAGGCTTTAATCAAATCAAACGTGACGTTTGAGGAGTACCGGGTGGCCCTGAAATACCTTCTCGACGTCGCGGATGCAAAGGAGATTCCCCTGCTCGTCGACGTGTTTTTCAACACGACCATCTGCGACATAGAGCACCGTAATTTTGGCGGAAGCGCCAGCACGATTGAAGGTCCATATTACATCGAGAACATGCCAATCATCGCTAATGGAGGCAAGCTCAAGCTCTACGAGCAGGATGACGGCGAACCGCTGATCCTGCGTGGG
>CALMGA010000336.1 GCA_937863205.1 uncultured Beijerinckiaceae bacterium | reverse complement strand
GCTTGTTCTCGCCGACGTAGGACGAGATCATCTTGGCGATCTGCCGCGTTTCCAGCAGCCGTCCCAGGCCTGCGCCGTCGACGCCGGCGTTGTTGGACACCACGGTGAGGTTCTTGACGCCCAGGTCGTGCACGGCGTCGATCAGCACCTTGGGGATGCCGCACAGGCCGAAGCCGCCGGCCATCATCGTCATGCCGTCGGTGACGACGTCCTGCAGCGCCGAGCGGGCGTCGGGGTAGACCTTCTTCATCGCGGCATCCGGTTCGGGCGGCGGAACCGGACAAGGCCGGCTCCGATTGTCTGGTTAAGCGCCTCCCGCGACCCTGGCAAGATCGCCGACCGATCCGCGCGCGGCGACCCTCACGGCATCGCGGCGAAGCGCAGGCTGATCACGAAGTGACGGTCGGCCTCGGGCGGCGGCACGGGATAGGGAACGCCGCGCCGGACCATCGCGAGGGCTTCCGCGTCGAGGGCCGGGTCGACCGACTTGCGCAGGATCTCGCAGCTGGCGAGTTCGCCGCGATCATCCAGGGTGAAGGCGACGGTGGCGATCCCGGGAATGCCGTTGTGCCGGCCTTCCTTTTTGGCTTTCCCGACCTTGCTGAGGACCTGCGCCTTGAACGAGGCGGCTTCGCCGTCGGCCGAGGCGTCGGGCAGAACGATGGCCGGCATGCTGCCGAGCAGATCCCTCATCCGCTCCGCCACCGCGCTCTGCGCCGGCGGACGCTTGGCGGCCGTGTCCCGCTTCGTGTCGCGCGGTTTGGCCTGTTCCCGCTCGGGCTGCGGCTTGCTCTCCCGCTGCGGTTTGCTGTCCTGCGGCGGCGGCTTGGGTGCGCTCGGCGCCGGCAGTTGGACGACCTCGACGGAGGTTTCGGCCGGCGGCGTCGGCTCTTGCCGAGACCGGGGGAGCAGCAGGGGCAGCAGCAGGCCGAGGTGGGCCAGCGCCGACAGGGCGAGCACGGCCGGGAGCAGGCGCCGGGGCTGCCCGGCGGCTTCCGGACGCCGCGTTCCGGCGACAACGGCGAGCGTCATCGATTCGGCCCGGCGACGAAACTGACGTTGGCCGAGAAGCTGCGCTGCGCGCCCTGCGGCGGCGGCGGAAACGGCGCCGCCTTGCGGACGATGGCGAGGGCTTCCGCGTCCAGCCCGGCGATGCCGCTCGACGCGGACAGCCGCACGTCGAGCAGGGCGCCGTGATCGTCGATGTCGAAGCTGACGCCAGCCGTCCCCGGCTGCCCCAGCTCGCCGCCGATCGCCTTGGCCTTGGCCAAGCGGCTGAACACAACCGACTGGTAGCCGACGACCTCGCCGTCGCCATCCTCGGTTTCCCCTGGCAGGGCGACCGCCTGGAGCGAGTCCAGGAGACCGCGCCCCGGTGCCTGCGGCGCGGCCGCCGGAGCTTGCGCCTTCAGGGCAGCCTGTTCGGCCTTCAGGCTGGCGAGTTCGTCGCGCATGGCCTTGAGCTCCGACTCGCTCTGGTCCGGCGCCGCGGCCCGTGCCGGCGTTCGCGGCGGCCGTTCCGCCGCCTTGGCCGGAGCCGGCCGTTCCACCGGCTTCTCCACCCTTTCGGCAAGCGCGGGCTTGGGCGGCGGGGGCGGCTCGGCCTGTTGGCTCTCGACGGGCTTGCCGGTGGTCGGCTCGGATGGGGGCGGCTTGGGAGACGAGGGCGACTTGGCCGGTGGAGGCGACGCGGCGGGTGCCTTGGGCACCTCGGGCACGATTTCGACGGCGAACTCCTGCTGCGGCTTAGGCGCGGCGGGCGCATCGACGAGAAACGCCGCGCTCAGCACGGCGCCGTGCAGCAACAACGACAAGGCCAGGAAAGTCGCCGGCGCGCGGGCACCTCCGTTCCCTCGATCCTCCCCCTGCGGCGGGATCGTCCGCAGCACGCGTCCGCGCAACGGGAAGCCGGCCGACACGCCGCTCACGCCAAGCACCGGGTGAGGTCGTCCTGCTCGCGCACCGTCGGTTCGTCCAACTTGCCCCCGCTCTCATCGCCGGTCACGGATCCTTAGTTAGGCCGGAGACAATGGCGGCGCCAAGTCCGCGCCGGGCTCGAAACGATCATCGTCGCGTGATGCGGCAGGCCGGCCACGGTGCGCAGCGAAGAGGTCGGCCCGCGTCGACCGGGCCGCGAGGTCGCTCGCCAGCGCCGCGCCGACGCGATACACGCAGCAGCCCCTTCGCAACACGTCGCTTCGCGGACCGCATCGTTGCCAACGACGCTCATCGCCGGTGCCGCCGCCCTTTGGTGGGGCGCCGGCGTCGCCACCTTCGCCGCTTCGCTTTTCGGTGCCCTGTTGCAGCCGCGCATCCAACGTGCGCGGGCAACCGCGCCGGACGCGCCCCCGGTGTCGCTGCTGCTGCCGGTCAAGCTCGTTGATCCCGGCTTCGAACGGGCGCAGGCGTCCGCCTTCGTCCAGGATCTCCCGCACTACGAGGTGATCGTGGGCTCGGCCGAGCGGGTCTCGCCGGCGCGGCAGCTGATGGAGTCGATGATCGGCGCCGCAAGGGTGCCGGCGCGCGCGCTGGTGTCGCCCGGCTTCGGCGCGACCAGCCCCAAGCTCAACACGCTGAGCGCGCCGCTCGCCGCCGCCGTGCCCGCCACGGTGGCGCCCAAGGACTCCAACATCACCCTGGCGCCCGACACGCTGCGCGAGATGCTGCGCAGCCTCACGGCGGAGGTGGGCTTGGTCTGCGCCGTGCCGGTGGCGGTGCGGGCGGAAACGCTGGCCGGGCGCATCGAGGCGATCCTGATCAACCGCGACGCCCGCCTGCTGCTCACGGCATCGGCGTTGGGCAAGGGTTACGGCGTCGGCAAGGTGATGCTGTTCCGGGCCGGCGACCTCGCCCGCGCCGGCGGCCCGGCGGCGTTGGGCTACACCATCGCCGAGGATACGGCCCTGTCGCGGGCGATGGCCAAGCTCGGCCTGCGCACGGTGTTCGCCCACAACACGGTCGATCAGGAGATCGGCGCCCGCACCCTGGCCGAGGTTTACGGCCGGCAGGCCCGCTGGGCGGTGATCCGCCGCGCCGAGGAGCCGGTGACGTTCGCCGTGGAGCCGCTGGCCTGTCCGCTGCCGGCGGCCGTGGCCGGTTTGCTCGCCGCCTCGCTCGTGGGCCTGGGCCCGCTCGCGGGCTTCGGGCTGACGCTCGCCGGCTGGTACGCCATCGAGGTCGGCGTGACGGCGATCAAGCGGTGGGAAGTCTCGCCGTGGACGCCGGCCGCCTTTCTCGGGCGCGACCTCGTCCTGCTGTTGGCGTGGGCGCGGGCCTGGTTCACCCGCGAAGTGGTGTGGGCCGGAGGGCGGCGCGACGTGCGCGACGTCCTGCACCGGCCTGAACCATCGTGATCCCGATCAGCCGCGGCGCTGCTTGCGCCCGCCGGATTCGCGCCCGCCGGTTTTGCTTTCGGCGGTGCCGAACACGAAGTCCCAGTAGGGCGCGCTGACGCCGAAGCCTTTGTCGTGATCGCGGAAGTGGTGCATCAGGTGCAGCCGCCGCAGGGTCAGGCCGAGCCGGCTGGTTGGCCGGGCGTGGTGGGTGTAATAGTGCACCATGTCGTAGGCGAGATAGCCGGACACGAAGCCGGCCAGCGCGGGGTAGCGCAGCACCGTGCCGAACATCAGCGTGCCCACGAACCACGCCACCACCATGATCGGGCCCGACAGCAGGATCGGCATCACCAGCCGCAGCGGGTCGTTGGGATGGTCGTGGTGGACGCCGTGAATGAGGAAGTGGATGCGCCGCCCGAACTCGCCGGGGAATTCCCAGTGGAACAGGTAGCGGTGGCCGAAATACTCGATCAGCGTCCAGATGAGGTAGCCCAGCGCGAAGGTGGCGAGGGCCGTCACCGGCGTCACCATCGCCAGCGACACCAGGCCGAGCGCGGAGATCACCGGCAGGTAGACGAACAGCGGCACCGTCCAGTGCACCCGCGACAGCCTGTCCAGCAGCGGGTTGTCGAACAAGCGCGGCGAGGCCGCGAGCCGGTCTTGCTCGTTCACGAAGTTGCCATCCGTCGCCGTCATCGCGTCCCCTTCCGCCGTTCCAGCCTGTAGCCGACCCCGTCCGCGCCGGGCAAGTCACGTCATGCAACAGTGTCTTGCCGAAGGCGCCGGCGGCTCGCTTCGCATGGCGGATGGATCGAATTATGTCAGCCGGCCAGCTCGCCGGCGCGGCGGGCGGCGGCGGCCACCGCTCGCGTCAGCAGCGGCTGGAGGCCATCGGCGGCGCGCAGCACGCCGAGGGCAGGGCGCGCGACATCGGCGCCTTCCTCGCCGA
>CALMGA010000335.1 GCA_937863205.1 uncultured Beijerinckiaceae bacterium | reverse complement strand
TTTCCCGCCAGAGTCGAAGTCCATGGCCCGACGCAAGCGGCCCGATACCGCCTCACGCGATCGCGAGGCGCTTCCGCAGCCTGTCCAGCAGCCAGCGGCCGGCAGGACCCAGGGCGCGGTCGCGCCGATGCGCGGCATAGATGAGGAGCCCCTCACTTGGCGTGGGATCGTCCTCGATCCGGAGCGAAACCAACCTCGCGTCCGCGAGGTGGGCCGCAACGAGGTGCCCCGGCATGCGGCACCATCCGAAACCGGCAAGAAGGACGTCGAGCCGCCGGCCGAGATCCACGAAACGCCACAACCGCGCACTGGCAAGACCATAGGTCGCGCCGCCAGGATCGACCGGGTCGGACAGCACGAGCTGGACGTGAGGCTCGAGGTCGCCGCGCGTGGCGGGACGGTTCAGCGACGCCAAGGGATGGCCGGGCGCCACCACGGGCTGCATGGCGATCCGCAGCAGCGGGGTGGCGGCGATGTCCTCGGGCACGCCCGGCAGCAGCAGGCAGATCGCCAGCGCCGCCGAGCCGCCACGCAGCCGCCGCAGCGAGCCGCCCAGTCCCTCGGTCGAGAAGCTGACCGGCAGGTTGGGAAAGGTGTCGCTCAGCGCGCGCAGGCTGTCGACCAACGGCGCGGTCGGCACCAGCGGGTCGATCGCGAGCGCCAGTTCGGGTTCCAGCCCCCGTCGCGTTCCGGCCGCCACCGCCTCGAAGCGGGCGGCGCCGGCGAGCACCAGTCTCGCCTGCTCGACCAGCACGCGGCCGACGTCGGTCTGTCGCGGCCGACGGCCGTCGCGGTCGAACAGCGAAACGCCCTGCATCGCTTCCAACGTCGCGACCGCCTGGCTGATCGCCGACTGCGCGCGTCCAAGCTTGCGCCCGGCGGCGGAGAAGCTGCCGGTGTCGGCGATCGTCACCAGCACGCGCAACTGGTCCAGGCTCAAGCTGCCGATCATGACCCATCACCTCAGGCGATGGAGGCGATCACAATTTGATCCCTCCCGCAACGAGGCGGCGCCGTCTAGCTTCGCGGCATGCAACCGACCTCCTTCATCAACCACGGCGGCGGACCCTGCGTCTTCAACATGCGCGGCTTGGGGGCGATCGCGGTGCCGTCGATCCCGCCGCCCGAAGCCTTCGATGCACGGCTGCGCGAGGCGATGGCGGACGGCGACACGCGGGCGCGATCGCTGATCGGGTGGGCTCGGGCGCCCGGAGCCCCCAGCAGGCGCAGCCGCACGAGGATCACCTGCTGCCGCTGACGGTGGCCGCCGGTGCCGCGTCCGGCGAGCCCGGCCGGACCATCTTTCGCGGCCGCGCGCTCGGCAAGCCGATCTCCGGCTTCCGTTTCGGATAACCCAGGAGACCCAGCATGACCAAGCTTCTCGTCGTCGAGACCAGCCCGCGCGGTGACTCTTCCATCTCGCGCACCATGACCCGCCGCTTCGTGGCGGCATGGCGCGCCGCGAACCCGAGTGGCGAGGTGGTCGACCGCGACCTCATGGAAACGCACCTGCCGTTCGTGACCGCGCCCTGGCTCCAGGCGTACTTCACGCCGCCCCAGCAGCACTCGCCGGAGATGAAGGACGCGCTGCGCCTGTCCGACGAGCTCGTCGGCGAGGTCCTCGCCGCCGACCACGTCGTGATCGCCACCCCGGTGTACAACTACAACGTGCCCGCCGCGCTGAAGGCGTGGGTGGACCACATCGTCCGCAAGGGGATGACGCTCGGCGTCGACGGCCGCGGCCTTGCCACCGGCAAGAAGGCGACCGTGCTGCTCGCCTCGGGGGGCATCTACACCGAGGGCTCGCCGATCCGCGACCGCGACATCGCCTCCCAGTACCTCCGTCTCATCCTCAACGTCATCGGCATCGCGGATGTGACGATCGTCGCCGGTGGCGGGGCCAAGGTGGTCGACCTGGGCGAGCAGACGATGGACGCGTTCATCGCGAGCGTCGAACCCGAGATCGGGCGCGCGGCCGCCGTATAGGCCAGGATCGCCAGGGCCGGCGCGAGCAAGCCTTGGCCTGCGATGCAGCAGGTGTGCGCTTTGCCGGGCTCACTGCCCTGCGGCGGGTTGGAAAGGCGTCGTCAATCCGGACTGCTCGGATGAGCGACGCAATAGCTGCTTTCGAGCGCCGATCCTGACACCGGCAGTGACCAACATGGGCGCAGAGCCGTCCGGCTGTTGAGCCTGCGGAGCTTGCGAGCGTCGCGGTCTCCGGTCCTCGACGAGGTCGTAGGCTCACACGTGGTCGCAAGGCTCGGGGCGCAGCCGGATGCATGAGCCGTCGTCGAGTCACCGTCGTCCCTTCTTCGGCTGGCGAACCGGGACTCTCAGCCCCTCACCGCGCCAGAGGCGCTCCACGCGCGTGGCGTCGACCCGCCAGCCTGCCGCCCGCGAGCCAGGGCCGTGATCCTCCTGTATCCGTAGCGGCCATGGTGGCGCGCGGCGCTGGCCACCCTGCGGCAGACCGCGCCCGGCCTCGAAGTCGACGGCGAAGCGCAGCCCGACACCGCGCTGCGCCACTTGGTGCGCGACCGCGTGCTGCCGGGATCGCGCCTGAAGGGCGCGGCCAACATCCTGGTGATGCCCGAGATCGAGGCGGCCAATATTGCCTACCAGCTCACCAAGATGATGGCCGACGCGCTGCCCATCGGCCTGATCGTGATCGGCGCCGCGCAGTCGGCCCACATCCTCACTGCGACCAGCACCGTGCGCGGCCTCCTCAGCATGACCGCGATCACCGTGGTGGAAGCGCACGACGCGGAGCAACGGCTGTGGTTATCAAACGGCTTTTTCACGCTCCACCAACGCGGACTCAAGCCATGAAATTTATTCCGATTTCCACCATGGCTGGGGTCGACGCATGGTATTGCCAAATATTGGCACTTCGACGATCGCGGTCTGCATGGCGCTGGCCGAGCCATGTGCGTCTCGTCCAGGTGTCAGACTGGGGATGATCCGACGGCGGGGAAGGGAGAGTTCTGCGTGAGGTCTTATTTTGACGTTGGCATGCAACCGCCGGCTCGATGGGCCGGCATCGCAAGTCTGATGATCGTCGTTACGATCGCCTACATGGACCGCGTCAACGTTTCGGTGCTCGTCCTCGACCCATCGTTTCTTCGGCACTACGGCCTCGTCGGCGATCGCGCCGGACAAGGCTTGCTCATGACCTTGTTCCTCCTCGGCTACGGTATCGCCGCCTTGCTGCTGACGCCGATCTACGAGGGCTTGCTGGGGTGCAGGGGCGGTCTGCTGGTGAGCGTCTTTGTCTGGGCTGCTCTCACCGCGGTTTCTCCCCTGCTGTCACCGCTGCCCATTCTGCTCCTCGCCCGCGCGCTCTTGGGCGTGGCCGAAGGGCCGCTGTTCTCCTTGAAGGTGATGTTCGTGGCTGAACGCTTCGAGGCGCACGAACGTGGCAAGCCCAACGCGGTCACCTCGACCGGCGTGTCCCTCGGCCTTGCGGCCGGCTACCCCGTCGTCGACCTCGCGCTTCACCATTTCGGCTGGGCTGGGTCTTTCGAGATGCTGGCCGCGATCAACGTCGGCATCGGGCTGCCACTCGTCTTCTTTCTGGTGGACGGCCGCTCCGGGTCGCCGAAACCCTCCGGGAAGCCGTCCTACCGCGCGATCATCGCGTCAACCGTCCGTGCGGCCCTCTCCACGAAGCGTCTCGGCCCTATACTGCTCGTCGAGATCTTCACGTTGTCCTATCTTTGGGGTAGCAGCTTCTGGCTGCCGGCGTTTCTCGCGAACGATCGACATTTCGCGCTGTCCCGCGTTGGTTGGCTGTCCGCTGCGCCGTTCCTGGTGAGCTTCTGCGCCAACTTGCTCGGGGGCGCTTTCGTGGACAGGCTTTCCCTCGACCGTCTTCCCGTCGTGTTCGTGATCGGCGGGGCTGCGTGCGCGTCCTGCGTGATGGCGCTGTTCGGCGTCCAAGGAGACGTGATGACGTTCTCCATGCTGCTGGGCGCGAGCGCCTTCTGGGGTTTGCAGTCCGCAGCCATACCCACACTGGTGCAGAGCGGCGCGCCGGTCGGCGGCACCGGCACGGCTTACGGGATCATCAACGGCATAGGCAACCTCGTGGCTTCGTTCATGCCGCTGGCGATGGGCGGGCTGATGAAGCAGTCAGTTGTCAGCGGTTTCCTCCTGCTCGTCGCCTCACAAATTTGCGTCTGCCTTTGTGGAGTATTCATGCTTCACGCGGCGCCCGCCGATGGATCCGAGGATCAAGAGTTGATGCGCCCGACGTAAACCGATATTTTGAACAGAGCGTTCAAATGTGGATGAAAGAGGGTGCTCATGGGCTATCGTATCGAATGCGACAGCCTCGGCGACGTCCGTGTTCCCTCCGAAGCCTATTGGGGGGCTCAAACCGAACGAGCCATCGCGAACTTCCCGATCACGCGACAGAAGCTGCGCGACTTCCCTGCCATCATCAGGGCTTTGGCGATGGTGAAGAATGCCGCCGCTTCGGCCAACGCCCAGATCGGCGGGCTCGACACGCGCAAGCGCGACGCCATCGTGGCCGCCGCGACGGCCGTCGCGGCCGGGCAACTCCACGAGCAGTTTCCGATCGACATGATCCAGGGTGGCGCGGGAACGTCGACGAACATGAACATGAACGAGGTTTTGGCAAACCGAGCCCTCGAAATCATGGGGCACGAGCGAGGGGCCTACGAGTTCCTGCACCCCAACGATGATGTCAACGCCGGGCAATCGACCAACGATGCTTACCCCACCGCCGTCCGGATCGCCCTGCTGCTCGTCCTGGGCGGCCTTTCGACGGCCCTGGAACGTCTCGCCGGGTCGTTCGAGGTACAGGCGACGGCATGCGCCGACATCGTCAAGCTGGGCCGCACCCAGCTTCAGGATGCCGTGCCGATGACGCTCGGGCAGGAGTTCGACGCCTATTCCGTGACGATCCGCGAAGACGTGCAGAGACTTTCGGAAGCCTCGATGCTGCTGCGCGAGGTCAATCTCGGCGGCACGGCGATCGGCACGGGCATCACCGCGGACCCGTCGTACGGTCCGCTCGCGATCGGCATCCTGTCGGACCTGTGCGGCTTCCCCTTGATCCGGTCGGCGAACCTCATCGAGGCGAGTTGGGACATGGGCGGCTTCGTCATGTTCTCGGGCGTGCTCAAGCGCATCGCCTCCAAGCTCTCGAAGATCGCGAACGACCTGCGCTTGCTGTCCTCGGGCCCGCGGGGCGGCTTCGGCGAGATCGCCCTGCCTCCCATGCAGCCGGGCTCCTCCATCATGCCCGGAAAGGTCAACCCGGTGATCCCGGAGATGGTGAATCAAGTCTGCTTCCAGGTGATCGGCAACGACTTGGCCGTGACGATGGCGGCGGAAGGCGGGCAGCTACAACTCAACGCTTTCGAGCCGCTGATCGCCTACAACCTCCTGAGTTCGGTGGAGCTGTTGCGAAACGCGGCGGATATCTTCACCGAACGGTGCGTAAGCGGCATGGAACCGCGACCCGACGCGTGCTCCCGACACATGGAGGCGAGCGTCGGGGCGGCAACCGCGCTCGTGCCGGTACTGGGGTACGAACGCGCGGCGCGCATCGCCAAAGAAGCGCTGGCGAGCGGGCGTACAGTCAGGGAATTAGCCGAGAAGGAGGGCCTTTCCAGTGAGGCCGTGACGCAGATCCTCAATCCGGATCGCCTCGCGCTCGCACGTCTCGAAGATTGGAAGAAGGCGCTTCAGTCCACGACGCCGGACGCCGATCAAGGCGAAACCGCAGCGTAGTCGGGTTTGACAACATCGAAGGCGTCGGCCACATATGAGCACGATGTTCACGCGAGCGTCATACTTCCTCCAGAAGCTGTCGTCGAGAGAGCGAGTTGCGCCCCATGACCAGCGACGTCTCGGATCCGGCACTCGAAGGCACGCCTAGTTATTACGGATGGCGCGTCCTCCTCGCCAGCGTCGTTGGTTTGGCACTCAGCCCGGGGCCGCTGATCGTTGTTCTCCTCGGCGCCATCGCTGACCACCTCGCGAGCGAGTTCTCGATCGGGCGAGGGCAAGTGATGGCGACAATGACCGCCTTCAGCATCGCCGTGATCGCCGCAGCCCTCCCCTGCGGGCGCCTGATCGATCGTCTCGGAGCGCGGCGCGTGTTGATCGTGTCGACCCTGCTGATGTCGGCCTCGCTCGTCGCGATCGCGGTCGCCGCGCACGATGTCGTGACGTTCTATGCGCTCGCGGCGGTGTACGGCTTCGTTTCCATCGGCGCGCAGAGTATCACCTTCAATAAGCTCCTCTGTGCATGGTTCGAAAGGAAGCGCGGCACCGCGATGGGCATCGCGGCCGCGGGGTTGGGGCTTGGCTATTCGATCCTACCGTTGATGATTGCGGGCTTCCTTCACCTGACCAGCTGGCGCGGAGCCTTCGTCATGCTCGCTGGCACGCTTGTCGTGCCGTTGATCCTCGAACTCGCGTTCTGCCGGCCTCCCGCAATCCGCACGTTGCCACGGGGCAACGTTTCGACCGCCTCCCCGGCCGGCTACACGACGCGGCAGGCGTTAGGCACCGTCACCTTCTGGACCATCGGGTTGTCGATCCTCCTGATCTCCATCGTTTCGATCGGCATCATCCCGAACCTCGTCGGCTTCAGCAAGGACCTCGGCTTCGCGTCCGGCAAAGTCGCCGTTGCCGGAACAGTCTTTGGGCTGGGGACGCTGCTTGGTCGTTTGATCGTCGGGTTCTGCTTCGATCGCTTTTTCGCACCGCGCGTCGCCGCGACCTGCTTCATCTTATCCGCCAGCGGTTTTGCGCTGCTGGCGCTCATCGCCCACCGCGATCTCGGCGACACGTACATCGTTCCCGCCGTGGCGCTCATCGGCCTGGGGTTCGCGGCCGAAAGCGACGTGATCGGCTTTCTCACCAGCCGCTATTTCGGCTACCGCGCCTTTGGTCAGATTTATTCGTTGCTGTTCTCGATCTTCGTCGTCGCGGTCGCGATCGGGCCGGTGGCTTTCGGTGTCGGTCGCGATCTGGCGCACAGCTACGATCTCACCTTCGGCATCGCCTGCCTCGTCGCGCTTGCTGCTGGAGCGACCATGCTTCTGATGCCGGCATACCCCGACAGCTTCGACTTGGCGGCCGAGCCGGTCGGACTCTCAGCCGGTGCCGAAGCGGCGTCCTGACTGCCGCTCTCGATGTCGGTGTGAGGTCACGACGGCGAGTGCCGATGCAAGCGGGGCATCGAGCGTCCTCGAGGCTTCTCGAGGGATGGATCGGTAATGACTGACCAGGTATCGAATGCAGACCATCGCACATGCCGGCCTTATAGCGCCCTCGTCCAGGTCGCATGCGCCTTTCCCGTTCTGGAGACCTACGGATCTCGATGAGGCGCTTGCCGCGATCGCGAACGCCCCCTTGGCTCCGGTCATCTTCGCGGGCGGAACCGACCTTTGCGCGCAGTTCAACGAAGGCTTGATGCCGGCCGCCATGGTTTCGCTGGACCGCGTGGCCGACCTCAAGACCATCCGCATCGAAACGGGCCGCCTCGTCATAGGCAGCATGGTCACCCATGCTCAGGGCTCCACCGACGAACTGGTGCGTCGTCACCTCCCAGGCTTCGCCAAGGCGTGGGGCATGGGTGCGAACGCGCGCGTGCGCTTTTGGGCGACGATCGGCGGCACCCTCATGGCCCGACGCG
>CALMGA010000334.1:4115-8466 GCA_937863205.1 uncultured Beijerinckiaceae bacterium | reverse complement strand
GGGCCACCGAGATGCTGAGCGTCGACGCGCTGGCCATCCTGACGCGCATCGCCGCGGCGCTGGAGCGCCTCGCCCCGCCGGCCGCGGCGGCGCCGGACTTCGAGGCGGCGCAGGCCTTCGTGTGGCGGGCCGAAGACGGAGCGCTGGAGCCCGTGCCGCGGGTCAGCCGCGTGCCGCTCGCCCTCCTGTCGGGCATCGACCGCAACCGCGACATGCTGGTCGCCAACACCGAGCGTTTCGCGCGCGGGCACGGCAGCAACAACGTGCTGCTGTGGGGCGCGCGCGGCATGGGCAAGTCGTCGCTGGTCAAGGCGGCGCACGCCGCCGTGGCCGCGATGGCGGGGCTCGCCGCGCCGCTGAAGCTCGTCGAGATCGCGCGCGAGGACATCGCCGACCTGCCGCGCGTGATGGCGCTGGTTCGGCCGGCACCGGCGCGCTTCCTCGTCTTCTGCGACGACCTGTCGTTCGACGGGGACGACACCTCCTACAAGTCGCTGAAGGCGGTGCTGGAAGGCGGGCTGGAGGGGCGGCCCGACAACGTCCTTTTCTACGCCACCTCGAACCGTCGCCACCTCCTCGCGCGTGAGATGGCGGAGAACGAGCGCTCCACCGCGATCAACCCCGGCGACGCGGTGGAGGAGAAGGTGTCGCTCTCCGACCGCTTCGGCCTGTGGCTCGGGTTCCACAAGTGCTCGCAGGGCGAATACCTCGCGATGGTCGAGGCTTACGCTCGACACTTCGCGCTGGAGATCGAGCCCGGGCGACTGCATGCCGAGGCACTGGAATGGGCGGCGACGCGCGCCAACCGCTCCGGCCGCGCTGCCTGGCAGTTCGCGCAGGATCTCGCCGGGCGCCTCGGGCGGCCGCTGGACTGAGGGCGCGCCACGGGGTTCTGCCTCATCTCATCGTTCAAGCCGAGGCTCGAACTCGCGGGGCTGCCTCGCCTCACGTGATGGGAGAACGCCCGGCACGCCGTCCCCGATCGTGCCTTGGCCTTGCCGACGCGCTCCCCGCCTCAGCCCCGCGCGATCACCATGGTGGTGCAGGCGCTGTGCAGCCCCGCCAGCTTGCGGCGGCGGGCCATCCGCGGGGCGAGCCTGCGCCGGTCTTCGCGCATCACGGCGCGGTGGGGTCCACTTCATCGAGGCGACGCTGCAGACGGCGGCGCGCCGCGCAACCGCCGTGGCACGTCGCCTCGTAGGGCGGCCTTGGCACAGCGCGGGCAGCGCGCGCATGGCCACGAGCGGCGTGTTCCCGCGGCAGGTCGTTGGCAGGCTCAGGTCTGGCTTGCCTTCGCATGATCGGCTAGTCCGAGTTGTGCGGTGGCGTGGGTGCACCATGGGCGAGGTTAAAACACGCGAGCAGTCCCTCCGGTGACGCTCCGGTTCATGTCGATAGCCGTCGGCTAGAAATCAGGAATTGAACCGCTCTGCCGGAGAAGCCACCGGCCCGCATACTGGGCTGCTATCCGCTTGGTGGCCCGCAAGCGCGACGCGCCTGCGGGCCGAAGCGACAGCAAGATCGCTGGAGCCTCGAAGCAGGTGAAGAGGGAGGCCGTGCAGCAGCCTGATGCTCAATCGACAGCACCTGCCGCCTTGGCTGCACACGATTTCCCAGCGCCGCCGCGCCGCTACGATCCACGCTGCGGCATCCGCTTCACGGACCTGAGCGGGCGCGGCCTGCCCTACCGCCGGCGATGGTGGTGCGGCTGCGAACGGTCGGCGAGCAGGTTCAGTGGCGCCCCGAGTGCCGATAGCGGCGACGCTTGTTAGGCAGGAATTGGGCGCGGAGGCGCCGGCGAGCCGCTGGCGCGACGCTAAGTCATTGTTTCGACTGGCGCTCCCTAGGGGAGTGACCGCCACTTTTCAGTACCCAGGACTGTTCAACAGCTTAGCAGCGCAATAGCAATGTGTGTTATACGCAGTGTTATGCAGATGCAAGCCCTGGCATGCTTCCGGCACGTCGAAGGAAATGGTCTCCAACAATAATAATTTCAGCAGGTCTCTTGCCATCGCTAGGATTCTAGCGGACGCTTTCCGCAGTCGATCTCGCAATGGAACAATCGATGATAAGACCTTGTGCCGTTTCAAACGGGCTCTTCGCCCGTGGTCAAACGACCGTTAGGGGAGCAAGCGGCATCACGCCCGTATGGATTTAAGATCGAAACTTCAAAGGTTGAGGGTCCGACCTGCAGTCGGGGCAATTTAGCCTCCGTAGGGCGTCAGCTTTTATTATGATCTGCCGATTATCACAGACTCGCCAACCAGAAAGCCGAAGCATCCCCTTTGTTATACAAGGAGCGTGTCATGTACTGCACCATTGACGGCGACATTAACTCTGCACCTCGGGTCCCGCCCATTCAGGGCGACAAATCCTTTGACTACACTGCTTTCCTCAAGGACATTGATCGTCGGACGAAAGCTGCGCAATTGGCTCGGGAGCGCGGAATAGGCAGGTTCTGCCAACAGGAGGGCCTGGTTGAGGCTTGTGGTGGTGATATGGCGGTCGTTTTTGGCGCCATCCGCGTGCTGACGACCCAGCTCCACGATGAGCAATTCCTCGCGAGGGTTCGACAGTGCGGCCACGACCTCCGCGACGTCTGGTCGACGCACCCGGAGGATTGTGCCCCGCCGCGGCGGATGGAGTCGGATGAACAGAAGCAAGACGACTCGACAGTGGTGGCGTCGCTCGATCAGACTTCCCGTTCGACTTCGCTGCCTTGCGTCTCGGTCACGACCAATGAGAGCCTGTCCTACGAACCGGTCGCGATCGCGCGTGTCGCTGACGGTATCACGCTGCACGACGTGCCTGCGGCGGAGCTGCAGAATTCGCTCGCAAAACTCGTCGAGGTTGAGGGTCCCATCACCGAGCTGCTCGTCTTGGATTGCGTACGGCGCGGCTACGCCATGACCGCACTCCGCGGCTCCACGAGAACCCGGGTGATCGAGGCTCTGAGCAGGCTCGTAACACAGGGTGTGATCGAGCGGGACAGCGACGAAACTTACACCATTCCGCATGCCCCCATCCGGGTGCGCGACCGTTCACGAAGCGACGCACTCGTCAGGACGATGGTGAATCTTCCAATGTCGGAGATGCGCGAGGCCGCTTGCGAGCACCTTGCGCGCAACGGTGGCGTGACGCCGCTCGTCCAGACGCAACGCGCCGTGGCCGAAAGGTTGGGTTTCAGCTCCGTCTGCGCGCCGCTGGCACAACGGTTCGAACGAGCAATCCGGCCCCTGTTGGAGAGCGGCACGCTGATCCAGGTCGATGGTGCACTCCGCCTCCGCGACTCAGAAATCAAGTCAGCAGCGCAGGGCTCTGCTATCGAGGATGACGGAGTTCTCGCTGACGCTTCCGAACCGAACTCTTCGGCTGTCAACCTCTCCGAGCCGGCTGCTAGGCACCGAGTCGAAGTAATAGGTGAAGTGCCTTCCGAGCGTTACGGCGATCATGAGGCTGACATCGATGACGCGCACGCAAGAGACGGAAGTGGCCTACGCAAAACGCCTGGAGTTGCTGATCAAGCGCTGTCGCAAGGATCATGACCTCGAAAGGAATCCCTCCGTCAGAGAGATCGTAGATTGGCTTCTGGAACGGAAGTCAACGCTCGCGCCAGCGTCATGGCGATTGTACCGCGCCGTCCTAGGATGGACGAATGAGCACGTGCAAGCCGACCCGCGCTTCGACGCTGGACATAAGGCGATCTGGCGCAAACAAACCGAGCGTATCCGAGCGGGTGGTACCGAAGGTTGCGCGCGAGACACTGCGCGGACATCAGCATGCAAAGAGATGAGTTTTCCGCTCGCCGAGCGTCAAAAACTACACCACGCGCTGACCAGAAGCGAGGGGAGGTTCAACGCTGCCCTCGCTGTCATGGTGGAAGCAGGCGCGTTGACCGGCCTGCGCCCAAGCGAGTGGGAGGGCACGCGCATCGTGTCGGCTCACCCCTTCACGCTGGAGGTCCCGAATGCCAAGATCGGTAACAATCGGGCTAACGGCCCGTATCGAACTCTGATCTTTCTCGAAATTGCCGATGACGATCGCTCGGCGGTGACGGCTTGGTTGGCCTACATCGCAGCCTCGACAATCCCCTACGCCGCTCTGCAAAAGAAACTTGCCGATGTGATGCATCGGATGGCGCGACGTATCTGGCCAAACCAGAAGAGGCATTACTCGCTGTACAGCACCCGGCACGAGTTCGCGGCTTTGGCCAAGGTGCACTTTATAGCCGCCGAAGATGCATCCGGTTCACTCCTGATAGCCGCTCTGATGGGGCATGCGTCCGACGTCACAGCATCGACGCACTACGCTCGCTTCAAGGGGAAGACGCTGCCTCCGGATCTTACACGAG
>CALMGA010000334.1:0-4105 GCA_937863205.1 uncultured Beijerinckiaceae bacterium | reverse complement strand
GCGGTTGGCGGAGAAGAAAAGTTTCCTGGAGGCCCGAAAAGCATGTCGCGATGCGGAGGGGACGAGCATTGCTTCGATAAGTTAACAATCAGGGACAGAACCGCTGGATTTGTTTTCGGCTGATGAGGGCGCAGGCAAGGATGGTAAGGGCAAGATGCAGCCTGCGCGCGGTCGAGCGCCTGACGGGCTAATCTGGGCCGGAGCAGCGGATCCCCGCCGTCACGCGGGGTGGACTGCGAAGGTCTGCTACCTGGAAGCGTCGAATGCGGCCGCAACGACCGGCATGGGCGCACTGCCGTCCGGCCGCTCTACGAGTCAGACTGGCCGAGAGCGTTCGGTCCGCTCTGGAGCGAGAGGCTGCGGTAAGCGGACACCAGCACTGTTTGGCTCCGAACGCAGCATCGTGATCACTCCATCGATCCGCAGTGGAAAGAGTGGGATCGCATTTGACGACGTGTACGATGAGAGCAAAAGCGTGAGCTGCTGACGACTCCTGCCCGGCACCGCGCGCGATCCATCACGGATCGATCCGTGCGCCTTCCTCGTACCAGGCGAAGCCGAACAGGCCGGGGTGCAGGGCAAGCCGCAGCGTCGAGCGCCCCGGCTCCACGTGCTGGTACCCGAACTTCGACACCACAACCTCTGCGCATCCAGCAGGCAAGCCGGCGCGCAACGGTGCGACGTCGACAGCGTAGGTGTAGGGATACTTCACGGCGCGCTCGCGCTTGGCGAGCACGGTCCAGTGCTGGATGGACGCGTCGGACCTGTCGCCCACGTGGTTGAGCGTGAGCACGAGGTTCCCCGCCGCAACGAGCAGCATGGACGAGATGAACAGCAGGCGGGCCAGATCGTGACCGTTGCGGGGCCTCAGCCGCCGCGCAAGATCTGCCCAGGCGCGCGTGCGGGCGGCGATCAGCAGGAAGAGCGCCGCCGTGGTCAGCAGCACGACGGCGATGGTCACGGAAGCTTGGACGCGGTGCAGTGTGCGCTCCGCCCACAGGTCGAGCAGCACGACGCCCGTCACCGCCGCCACGAGCAGACAGGCCATCACCATGCTTCCCGGCCTGTCGTTCTCGCCATGCATCGTTGGTTCTCCATCGAACAAGGATGGGAGATGGCGCTCCAACCCGCAGGAGCAGGTGCTGTGCACCGTCCCTGGCAGCGCTTCGGCAGGCAGGCGCAGCAGGACGCATCGGGAAGGACGATCGTGGTGAGGGACGCATGACGACGGACGGCGTCCTCCTGCTGCATGGCATCGCGCGCACGGCGCGCGCCATGGGCGCGATGGCGCGTGCCCTCGAAGCCGATGGGTACCGCACCCTGGCGCTCGACTACCCGTCGCGCACGATGGACCTGGCGCGCCTCGCCGACCATGTCGAGGCCGCCGCCGCGCCATGGTCCGTCGACATCGAAGGCCGCATCCATCTCGTCGGCTACTCGCTCGGCGCCCTTCTCGTCCGCGTGCTGCTCGCCCGCCACGAGCGCCGCCGGCGGGAGACGACGGTACTGCCGCCATTGCCTTGCCTCGGCCGCGCCGTCCTGCTCGCGCCACCGAACCAGGGCAGCGAGATCGCCGACCTGCTCGCCGGCACGCGCGCCTACCGCAGCTTCTACGGTCCTGCCGGCGCGCAGCTCGGCACGCGGCGCGACGCAGAAACGGCCGCCCTGTTCGAGCCCGGGCCAACCGGCGTGGATGTCGGCGTCATCGCCGGCACGCGCTCGCTCGATCCGCTCGGCTGGCTCATCCTGCCCAAGCCGAACGACGGCAAGGTGACCCTGGCCAGCACCCGGCTGACGGACGCGACGGACCACCTGGTCCTGCCGGCGACCCACACCTTCATCGAGGGCAACGCCCGCGCGATCCGCGCCACCCGCGCCTTCCTTCGCCACGGCCGCTTCGCATCGGAGATGCTGGGCTGAGCCGAGGTCACGCGCGGCTGCCAAGTCTGTGGTCGGGCGTTTTGGCGACAGATGCGGACAAGCGGTCGGTTGTGCCCGCACCTGCAGTCCATGACGACCACGCGTTCAACGGCGCTCGTCGGAAACCTGGGCGAGTGGCCGCATCGCTGCGCTGCGTCGGCGGGGCGACGCGGTTTGAGCTGCGCTCGCCGTGTTCTCTCACCTGCCTCGACGAGTCGGCGGTGGTCGGGATGGCTTTGAGCAGAGGCCAGCATCAGCTCTGACCAACGTGGCTGGATCAGAACGGCAGCTCCAGCGTGTCCCGCTCGCCCGCGCGTAGTGCAGGCCGCTCGGGTGCGTGCACCTCGCCGCCCTGCGCCTCGCATCGGCGCCGCATCTCGTGGGCGACCGTGAACAGCGTGTCATTGTCAAAGTCGCGCTCCGCCACCCAGCGCAGGAAGCCGTCGTCCACCTCGCGCCAGGGTGTGCCGCGGTGCTTGCCGAAGCGGCAGCGCACCTGCAACGCAGGCTCGGCCGTCCAGGCGATGAGCTGGTCGAGGGTGGCGAGCGCCAGCATGTCGCGGAGGTGGAAGGCGGTGACTTAGGCGTCGGGGCCGGCGCGGTGGGCGACGTTGGCCACCGCGCGGTCGAGGCCGGCGGGCTTGCGCCAGTAGCGCAGCGCCTGGTTGGAGTGCGACGGCGCGTCGGGCCACAGCCGCAGCGCACACTTGTAGGTGCAGACGAACGGCAGGCCGCCGGTGAGCGCGTCGGTGATCCACTGCTGCTCGAACTTGACGGAATGGGCAGCCAGCGCGGTGATCGGCTCGCCCGGCGCGTGCAGCATGCGGGCGACCGCCTCCGGCCAGGGTGGGGCATTGGTGACATCCTCGTCGACGATGTGGTGCACGGCCGAGGTCTGCGGCGTGATCGGCCGCTCGGGATTAACGAGGAGCGAGGTGTAGCCGGGCGCGACCTGCCAGCCGGCCGGGTCACCGTCGGCGAAGGTGACGTCCGTCCAACCCACTTCGCAGACGCCGTGCTCGGGCGGGGAGTGGCCGGTAGTTTCCAGGTCACAAACGCGCAGCATCGCTTGCTCCGGCTACTTCTTGCGTCGTCAACGATCGGCTGACCCCGATGCTCAGCCAACACCTGCTGTCAGGCACGAGGCCACCCATCATATGTGGGTGCTCAGATGATCTCGATCATCTCCGCCAGCACATCGAGGCAGGCGTCTCCCAGCGCCATCGAGCGTTCAGGCGACCATCCGGCCACCGGGTCGGGGTTGGGATCGTGGTCCTTGAACGGCATCTCCAGCGTCATGGACACCGCGCCGAAGCGCTCGGCCAGCTGGTTGGTCGAGATCGCCAGGTTGGCCCTGCCCGGCGCGTTCAGCCCGTAGCCGCGTGCGGTCTGGAAGTCGGCGGTGCGCGCGGCGAGCCGTGCCGCATAGCTGTCGAAGAGCGCGCCACGCGCTTGGGTGAAGCTCGGGACGCCTTCGAAGCCGGCAAGGAAACAGGCCGGGATCGCCTCGTCGCCGTGGACGTCGATGGCGAAGGCGACCCCGCTCACCTCCATCGCGTCGCGCACGCACAGCACCTCCGGGCTCCGTTCGAGCGACGGCGCGTGCCATTCGCGATTGAGGTTCACGCCGGCAGCATTGGTGCGCAGGTGGCCACGCCGGACGCCGTCGGGGTTCATGTTGGGCACGGCGTGGATCGTCGCCGCCGCCAGCAGCGCGTCGCGTCGGGCGTCCGGCACCTGCGACGTCAGCCAGTCGAGCGCGCCTTCCATCCACCACTCGGTCATCGGCTCGCCGGGATGCTGGCGCGCAATGAGCCAGACCGGCTTGCGCCCCGTTCCGATGCGGAGTGCGTCGATCACCTGTCCGTCCAACGAGCGCCCGAGCGCGCGATGTGCGACGCCGGGCCGGGCGGCGATGCGGGCGACCAGGGCGTGGTGTTGCTCCATCGAGTATGGGACGAAGGTGGCGAACCAGGCGAGCTCACCCTCGCCGTCCCAGTCGAACGCCAGCACGCCGTCGGCGTAGCGGGTGGGGATCATTCGCCACGTCCGGCGATCGCCGCTCGCACGGACCTTGTAGTCCTGCCAACCCTGCGGAAAGGCGGCGCCGCCGGCGTTGACGATGTGCAGCCTAAGCAGCCTTTGGCGGAGTGCCCAACGCATGCTGGTTGCGCTCGGCGTTCAG
>CALMGA010000333.1 GCA_937863205.1 uncultured Beijerinckiaceae bacterium | reverse complement strand
CAAGGGCGCCGGCCTTGTCCTGCCCCGCTGCACCACGCAGGCGATGAACGAGCACCTCCTCGAGATCAGCCGCACCCTCGCCCGTCGCGCCCACGCCGTGCTGATGCTCGACGGCGCCGGCTGGCACAAAGCTGCGGCACTTGTCGTACCCGCCAACGCACGCTGCCGCCCCGCGCCCCGGAGCTCAACCCCGTCGAAAGCGTGTGGCAGTTCCTGCGCGACAACCGGCTCTCCAACCGCGTCTTCATCTCCTACGAGGACATCGTGGACTGATGCTGCGAGGCCTGGAAGAGGCTCATCGACGAGCCCTGGACGATCATGTCCCTCGGCCTGCGCGACTGGGCCCATCGGTCGTGATCAGCGCACGTTGGTATCACACCACGAGCTCGCCGGAGCCGAGAGACACCGCGTCACGTCGCGGCGACGTTCGCGCTCAACCCGCCGCCGGCGAAGACGGCCGAGGAGGTGTCGGTGGTGAAAAGCAGCAAGTCGCTGGTCGTCCCGGCAAGGATGCGGACGTCCTCGGCCCCGAGCAGCAGGCTGTCGCCATCCCCGAGCGTGATGCCCGACACGACGATGCGTCCCCGGAACACGTAAACGAGCCGCGCGACGGACTCGACCTGGGACGGCGGAAGGACGATGTCGTGGTCGGCCCCCAGGCGGACATCGTGAACCCAGGCGTTCGCCCGCAGCCTGAGGGGTGCGTCGCCCGATGGCCCGGCGACGAGGCGCCACCGGTTCTCAGCGAAGGATGTCCCGAAGTCATGGAACTGGACGGCGGGTTCGAGGTCCCGCTCGCGTGGCCGGATGAAAACCTGGAGACCCTCCAGGTCCTCGTCGCCCGACACGTGCTCCTCGTGCTGGAAGCGACGGCCCGCGTTCATGAGCATGAGGCGGGTCGGCGTGACCTCTTCCCGGTTGCCCTCGCTGTCGGTGTGCAGAACCTTGCCGCTCCGGAGATAGGTCAGGATCTCATCGTTCCGATGCGGGTGCATGGGCACAACGGTTCCGGGCGCGATGGTGCTGTGGTCGATCCGACCGATGGCGCCGACACCGCTGTCGCCGTTCTGTAGAGCGAGACCTGGAAGCAGCGTTTCGATCCTGAAGCCGCCTTTGGCATGTCTGCGCTTCGTCGAGCGGTCGATCTTCAAAGGGTCGGTCATCATATCCTCCGCATATTCTCTGCCGCGCGTGGGGTGGGCCAGCGATCGGCCGGGTGCGCCGCCGAAGGACGCCCGTTCGGGCGCGTCACCAGCCCTTGACGACCTCCTCGGCAAAGGCGCGGTAGCTGCGCAGGGGATGGCCGATCAGGGCTTCCAGCGTCGCGCGGCTGTCGTTGCCCGGGATCATGCCGTAGCGGTGGAAGGCCCGAAGCATCATGCGCATGTCGCGGGCCATCCAGCCCGGCATCATCCCGGCGGCCTGCTGCTCGAAGGCGCCTAGGTCATCGCCGCCGTAGCGGACGTCTCGTCCCAGGACGGCGGTCCAGACCGCCGCAAGGTCCGCGCCGGTCAGGGTATCCGGGCCGCCGAGACCGTTGGCGGCGCAGGAGTTCGGCGCTGGCCGCGTCGGCGATGTCGCGGACGTCCACCATCGCAAGCCCGACCCCACCGATCGGCTGCGGGTAGACGCCGGCCTGGAGCGCGTCCTTGAACATCAGGTCGTTTTGCATGAAGTAGGCAGGCCGGAGCACGGTGGCGGGGAGTCTGAGACAATGTCCATCGAGGTAGACGCGCTCATCGCGCGCATCCGCCTCACCGCGCCCCTGTCCCCGGTGCAGCAGGTTCCGGAATCATCTCAGGCGCCGCTTGCGCGTGCTCGTCATAGAGGCGCAGCGCGAGCAGGCCGTGCGCCGCAGCGGCCCCAGCCCGCATCGCGGATGCGATCTCCGCAGGTGATGCCCCTGCCGCGTGCGCGCGACGCGTGTGAACGTCCAGGCAGCAGGACGACGGCGAGACCGACCGCGCAGACGGCACCGGGGATGCCGATCCATCCACCCGCGTGCAGCAGGAGCAGGCCGCCGCCGAGGGCGAGCAGGCCCGCGCCGCCGCGTTCGAGGTGACGTGGGACGGAGGCGCTGGCGAGAGGGATCGAGATGGCGTCATGGCGTGCTGTCCTCACGGAGGCAGGTACTCGCGCACGAGGCCGCGGGCGCGGTGCAGCCGCGCCTTCGCGGCCTCGCGCGTCAGGCCGAAGCCCGGCCCGGCCGCGATCAGGTACGTGCGTCAGCTCCCGGCTTCCGACGGATCATGGACCAGCCAGCCGCTGACACATGGCTTGCATCGAGGCCTCACACCCAGTGGCGGCCTGGCCTGCTCCGTTGCGCCGACGCTGCGTCCCGACGTGCAACGCGTTGATCTATCAATGCAGTCCCGGCAGGTTGGCGTCCTTCATGAACTCGACGAACACCCGGACCACGGGCGCCAACTCGCGCTTGCTCGGGAAGACCATGGAAACGCCCACCGGCGGCGCCGTCCACTCCGGCAGGAGATGGACGAGCCTTCCCACGGCGATTTCGGGTGCGCAAAGGTAGCACGAGATGATGCCGATGCCCGCCCCGTCGAGAACCAGGCGGTTGATCGTGAGCGCGTCGTTCACACAAACCCGTGGCTTCGCGCAAACCTTCGCCGTCCCGCCGTCCCGGGCGAAACCCCAGACGCGAGGGCGCCCGTCGACCCGGCGCTAGCCGCCCTCGTCGCCGCGATCGCCCTCGACGGTGCCGTTCAGCCAGCGTAGCGACGCTCGACCTTGCTGCCGTCCTGGTGCTACTCGAGGCGGGCGCCCCCGTGGCGTCAGCGCGTGTTCCAGGCGCCGGACCAGTCGGCAAGGCCGGCGAGGGCCGAGCCGGCGAGAACAAGCGCAACGAGCACGAGCAGATGGCGCATGGCGGCCGGCCCACGGCGAGTTTATCACGAGCTTATACCAACCTGCTTTGAGCGGCACTCGCAGTCTTGCCGCAGCGGCTACGAGCTGGTTCGGTGCGCCGGGCAAATGCATCACCGCTCTCGTCTCGTACTCCCCCAAGTGCGAGCGGCAGTGGATCACCGATGATCTCACCGGCGACCTGCCCTTCGTGTGCACCTACAAGTGCGCGCTGCGGCTGTGGCCCGACGCGCCGTCGGACTCCAACCGGGCGCTGCGCTACTGGCGCAAGCCCGCCGGTTCCGACCGCACTCTCGCCCACGGCGCCCACGGCGCCGGTCCCGACGCCTACCCGCTGCGACCCGCTGAGGAGAGCGGATGTCGTGCGCTGATGCACGCCGCCCCCGCAACAGCGTCGATGACGCGGACACCTGACGCCGCCGTCCGATGGACGGTGCGGATCCCGCAATGGCTGGGCACGACGGTTGAGGTCGTTGAGCGCGAAGGCAAGCGATGTCGCTCGGGTGGCAGCGGTGCGCTACGCCGCTGTTCGCCCGGAAGCTGCTGGCGAAGCGTGCACGGGTGCTTGCGCCAGGGTGGGTCTCGCCAGCACGTAGCCTTGAACGAGCCTGACGCCGAGGTCCTGGATGACAGTCAGTTCGGCCAGCGTCTCGACCCCTTCGCAGACCGGTGCGATCGCGAGGTCGTGCAGCAGGGCCAGCAGGTTGCGCAGGATGGTGCGCTTGACCGGCTCGGCGTCGATGCCGCGGATGAGGTCCATGTCGATCTTCACGATATCCGGCCGGAAACGCGCGAGCAGCGACAGGCCGGCGTGACCCGCTCCGAAATCGTCGATCGCCGTCTTGAAGCCGATGTCCCGGTACGTTCTCAGGATCTTGAGCACGTGCTCGCTGTCGACCCGCTCCGTTTCGGTGAACTCGAAGATGATCTGGTTGAGCGGGAAGCCCGTCCGCGTCGCGGCATCCAGGGTGAGGCGGATGCAGGCGCGCGGCTCGTACACCGCGTTGGGCATGAAGTTGATGGACAGGCCGGCGGCGGCGCCGGGCTGGCGCGCCAGCGTCGCCAGCTCGATCGCCTTGACGCGACACTGCTGATCGAAGGCGTAGCGGTTGCTTTCGTCGACGGCCGACAGGATGGAGGCGGCCCCCTCGCCGTTGACGCCGCGCACGAGGGCCTCGCGCGCGAAGATGGCGCCGGAGGCGAGATCGAAGATCGGCTGGAAGGCCATGGTGAAGGGTACGTCGAAGCCCGTCCCGTTACGGCAACCTTGACACGCGGTCGACATCACGCAGCATTCCAGGATTGTCTCGTTGCAACATTGCCGCAAAAGCTTGAAGGCTCGTTACGACGCGCGCCATCCCTGCCAGTAAGCTCGGTAAAAGGTGGCATCGCTCGTTGAGCCTATACTATGTTACTCGCAGTCGCCCATCGGGCTCGCTGATGGGGGCGGCTCCCGGTCGAGGACTTGCTGCGGCGGCGCTGGCATAGTCGGCGCGAGCGCGTCCGACCGCAGGCGTGCGACTACCAATCGATCGCCTTGCCCATCTCGTTGGTCGGCAGCCGTTGCCCGAACGTCAACGCACGCGGGCGGGCTGCGGGCTCCAGCGCCCGCTCGATCCAGCTGTCCAGGTCCAGGCGGAGGTCGTGCTCCCGCCAACCCTGCTCGACGACGATGAAGGCCTTGAGCCGCAAGCCTTCGTCCGGGCGCATCAGGCGGACCGCCGCGTCCTTGACGCCCGGCCGCCCGCGAAGCGCGGCGGCGACGTTCCCTGGCGACACGTTCACGCCGCCGACCTGGACGATGCCGTCGTGGCGACCGGTGATCGTGAAACAGCTATCGGCTGCATGCTCCACGACGTCCGGCAGTTCGAAGCAGCGCCCGGCTGCATCGGCGATGCGCGCGATCCCCGCGTCGCCCTTGTCGGCGAAGGTCCAGTGCGGC
>CALMGA010000332.1 GCA_937863205.1 uncultured Beijerinckiaceae bacterium | reverse complement strand
GATGATGACGTCGCGCGCGTCCTCGATCGTCGGGTCGGGGACGCTGTCGCAGCGGATGTCGTTCTTGCCGTGCCAGCAGAGAGCGCGCATGGAAATCTCCCGGGGTGAGATGTTCAGCCGTTCACGAAACTTGATGCGACAAGGAAGGTCCAGGGCTCCGCAAGGTTCCTTTTCCGGCCGTTGAACATTGCTTGGTTCGTCGTCACTGACCCAGCGCTGAGCTGCGGACCAGCGGGAACGAGGCGACCGACAGGGACTTGCCCTGCTTTCGCGGACGGAGACCTACCATGGCGCAAGCCCCTCGCCCCCTCGCCATCGTCACAGGCGCGTCCGCCGGTATCGGCTATGAACTCGCGATGTGCGCGGCCCGCAATGGCTACGATCTCGTCGCCGCCTCCGACCAGGCCTCCATCGCCACCGTTGCCGCCGACTTCCGCAAAGCCGGCGCCTCGATCGTCACGCCGGTGCAGGCCGATCTCGCCACAACGGAAGGCAACGACAAGCTCTACGCCGCCGCACAGGCGACCGGGCGACCGGTCGAACTGCTGTTCGCCAACGCCGGGCGAGGCCTCGGCGATGGCTTTTTCGACCAGGACTGGTCGAAGATCGACTACCTCATCGATACCAACGTCGTCGGCACCGTATACCTCATCCACAAGATCGGGCGCGACATGCGCGGGCGCGGCGCTGGCCGGATCCTGATAACCGGCTCGATCGCCGGCTATCTCGCCGGCAGCTATCAAGCCGTTTACAACGCCTCCAAGACGTTCCTGAACCTGTTCGGCGCCGCGATCCGCGACGAACTCAAGGACACCGGCGTCACCGTGACCGTGCTCAAGCCGGGCGTCACCGACACGCACTTTTTCGAAACGGCGGAGATGGATCCGGGTACGCCTGTTGGCGAATCCAAGAAGGACGACCCCGCCGAGGTCGCCAAGACCGGCTTCGACGCCCTGATGCGCGGCGATGCCGACATCGTCTACGGCGTGAAGAGCAAGATCGCAACGGTCATCGCCGACGTGCTGCCCGACAGTGTGGTAGCGGCAGCGCACCGCAAGATGTCGGAACCGAAGGGCGCCTAGCCGCGTCCCTTCGAGCCATGAAATTCGTACGTTGGCTCGCGGCACCGTGCGGTGCCGCAGACGTCGGCTAGAACATCGGACTGGAAGCTGCCACGTTTAGCGAGGCCGTCGGCCCGGGCCTGGGTTCGGCAGGATAGCTGGCCTGCCGCCTCACCTCATCTCAGGCTTCGATCACGTCCGTGCCCTTACGCGGTCAGCGGCATATGCCGCGGCAGAATGCGATCAAAAGCGGACTGCAACATTCTCGATCAAACCAAACATATTTAGCTGTGTGACAGTGTGAGGTGATGCTACGGCCAAGCATGGCCGTGCGCGAAACCATCACCATCTCCCTGCCCCCGGAACTCCGGGCGTTCCTGCAAGGGTGCGTCGCCACCGGCCGCTACAGCAGCGTCAGCGAGGTCGTGCGGGCCGCCCTGCGCGAGTTCGAGCGCGCCGAGATGGGTAGGACCCCGATCGACCAGCAAGCGATGGAGCGGCAGCCTCCTGCCCTTCATGACCGCGCCTGATCCGATGTCCGGCAGCCGCGACTTCCTCGCCGGGGCGGGCGAGATGGCGACGCTGATGCGGGCCTACAACTGGACCACGACCCCGCTCGGCGAGCCCGAGGGTTGGCCATCCGGCCTGCGCACGGCAGTGCGCCTGCTGCTCAACAGTCACCACCCCATGCACATCTTCTGGGGGCCGGAGGCGACGTTCTTCTACAACGATGGCTTCGTGCCCTCCGCGGGGCCGGAGCGGCACCCCTCCGCACTCGGCCGTCCCGCCTCGGAGAGTTGGGGCGAGATCTGGCCGGTGATCGGCTCCGAAGTCGCCAAGG
>CALMGA010000331.1 GCA_937863205.1 uncultured Beijerinckiaceae bacterium | reverse complement strand
GGCAACTATGTCTCTTGCAAACGCGCTCGCGCCTAGGTAGAAAGTCAGGCCAGCAGGGCGAGGTTGTCCGTGAGCTTTGATCCTCCCACCATCGCGCAGGCCATTGAGGTTATCGTCCGGCATCGGCCGGGCTTAACCGAGCGAGAGATCGCAGAGGCTATTTTTGGGGAAGGGACTGTTCAGCAGCGCGTAAACGGCGATTGCCGGTGGCTTCACGACCAAGGTTATGTGCGGCGGGATAGCAGCCGTCCAGTTCGATACTATCCTGCCCGTTCAAATCCGGCCTAGGTCTTCGGCTTCGCCAGCTTTCGCAGTACGCCTTTAAATGCATCCTCGCTCTCGTCCGCCCCATGCTCGCGGGCGGCATCGGCGAACTTCTCCGCTTGGGTGCAGGTGTCCTCCTGCTCTTCCCTCACCACCTGACGGTGGACGCGCTCTTGCTGCCCAGCCGTGTCGTGCTCGACCTGAGAAAGGGCGGCGGCGTGAGGGTCAGTGTTTTGATTTTTTCGGCTCAAGCTTTGCCTCCTGGTGGTGGCGGTGGTCGACGGAGGTCAAGTTCAGGGCTTGTCGGCTGAGGTTTGCAGACGATGAGCTTGTGCCCGCCGACTTGGCCGCTTAGGGAGAGTAGACCGAGCGATTTACCCTTGCTGCCATCATCGAAGGTGTGGAACTCATCGGCGCGGTAGAGGATGGCTGTCGCAAGGTGAAGCGCGTCAGGCGTAGAAAGCGTCTTGCCTCCGAATTGGTCGGCTCTCCCGGCATAGAAGTCGCGAAGATCATGTGCCAGCTTTGCTATCTTGACATCGATTGATTTGCGTTCCACGCGTCGCATGAGATCAAATAGCAAAGAGCCAAGACCTACAGGTACCTTCGATTGTAGAATTTCTGTCACAGTCAGCACTGAGGTCATGATTAGAACCTCGCGCCGCTTGGAACGTGCGATCACTTCGCGAACGCCTGCCATTTCGTCTACCTTACGCTGCTCGTCCTTTATCCAAGCAAGGAACAGGCAGGTGTCCCAATAGTATAGAGGCTGCTTACCACTCATCACGCATCTCGCGGATAAAGGCTTCGCTACTCAACTCGCCTGTGGCATCGGGGGCCAACCCGCGAAGGTCATCCCAGTCAGGCAATTCGTAGTCGGGCGGCCAAGCCTCGATCGCCGTGACCGCGATCTCGTGTGGGTAGTCGGCTCCCGCTCGATACTTCAGCGTGCCGGACACCTCCACTCGCCTGCCAACGGCCGCTACAGCGTCGTCATACAGGCGACCAGGAAAGCGGCAGGTGAGACGCTTCGGCCCGATCGCCGGGAAGATGACAAAGGTGTTGGCGCCGGAGTGGATGTTGATTTGCTCCAACATGCCGTCAAGAGAACCGTCGCACTCCTCCTCCACGGCCAACGCCTTTTCAAGGCGCGTCGTCAGGTTCTCGGTGAGGTCGAAAGTACTTCCATTGAACAGCAGAGCTGTGGCTTTGACCTGCTTGCCGACAGGGCGTGCAATCCTACGGATGTCTTCCAAAAGGTCGGCGTCTAACTTAGAGAGATCAGCTTCAGGCGCACTCAATGTCTTCGTGATGCGATCCAGACTTTGAACGACAGCGCCATCGAACAACGGTTGACCGCGAACCTGCTTGGCCTCCAACACAACGCGAACAGGACTGGCATAGGATAGCTCGGCAATCTCAAAGTAGGTTGCCGCCTTGCCTTCGTTAGCCTCCCTGTCCAACCGATTGAGGGTGGCATTCAGATTTTGTAGTTGCGTCATGAAGGTCGCGAAACGAACACGCCCTTCGTCTTCCGGCAGACCCTCGATGACCAGCGTGATGCGGTCTGGAGTGGCCACGATCTCCACCACTATGCGAGGGCAAGCCGGAGTGATGAGTCCCGGTACATCAGTCGCTTCCCAGCGATCCTCGACAGGGCCCGCCCAGCCCGCTCCGTGTCCTCGCAGCCGAGCTTGCTGCGGTTGTTGTAGCGGAAGTCGAACTCGGCGAGATAGCGGTGCAGGTGCGCTTCCGAGACGCTGTGATAGGTGCCGGTGATGCCGCGCTTCACGATGGAGAAGAAGCTCTCCGCCGTGTTGACGTGGACGTAGGAGCCGAGCCGCACGTACTCGTTGGCGCTGTGGTTCACGGTGTGGTGCCCGGCGAAGCCCTTGCGGGTGCCGTGATAGATCGGGCTCTCGTCCGTCATAATGACGGTCGCCTTGTCCACGTTGGCGGCGATCACCGGGCGGACGCTCTTGGCGGTGACGTTGGCGACGTGGAAGGAGCGGACCTTGCCGTCGCGCTCGACCAGGGACAGCACGGCCTTCTTCGGCTGCGGCTCCTTGTAGGCGCGGTTCTTCGCCTTGCCGCCGACGTAGGTCTCGTCCACCTCGACCACGCCATCGGGGCCGGACATAATTGGCAGGTCGCCGTCGCGCATCGCCTCGCGGATGCGATGGCATAGGAACCATGCTGTTTTGTACTGCACCTCAAGGATGCGGCTGATCTGATGAGCGGAGATGCCCTTCTTGGACGAGCACATCAGGTGCGCGGCCTGGAGGCACTTGTTGAGCGGGATGCGGACGTGCTCGAACACCGTGCCGACGGTGACGCGGAACTGCGCCTTGCAGGCGCCGCAGCGATGAAGACCGACGCGGATGCGCTTCGCCGGGTTCGCCTTGACGCTGGTGATCCGCTCCGTCGAGCCGCACTTCACGCACACCGGACCCTCGGGCCAGATGACGCTTTCGAGGAACGCGAAAGCAGCGGTCTCGTCATGAAAGTAGGGGCGGGAGAGGATCGACACGGCAGCTTGCTCCAGTGCCGTCAACCTACCTCAGGTTGGCCGTGTTTGCAAGAGACATAGTTGCCAA
>CALMGA010000330.1 GCA_937863205.1 uncultured Beijerinckiaceae bacterium | reverse complement strand
GGGCGCCCGCATAGCAGGATCAAGGACTTACGTGGAACTGGCTGGGGCGGGAGGATTCGAACCTCCGTATGGCGGAATCAAAATCCGCTGCCTTACCGCTTGGCGACGCCCCATCGCGCTATCATGATCCTTTACGCTACACGACTTTGCCAAGCCAGCAACTTTTCGCATTTCAAGCATCGGACCGGAAAAGTACGCAGCAGCTTTTAGTCAAATCCGATGCGACGTAGGTGATTAGAGCATCGGGCCGGGCCCGATTGGAGGTCCGATGTTCTGGGGCTGCTGTCGAGCCGCCAGGCAGTCGCCTTGCAGCCATTTTCGTGGGCCGTCCTGGACGCGGCGTCAACTATCGTGGCGGCATCCGCCTTTATTCTGCAGCAGCCCACGACTTTTAAATGTTTTGTACTCGACTCGTTTGAGGAATGTCCGCAGGAGGCGACCGTAGACATTTCAAGCGGGCGGGGAGAACCGTCTTCGTCGCGCGAGCGCTGGCTCGCTGATCCACTCGTCTCCGGCGCAACAAGGCGTTCCTGACCAAGATGCCTCATGCGAGGCGAACCGGCTCAGGGAAGCAGGCCCCATCTTTGGCGACGGCAGCAAATCCCGTCGAGCTCCGGTCACGCGCTGGCCCCGCTCACCCGGCCTGCCATCAACCGGCCCGGCGGACGAACCTCGATATGCCGGACCATTATCACGCGTTCGCCCTCCGGAACCAGCCCCGTGGCAAGGTGGCGTCACAGGGCGACCAGCAGCTTGCGCGCCAGGGCAACCGCCGTGTTCTTGCGGACGCGCCCGGTGCCGACCCGTTCGACGAACCAGCGGGCGAGGCCGCTGTCGGGCCGGTCGCGCAGCCACAGCCAGGCCGGTTCGATCATCGACTTGCGCGGGAGAGGGTTGCCGGCCTGAAAGTGCCCTGGTCGCGCTGCCGGTCGCCGCTGGCGTCGGAGTTCGCCACAGCGGCGTCCCGCTCCTCTTCGGCGGGCGCGATCTGATCCAGCACGTGCTCCAAACGCCGGAGCTCGCATTCGATCTCGCGGCAAAGCCGCTGAGGCAGGTCACGTCCATCGCCGGTGCGCACCTCCTTCAGGCGCTCCCAGCGGTTGCGTCGCAGCGGCCGGACCACGTCGATGCCTTGGAGTGGCGAGCAGCTCCTTGATCCGGTTGACGTGCTGGACCCGCTCGCCGATCAGTCGCTGCCGCCCGCGATGGGTGCGCCGCGCGTCCTCGCGTTCCACCCGGGGAAACCTGCACCATGCGGCGCGCGCCGTGATCGCCGCGGCACCATGCCATCCGTGCGCAACAGCATCGCCGCATGGAGCCGGTCGGTCTTTGCCCGTCGCGCCCGGCGGTCCACCTGCAGGCTGCCGGAAACCGTGGCAGGTGAGCGCGTCGGCCAAGAGCCGGCTCTGCAGCCGGAAGCCATCATAGCCCGCCTCGTAGCTAAAGAATGATCTCCGCCTCCTGGCCGAAGCTGCGCTCCTCCCGAGCCTGCAGGCAGCGCAGCGGGGCGGGCAGGCCGTCCACGTCACCGCCGCTGAGCCGCCGAGAGGATGTTTTGCCGCTCGGCTCGGCTTGCGCGGCAATGAGCCACGACGACTTGCTGAGCTCCAGCGTGACGAACACGGCGACCTCAGGCAGGTCCGCTCGAATTCGTCCATGGTGAGACATGGCCGATTCAGATCCAGGTTGGGGAAGCCGAAGGGGGCTCCGATCTCCAGCTCCCTGCATCGTACCTCTGGCCATCAAACCGATCGACCGCTCCGCGCGGAGGGGATGGCGCAACCCGCATGCGGTCGCTTCGAGATCATCAAGCGGCGTTGGGGTGGTCAAGCGCACTTTCCCGGGTTCAGCGGCAACCGGCGGCTTGCCCAGCGACCAGACGTTTGAGGCTAACCTTTGTCGCCGCCGCCGCCATCCAGGTCGGCATCGGGCGACACGCAGGTAGGTCGGCTTTGACGCCGGGCGTGCACGAGCAGATCGAGGTGCCGGAGGGCAAGCCCGTCGTCGAGCAGCACCGCCGACTGCTGGTGGCCTGTCCGGCTGCCTTGCCCGTGGTTCTGCGCCGAGGCCATCCGACGCGGCGGCGACGCCGCTCGGCCCGCGCCCGCACGCCGCGGCGGTGCGCCTCAAAACCTTCGGCGATCGTGCGCAAGAGCGGCAATCCTCGGACCCGAACGCCTTCAGCGCCGTGCTCGGCACCGTCGGTGCCTGACGGCACGCGACGGGCCTGACCACCCCCTGCGTGAGTGCGGGGTTTCCGCGGCGAATGAGTATCTCTATTCGCAACCGCAAAGCAACGTCTGACGATAGGGAAGTCATCATCTCTTAAGATCTGCCGGCCTAGCTAGCATCCATGATGATGATCGCTTTTCTCCGGCACAGGCGCGGAGCCACGTCCATCGAGTTCGCCCTCGTCGCCTTCGCGTTGCTGGCCACCATCTTGTTCATCATGACGGCGTCGCTCATCATGTACCTGACTTTTTCGCTGGACTACGCGGCCGGCAAGGCCGCCCGCCAGGTGATGACAGGCTACGTCCAGCAGAACAGCGTCGCGCAGGCCGCCTTCAAGTCCACGATTGTCTGTCCCTACCTGACATCCTCGATCAACTGCTCCAACGTTTTCGTCAACCTGCAGACGGTGACGGAAGCGGCGCAGCCGGCCGGCTACTATGCCTTCGTCAACAGTTCCGCGACCGCGCTGCTGATGCCGGCCCTAAGCGATGCGTCGAGCACCTACAGCCCCGGCTCGCGGCAGAGTTATGAATATCTCCAGCTCGTCTACCCCGTGACGTTCATGCCCGCCGTGTTCGCCAGGATGTTCGGCGGCGGCGCGACCTTCAACGGCGCACCCGCCTTCCTGATCGTCGCCACGGCCGCTTTCCGCAACGAGCAGTACTGATGGCGTCCCCCGTTCCGTCAATGCCGTGCCATGCCCGCCGACGCGGCTTCGTTGGGTCCGACGGGGGCGTGGCGGCGGTGGAATTCGCGGCCGTCTTTCCCGTTCTGACCGTGCTGATGCTGTTCGGCCTCCAGGTGGTGACCTATGTCCGGGCGGTCCGGAAGGTCGAGCTGCTCGCCGCCTCCATCAGCGAGATGATCTCGCAGGCCACGCCACCCAGCGGCTCGACGGTTGCCACGGTCAACCAGCTCGACATCCATTTCAGCTTCGATGCCGGCCTCGTCGTCTTTCCCTACCTGATGCAGGACGCCGCCCGCCAGAGCTTGGCGTGGTGGCAGGACATCACCATTGATTACGCCGGCATCCAGTTCACGCAGGTGTCGAACGGCTGCAGCGGATCGAACCAGAGCGCCTGCTACCTCGCCAGCGTCGTTTGGACCAGCACGGGAACGGTGGGCAGCAACTACCGGGCCTGCGGCGTGCCGCAGCTCGCCTCCACTGGCACGGTGCCGAGCCGGACCACGCTGCCGCAGGCCGTGTTCGGTCCGGGATCGCTCGTCGTGATCGACGTGGTGTTCACCTTTCATCCGAGCTTCGGCAACGCATTCCTGCCGGCGATCCGCATCGCCCGCTCCGTCTACGTGCAGCCGCGCTACGCCAGCCTGATCAACTACGACACGACCAACACCGACGGGATCGCGATAAGATGCCCAGGCTACTGACGTCCGCTCGCTGCCGCTTGCGTGCCCGGCCGCTGCTGCCGTGTGAAGCCGGCAACGTCAGCATGACGTTCGCCCTCTGCCTCGTTCCGATGATCGGCCTCGTCGGCCTGGGACTCGATTACGGCGTGGCGATCACCGACAAGAGCAAGCTCGACAACGCCGCCGACACGGCCGCGCTCGCCGCCGTGGCAACGGCGAAGGCCTACATCGCCGCCAATCCGAGCGACAACAACGCGACGAGCGATGCCATCGCCGCCGGCACCAGCCGCGCCCTCAGCGCCTTCAGCGTCAACGCCGGTTCGATCGCCTTCGCGCAGACCCCGACGCCGACGATCGTCCTGACCCGGACCAACCAGACCTTTGCCGCGACCGTGACCTATGCCACGGCGACCCAGAACAACTTCGGTCGCCTGTTCGGGGTCCCGCAGTTCGCCGTTTCGGGCGTCGCCGCCGCCTCGGCGGACCTGCCCAGCTACCTCGACTTCTACTTGCTCATCGACGTGTCGGGATCGATGGGGCTGCCCTCGACGGCGGCCGGCCAGACGCAGCTTGCCGGCATCAACTTCGACAGCTATGCGGTCTACCAGCAGGGGTGCCAATTCGCCTGCCACTTTCCGGGCTACACCGGCTACACGCTGGCCCAGCTCTACGGCATCCAGCTTCGCTCGGGGGCGGTCAACACCGCCGTCTGCTCCCTGATCACCCAGGCGTCGACGCCGGCCGTCCCCAACCAGTACCGGATCGGCCTCTATCCCTTCATCACCCGGATGACCACCCTGGCCGCCCTGACCGCCAACACCGCCAGCCTGTCGACGCTGGCCACCTGCGGCAGCTCGACGCCGACGGCCTTCACCCAGCTCCTCGACATCGGCTCGTCCCAGCTCACCACCGGCAACGATCCCTCGACGGGCACCGGCAGCGGCGGCACCAACCTCGGGTCGAGCACCTACGATGCCAACTCGATCTTCACCCAAATGCAGGGCACGGTGCAGGTCTACGGCGACGGCTCGGCCGCGATCAAGCCGAAGCCGTTCGTCTTCCTGATCACGGACGGAATGGAAAATCCCCAGCACTACGCCGACGTCCAATACGGCCGCTACAACTACACCGGCGCACCCTCGCAGTACCTCGGCTACAACGCGTCCTTCTTCGACGGCCTGCGATCCCCCACGGCCATGACGCCGGCGCAGTGCTCGGCGCTCAAGGCGGCCGGTGCCACGATCTCGATCCTGTACATCCCCTACACGCCGCTGAGCTACAAAACCGACCCCTTCAACGAGAACGCCGCAGCCAACGCCGCGATCATCAACCTCCCGACCAACCTCGCGCAATGCGCCTCGTCCGGCTTCTTCTACACGGCCAACACCCCCGCCGACATCACGGCGGCCCTGAACGCGATGTTCGCCCAGGCGGTGCAGGTCGCCCATCTCAGTCGCTGAAGAGGCGGTACCGCGAACCCGGCCTGACGCCCGCCCTGCGTCCAGGGCTGGAACGCCCGTCGCGAAGGTCGAAGAGGTCGTAACCGGCGCAGCTGTTGAAGGTGTGCAGGCCGTCGGCGCCGGGGGGAACGTCCACGGAGGCGACCGGCGTCTGCGCGTAGCCGTCGGGGTCGAGGCGGTCGACGCGAAGCACCACCACGCCGTTTCCGTAGCCGCCCCGGCAGTCCATCGCGACGCGCATCAGCTGGTCGCCCTCGTGCCACATCCGGCCGGCGGGACGGGCAGCACCGGCGTCGATCAGAACGGGATTTCGGCGGTGGGCCCGCCACGGACCCTGCAGCGCCGGCGAGTGGAAGAGGAGTAGCCGGTCCCAGCTCGTGCCCGGCGGTTCGGCCGAGGTCGCGAAGAGCCAGTATCGTCCCCCGTGCCGGATCAGCGTCGCATCCGCGACCGCGACCCCTTCGAGGAGCACGCCGGCGAGTTCCCAACGCTCCGGAAAGGGGGCGGCGCGATACAGCTCCAGGCGGCGCACGTCGGCCGACTCCGGCATCATGTAAATCTCGCCGCCCTCGGCGAAGACGAAGGGGTAGGACAGGTGGTAGGGCCGGGCGAGTACCTCGATCGGCCGGGAAAAGCCGGTCTCGCTCAGGACCGCCGCCGAAATGACGCCGCGTCGGCTCGCGGAGGGAAGGTTCTCGAAGAAGACGTGCAGCCGCCCGTCGCTGAGCAGGGGGAAGGGATCGGCGTAGTACCGCGCGCCGTCGTCGGGGAGGACGTGCAGGCTTGAACCATCCGCGCCGCGGGGCCTTGCGGCAACCCGCCAATGCTCCCTGCGGGGGACGAGGCGTCGGACGGCTTTGCCCACGAGACCGTGTAGGAGGAAGCCGGCCGGGGTGTCCAAGGGAAAGTGCAGCCTGCGCGGCGAACGGCCGAGGGCCGGAGGATTGTGCGAAGGTGCCAGCAGCGCCGCCGCGATTAGGCAGATCAGCCGGTCGTAGCAGTCGTCGAGCGAGGTCGAGAGGAGCGAAGGATCCCTGAGGGCGGGGAGGCCCTCGCTCAGGATCCCGGTCCCCGTCGCATCGATCCTCGCCACGGCGAGGCGGGGCGCACGTCCTTCCAGCAGGCACCTGAACAGCCGCTCGACCCCGCTCTCGCCTTCGAAGAGGGGATGAAGCGAGCCGGAAGGCCCCTCGCCGCCATCGAGGACCAGCACCGGACGCGACGCGTCGCCGCTGACCGGATCGATTGGCGGCGGGATCACCTGCATCGCCGCCGATCGCCGGCCGAGCCAAGCCTCGCAGCGCAGCATGAAGCGCTGAGCCCGGTCCAGTGTCACCGGCGCGCCCCGGCGCATTTCAACGTCGAGCCCAGCCCCGCGAAGGCGCTCGCAGAGCTGCCGGTGCCACTGGCGCGCCGGCTGCGGGCAGCGCAGGACGACGCTTCGAGGAGACATCAACCCGCGCAGCGACGCATCGCCCGCCGGCGGAGATGGCGCGAACTCCGCACGAGCGGGAAGGAGATGCGCCGAAGTTTCATCCTACTCCCGTGGCGTGTGGGCCCGTCCGCAGATCCCTAGTACCAGCTTTCCTTGGACGCTGACTCGTGCTTCGGCACTGAGTGTCCGTCCGAGAACAAGCGGAACGGACTGAGCGGCTTGTGATTCAGAGGTGGCCAGGGAACGAGGCTGCCGATGTGGACGAGTGGGAACCGGGGTTGTTACGACCGCAGCAAGCTGCGCTATCCTACCGACCTGACCGACGAGGAATGGGCGCTGGTCGCGCCGCTGATCCCGCCGGCCAAGCGCGGCGGCAACAAGCGCAGCGTCGACCTGCGCGAGGTGGTCAACGGGCGGATGGTCGTGCTGGGCACGAGGTGTCAGTGGCGGGCGATGCCCAAGGATCTGCCGCCGAAAAGCACGGTGCACGGCACCTTCGACCTTTGGGACCATGATGGAGCACTGAAGCGCCTGCACCACACGCTGTACGTCGCCTGCCGCGAGGCGACCGGACGCGAGGCCAGCCCGACGGCGGCGATCATTGACAGCGGGAGTGTCAAGAGCGCGGAAAAAGAGGGGCTCGCGTCGACCCGTCGGGCTATGAGGCGGGCAAGAAGATCAAGGGCAGGAAGCGCCACGTCCTGGTCGACACGCAGGGCTTGCTGATGCACGCGGTCGTGCATGCGGCTGATACTCAGGACCACGACGGTGGCGTGCTGGTGATGGCCACGTTGTTTGCTTTGTATCCGTTCCTTCTCAAGCTGTACGCCGACGGCGGCGACCAGGGACCGGCGTTCCAGGCCGGCGTGCGCCGGGTCTGTCGCTCGGTCGAGGTGGAGATCGTCAAGCGCTCCGACACCGCCAGGGGCTTCGTGCTGTTGCCCAAGCGTTGGCTCGTGGAGCGCACGATCGCCTGGCTGAACCGCTGTCGTCGGCTGGCCAAAGACGGGGAATGCTTGACGCGCAAGGCGCTCGCCTTTTTGCACTTGGCTTCCATTCGCCTCATGCTGCGAAAACTCTGCCAACGCTCAAAATGATCCCGGACGGACTCTGAGCATGATTCCCGATGCCGTTAGGTCCGGCTAACGCTGGACGACACGGCGCTTCTTGAAGCCAAGCTTCGCGCGCCCACAAGTGCCCAGCGTGACGTGCTGCGCGCCCGTACCGTCTTGCTGGCGGCGCAAAACCGCTCGACGCGCTCAATCGCCAAGACGGTCGGGGTGATGCCCCGCACGGTCAACCTGCGGCGGAGCCGTTAGGCTGGGATTGACGCGTTTCCGTGGACGGTCAGTGGACTTCTTCGGGCCTTCTCGTCATAGCGCCGGCT
>CALMGA010000329.1 GCA_937863205.1 uncultured Beijerinckiaceae bacterium | reverse complement strand
ACATGCCCAAGGAGGTCGCGGACTCGCTCAAGAAGCAGGGCGTCTGGCGCGACGACGCGCCGCCGCTCGCCACGGCGCCGGCCGACACGCAGCGCCCGCCGGGCGACAAGCGCGCGAGCGCGGCGCCATGATCGGCGGGCTGGCTAGGTCTTTCCTGCGCAGCGCAGCGCGGCGGGAAACCGCCGGAGGTGGTGGAAGCTGCCGCCGCTTCCGACCTTCGCCGATCTCATCGGCCTTGGCTTGCCCGTCGGCAGGGCCGAGGCGATGGCAGCTCCCTCCAACGGACGCGGCACGGTCCCCTGTTGCACGGGGACGGATAGTCCCATCGAGGCGTCGCCCATGATCGTTGAAACCGGCCACTTCGCCCTCGTGCTGGCGCTGGCTCTGGCGCTCGTCAACGCGGTTGTGCCGCTGATCGGGCACTTCACCCGCGACGGGCGGCTGCTCGCCGTGGCGGTGCCGGTGGCGCTCGCCGGCTTCGCCTTCACCGCCTTGAGCTTCGCCGCCCTGACCTACGCCCACGTCGCGTCGGACTTCTCTCTCCTCAACGTGATCGAGAACTCGGCCTCCTCCAAGCCCCTGATCTACAAGATTACCGGCGTTTGGGGGAACCACGAGGGCTCGATGCTGCTGTGGGTGCTGATCCTGGCCGTCTTCGCGGCGGCCGTGGCGGTCGCTTCGCGCGGCATGCCGGCCGACTTGCGGGCCCTGGTGCTCAGCGTGCAGAGCTGGATCGCGGCCGCTTTCCTCCTCTTCATCCTGCTGACGTCGGATCCGTTCGCCCGCGTGCTCGCCGCGCCCATCGAGGGGCAGGACCTCAACCCGCTGCTGCAGGACCCCGGCCTCGCCATCCATCCGCCCCTGCTCTACCTCGGGTACGTGGGCTTCTCCATGACCTTCTCCTTCGCCGCCGCGGCGCTGATCGCCGGGCGCGTCGACGCCGCCTGGGCTCGCTTCGTCCGGCCCTGGGTGCTGATCGCCTGGGTGTTCCTGACGCTTGGTATCGCGATGGGCTCGTACTGGGCGTACTACACGCTGGGCTGGGGCGGCTTCTGGTTCTGGGACCCGGTCGAGAACGCCTCTCTGATGCCCTGGCTCGCGGGCACCGCGCTGCTGCACTCGGCCGTGGTGATGGAGAAACGCGAAGCGCTCAAGGTGTGGACGATCTTTCTCGCCATCCTTGCCTTCTCGCTTTCGCTCGTGGGCACCTTCCTCGTGCGCTCGGGCGTCCTCACCTCCGTGCACGCCTTCGCCAACGATCCCCGCCGCGGCTTCTTCATCCTGGTCATCCTGGTCGGCTTCATCGGAGGCTCGCTCGCCCTGTTTGCCTGGCGCGGCGGCACCCTGCGCCAGGGCGGCCTGTTCGCGCCCGTGTCCCGCGAGGGCGCGCTGGTGCTCAACAACCTCATCCTCACCGCCGCCTGCGCGACGGTCTTCACCGGCACGCTCTATCCCCTCGCGCTTGAAGCGATCACGGGTCAGAAGATCTCGGTCGGCGCGCCCTTCTTCAACGCCACCTTCGTGCCTCTCGCCGTGCCACTGTTCCTCGCGATGCCGATCGGCTCGACGCTGGCGTGGAAGCGCGGAGACCTGCTCGGCGCGGCGCAGCGGATGATGGTCGCCATGCTCGCCGGCCTCGCCGGCCTGCTCGCCTTTGCCGCGATGGAGGGCGCGCCGGCGATGTCGTATGCCCTGGCCGGGCTGGCGATCTTCGTGATCGCCGGCTCGCTCGCCGACCTCGTCCGCCGTCTCGCCGCGGGTGGCCTCGCCGATGTCGGGGCCCGCGCCGTGGCGCTGCCGCGTTCGGCCTACGGCACGGCGCTCGCCCATGCCGGCCTGGGCGTGACCCTGCTCGGCCTCGCCGCATCGGGCTGGGGCCAGGAGCACATCCTCTCGATGAAGCCGGGCGACGTCGCCGCCATCGGCCCCTTCACCGCGCAGCTCGAATCCGTGACGCAGGAGCCCGGCCCCAACTATACCGCAGCGGTCGCCCGCACGGTGCTGCGTCGTGGCGGCACGGTGGTCGCGATCCTGGAGCCGCAGTCGCGCTTCTATCCCGTACGCAAGATGGCCCGCGCCGAGGCCGGCATCGTCACATCCGGGCTCGGCCAGATCTACGAGTCGATCTCGGCGCCCACCGGCAACAGCGTCGACGTGAAGCTGTTCTGGAAGCCGCTCGTCACCCTGATCTGGATCGGCGCGCTCATCATGGGGCTGGGCGGCGCATTCTCGCTCTCCGACCGGCGGCTGCGCTTCGGCATTGCAGCGCGGGCGCGGCGCCCGGTCCCGGCCGCGGTGCCGGCGGAATGAGCCGCCGACCGCCCCTCGTTCTGGCCGCCCTGCTGGGCCTCGCGGCGGCTGGCCCGGCCTTCGCCGTCGAGCCCGGCGAGATGCTGCGCGATCCCGCCCTGGAAAGTCGCGCCCGCACGCTTTCCGAAGGGTTGCGCTGCCTCGTCTGCCAGAACGAATCGATCGACGACAGCCACGCCGAACTGGCCGCCGACATCCGCCAGCTCGTGCGCCAGCGCCTCACGGCTGGCGACAGCAACCAGCAGGTCCGCGATTACCTCGTCGCCCGCTACGGCCAGTTCATCCTGCTCAAGCCGCCGCTGGAAGCGCAAACCTTTCTGCTCTGGGGCACGCCGCTGATCGTGCTCGGCCTCGGTGGTCTCGGCGTCGCCCTGGCCGCGCGACGCGGGCGGGCGCAGCGCAGGCCGCCTGGCGGCCTGACCCCTGCCGAACGGCGCCGCCTCGACGAACTGCTCGGCGTCGGCTCGCCCGAAATCTGAACCCCAAGGCGTTACGACGTTACGAATGTTTCATGCAAAGGCCATGGAGGGGTAAGTCTGGCTGCCCCATGTTGCGTCTCGACGGATGGGTCGCCCACCGATCGCGATGGGAGTTTTGCATGATGGAACGTAACGGGCCGAAGCGGGTCACGACTCGCGCGGCGCTGCTTGGGGCGGCTGGTGCCCTTGCTCTTTCCGCTGCCGTGGTCGGCGGCGTCGCGCCGCATCGCGCCTTCGCCGATGCGTCGGCGAACCAGGTTGCCGCCGGCGGTGTGCTGACGATCAACCCGACATCCTTCGCCGACGTCGTCGAGCATGTGCGCAACGCCGTCGTCTCCGTGAAGGTCAAGATGACCGACACCGGCGACAGTGCCGAGGAGGGCGATGGCGATGTGCCGCAGCTGCCGCAGCTGAAGCCGGGCGATCCGCTGGAGCGCTTCTTCAAGCAGTTCGGCGACCGCGGCAACAAGTTCCACCAGCAGAAGCCCAAGACCACGCAGGCGCAGGGCTCGGGCTTCTTCATCACCCCCGACGGCTATGTCGTCACCAACAACCACGTCGTCGAGCACGCCTCGGAAGTGACCCTCGTCACCGATGACGGCACCTCGCTGCCGGCCAAGGTGATCGGCACCGACAAGAAGACCGATCTCGCCCTGCTCAAGGTGACGAAGGATGGAACCTATCCCTACGTGCCGTGGGCGTCCAAGGCGCCGCGCGTCGGCGACTGGGTGATCGCGGTGGGCAATCCGTTCGGCTTGGGCGGCACGGTGACCGCCGGCATCGTCTCGGCGCGCGGCCGTGACATCGGCGCCGGCCCCTACGACGACTTCCTGCAGATCGACGCGCCGGTGAACCGCGGCAACTCCGGAGGCCCGACCTTCAACGCGCAGGGTCAGGTCGTCGGCGTCAACACCGCCATCTTCTCGCCCTCGGGCGGCAGCGTCGGCATCGGCTTCGCCATTCCCGCCGAGGTCGCGACCACCGTCATCCACGATCTCGAAACCAAGGGCTCCGTGGCCCGCGGCTGGATCGGGGTGCAGATCCAGCCGGTGACGGATGAGATCGCCGACTCGCTCGGACTCAAGTCGAACAAGGGCGCGCTGGTCGCCGAAGCGCAGCCGTCGGGTCCGGCATCGGCTGCCGGCATCAAGTCCGGCGACGTGATCCTCGCCGTCGACGGGCAGAACGTGGACGGTCCCCGCGAGCTGGCCCGCAAGATCGCCGGCATGGGTCCCAACGCGTCCGCGAAACTGACCTTCTGGCACGATGGCAAGGAGAAGTCGGCCGACGTCAGGCTCGGCACCCTGCCCAACTCCGACAAGGTCGCCAAGGCCGAGACCGACGGCGACAAGCCGGACGCCGCCAAGGCCACGGTCGCCGCGCTCGGCCTGCAGCTCGCACCCGCCGCCTCCGTGCCGGGAGCCGGCAGCGAGGGCGTGGTCGTCGCCGACGTCGATCAGGACAGCCCCGCCGCGCAGAAGGGCCTCAAGGTCGGCGACGTCATCCTGGAAGCTGGCGGCGAAAAGGTGAGCAAGCCCTCCGAGATCACGGGCGTGATCGCCAACGCCAGGAAGGACGGCCGGAAGGCGATCCTGCTGCGCGTCAAGAGCGAGCAGGGCGTCCGCTTCGTCGCTCTGTCGACATCCGCCAAGGGCTGAGTCCCGATCCCACGCTGGCAGCGAAGCGCGCACCCCGCGCTTCGCTGCCAGCGGCCGAGACCGGCCGGCATGCCCCTCCGCGAGGGATCTTCTATATGTCGCCCATGCGCATTCTCATCATCGAGGACGACACCGAAGCCGCCCAGTACCTCGTCAAGGCTCTGCGCGAGTCCGGGCATGTCGCCGACAGCGGGCACGACGGGCTGATCGGCTACGACATGGCGCGCGACGGCAACTATGACGTGCTGATCGTGGATCGCATGTTGCCCAAGATGGACGGCCTGTCGCTGATCGGCGGCCTGCGCGCTCAAAGGGTGACCACACCCGTGCTGATCCTCTCGGCTCTGGGACAGGTCGACGATCGCGTGAAGGGCCTACGCGCCGGCGGCGACGACTACCTCCCCAAGCCCTACGCATTCTCCGAGCTGTTGGCGCGCATCGAGGTGCTGGCCCGACGCAGCCATCCCGGCGGCGGCGAATCGACGTCCTACCGGGTCGGTGGCCTCGAACTCGACCGGCTCGCCCATCGCCTGACGCGCGACGGCCGCGAGATCGTGCTGCAGCCGCGTGAGTTCCGCCTCCTCGAATATCTCATGAAGCACCACGGGCAGGTCGTCACCCGAACCATGCTGTTGGAGAACGTGTGGGATTACCACTTCGACCCCCAGACCAACGTCATCGACGTCCACATTTCGCGTCTCCGCTCGAAGATCGACAAGGGCTTCGACCCTCCGCTCCTGCAAACCGTGCGCGGGGCCGGCTACACCATCCGCGACAGTGCCAAGGTTTGATGCGGCCCGGTGCTGACCGTCCTCGGCAAGCTTTTCCGCACCACCGTCTTCAAGATCTCGCTCGCCTACCTCCTCATCACCGCGGTCGGCGCCGGGCTCGTTCTTTACGGCATCGGCTCCAACCTCAATGCCGCGATCGAGGACCAGGTCACGCAGACCGTGGATGCCGACGTCGCCAGCCTGTCGGAACAATATGCCGAGGGCGGCATCACCCGCCTCGTTGAGATCATCGACGGGCGGGTGAAGCAGCCCGGCGCCGGGCTCTACCTCGTCACCACCCATGCCGGCGAGCCGCTGGTGGGCAACGTGGCCTCGCTGCCGGCGGGGGCTCTCGAACGCACCGGCGTCGTCGAGACGACCTATCGGGTCAAGGGCCAGCGCCGCCGCGCGCTGGCGCGCATCTTCGCCCTGTCGGGCGGCTTCCGGCTGCTGGTCGGCCACGACCTCGCCGAGGCCGACAGCCTGACGCCGATCCTTTGGCGCGCGCTGTTGAACTCGCTCGCGATCGTCACGCTGATCGGCACCGTCGGCGGCCTCGTCGTCGCCCGTCGCGTCCTCGCCCGCGTCGACCGGATCAGCGACGAGGCGCGGCGCATCGCCGACAGCGACCTTGCCGGGCGGTTGCCCCTGGCCGGATCGGGGGACGAGCTCGATCGCCTCGTCGGCAACATCAACGCCATGCTCGACCGCATCGCCGAACTGATGAGCGGCCTGAAGGAAGTGTCGGACAACGTCGCCCACGATCTCAAGACGCCGCTGACCCGGCTGCGCGCCCGCGCCGAGCAGGTGCTGCGCACCGGGCGCAGCACCGACGATTTCCGCGACACCCTTGAGAAGCTGATCGAGGATTCGGATGCGATGCTGCGCATCTTCAACGCCCTTCTGCTGATCGCCCGCGCCGAGGCCGGGGCTTGGCGCGACGAGATGGTCGATTTCGATGCCGCGAACGTGGCGAGCGACGTGGGAGAACTCTACGAGCCGGTGGCGGAAAGCGTCGACGTCGCCTTGGAGGGCAGGATCGAGCCCAACCTGATGGTGCACGGCAACCGCGAGCTGATCGGTCAAGCCCTCGCCAACCTGGTGGACAATGCGCTCAAGTACGGCCTTGCCGAAGCGCCGGCCGGCAACAGGGTCGTGCTGTCGGCCGGCCGGCGCGGGGCTTTCGTGGAGATCGCCGTCGCCGATAGCGGTGCCGGCATTCCCCCGGCCGACCGCCAGCGCATCACCGATCGCTTCGTCCGGTTGGAGAATTCGCGCTCACGTCCCGGCACCGGGCTCGGACTCTCCCTGGTGGCGGCGATCGCCCGCCAGCACAACGGCGAGCTTCGGATCGAGGACAATGCGCCGGGGCTGAAGGTGGTGCTGGCTTTGCCGGCCGTCGCCCGCGCGGCGCCGCCGCTGGCCGGACCGCTGCGCGACGCGGTGCCCGACGTGGCGGCGATGCCGAGCTGAGCCGGTCGCCTGACCGTTCAGGCCCTGCGCGACATCTTTTCCGCCCCTCGAACCATCATCGGCAGCCGCGCCGGCCGTAGCGTCGCCGGCTGCGCCATGGCCGGAAGCGTCGTCGGCGCCGGCCTGCGAGGTGCTTCCGTCGAGGCGGGCAGGCGGATGTCGACCGTGGTGCCGACGCCTTCCTCCGACTCGATCCGCATCGACCCGCCGTGCAGTTCCACGAAGGAGCGGGCGATGGCCAGACCGAGGCCCGATCCACGCATCCCGTTGTGCAGCGTCCGCGCGAACTGCTCGAAGGGTCGGCCGAGTCGCGCCACCGCCTCGGGCGGCATGCCGATGCCGGTGTCTTCCACGCGCAGGTTGGTCGAGCCGTCCTCGACGGTGGCCCGCAGCCTGATGCCGCCCTTGGCCGGCGTGTACTTGACGGCGTTGTTGAGCAGGATGGTCAGGATCTTCTCGAAGGCGTTGCGGTCGGCATGGACGGACAGGTCGCACGCTCCCTCGACATCGAGCGTGACGCCGGCCTGCTCGGCCAAGGCGGCGATCGGCGGCAGCGCCGCGTCCACCGCCTCGCCGATGGAGAAGTGCTCCTTTTCCAGGCGGACCCGGCCGGCGTCGAGGCGTGACATTTCAAGGATGTCGGTGATGACGGTCAGCAGCTGCTGGCCGCTGGCGTGGATGTGCCGGCTGTAGTCGAGGTAGTTGGGCGAACCGAGCCGGCCGAAGGCTTCCATCGTCATGATCTCGGAAAAGCCGAGGATGGCGTTGAGCGGCGTGCGAAGCTCGTGGCTCATGTTGGCGAGGAAGTCGGACTTCGCACGGTTGGCCGTTTCCGCCTCCGCCTTCTGCTCCAGGTGCCGTTCGGCCAGTTCGGCGAGCTGCTGCGCCTGGGTTTCCAGCTTCTGGCGCGAGCGCTTGAGGTCGATCACGATGTTCATCAGCCGGCGCTCGGACTCGATGAGCTGTTCCTCGTGCCGCTTCAGCGTGGTGATGTCGGTACCCACCGACACGTAGCCGCCATCCTTGGTGCGGCGCTCGTTGATCTGCAGCCAGCGCCCGTCGGCGAGCTGCGCCTCGAAGGTGCGGG
>CALMGA010000328.1 GCA_937863205.1 uncultured Beijerinckiaceae bacterium | reverse complement strand
AGAGTGAATCATGGACTGCTCAAAACTCACAGCCTTTTTCAGCGGCCTGCTAGGTCAGGTGATCTAGGTCGCTGCAGAAGGTGACCGAACGTGTCGCGTTAAGGTTTTCTTAACCATACCTGCCCGATGTCTCGGTCGCAGCTCGAGGGCGCGACGTGTCCCCGTTGTCCATTGTGACGGAAGGGGTGCGGGCTAGCCGGCGCTCCTACCCATGCAGCACTGATGCGCTACGGTCTTTCGCAGAACCGACCCTGCCGTTTCGCATGTTCGCGAGATGAGCGCAGGCGAGCGCGACGTAGCGGGGGATTTCCTGCCCGCCGGCATAGTAGGCGATGGTCCGCCGGCTCATCCCGAGCAAGGCCGCGGCGCTGTCGAGCGTCAAGCCGAGATCCTTCATCCAGGCCCTGAGTCGGCGGCTTCCATCACCTCTCCGGCGAGGCGCTCGATTTCCGAGACGTGCATGTCGATCGCGTCGTCGTTGCCCCAGGCGATCGTCGAGCCGTTCGCGACGTGGACCGTTTCGAAGAGCGTGCGGTCGGTCCTGAGCGGCGCGTAGACCTTGAAGCGGTGCAGCGTCGGGCCGAGGTCGACGGCGACCTGCTTGCCGCCCTTCCACTTCGCCAAGATCACGAACCCCATCGGCGGCGCCACGGCTTCGATCTGCGGGAAGGGCCGCCCGACTGTGATGAAGTCGTCAGTCGTGCTCATTGAGCCTGCTCCATTCGGCGATGAGGGCGGCGTGGTTCACGGGTTCGGCAGCCCACTTGACCGCTGCGGCGAAGTCCTTGCGCCGCACCTTGCCGACGAGGATTTGCAGCGTCATCCTATCCCTTCCTTCCATCGCGAGGCGGTGTGCCGGACGTGGTGCGCGTCCTTCTGGTCGAAGACGACGACGTCGATGCCAAACTTATCGGCTTCCATGCAGCCGCGATGGCGGAGCCGAAGCTGGTGCTCACGCGCGTGGTGTCGGCGGAGGCCGGCCGGCAGCTCCTCGCAGAGTGCACCTTCGATATCTGCATCCTCGATTTCTGGCTGGGATGCGAAACCAGCCTGCGCCTGCTCGCCGATCTGGACGTGGCACCCCTGCAACTGCCAGCCGTGGTGCTCACCAGCCTGAGCACGCCCGATATCGGCGACCTGTGCCGGCTTGCCGGGGCCAGGCGTTTCATCGGCAAGGAGCGCCTCGACGCAGTCTCGCTGCGCAACGCAATCCTCCAAGCGCTCGCCGAGCGAGCGACCGGGCGGAGGAGTTGCAGCGCCGGCCACCTTGCGAGCCTCCGCGACCTGCTCGAAACGTCGGTCCTCGGGCGTTTGTCTCAGGCGCAAGCCTACGAAGCTTTCGAGCGGAGGGCGCAAGCCCGCGACAGGCTCGCAGGCTTGGCCAACATGTCGGAAACAGCCCGCTTCGCGCTTTTCGAGTGGCTGGTCGCGAGCCAGCCCGAGCAAGGCGGGCACGCGCTCCCCTTTGCGAGCCTTGAGACGGTCATCGCCCACGCCTTCGAGATCGCCGCCGCGACCCTGACGAGCCGGGGGCAGACGCTGGTGACCTCCGACATCGATGGATTGCCTGCCGCGATCAGCCATCCGGTGCCGCTGCTCTTCCTCGTTCACGAGTTCGTTTGCCGTGCCAGCGCGCAAAGCGCCGGCGACAGCCTGATCGAGGTTTCGATGATCGACGAGGCGGAGGGGGTCTGCATCCAGCTCGATGGTCGCCTCGCCGGACAGCCCGATCCCGTCGGTTATGGTCCGCTCTTCGAGGAACTGCTCGCGGACCTCGACGGCTCGATGTCCGCCGTAACGAGCTGTCGCCAAGGTCCGGGCTTCGCAGTCCAGTTGCGGCTGCCCCGTCGAGCGCCGGCGAATCTTCAATGAACGGATCACCGTGGATCGGCGGCGCCCGGTGGGACCCGTTACATCGCCGCGAGGACGTGACATCATGGCCGGACATGTGAAGCTGCTCACGCCCAGTCTCGGAGACGAGGCCGCACCCGTCCCCGCGACCGGCGGACCTGTGCCCGACACCTTGGAGCAGGTGCGCGAACTCCTCTACGGCGATGCGCTTCGTCGACATGATCGTCGCCTCGAAACCGCGCAGGACGAGGTGCATGCGCTCGAACAGCGGATGCTGAAGCGCTTGGAAGAAATGCAGGCGACGATCGACGCGCTGGGGCGCGCGCTGCGGCAGGAGCACGGCAATTCGGTCCGCGCGATCGGCGGCAGCATCGTGGACATGGGCCGTCAGATCACGGCGATGGGCGAGATCCGTGACCGCGGCGCCGAACAGAAGAGTTTCTGAGCCGTTCGCGATGCTCGACACCGACCTTGGTCAGCTCAGGCGCCTGCTTCTCGTCGAGGACAGGCAGGCGCTCGAAGCCTTGCGCGGCGACGTCGCCCAGCTGGAGCTGAGGGTCGGGTCGGAGGCCCGGTTTCCTCGCTCGGTCGCCGACAGCCTGGTCGTGGCTCTGAAGGTCGCCGAGATCGAAAGCCATCGCGACCTTGCTGCGGCAATGGCGCCGCTCGTCATTTCGGCTATCCGCCGCGAGATCGAGCAATCGCGCGACATGATGGTCGAAACGCTCTACCCCATCGCCGGCCGCATGGTCGCCGCCGGCATCGGCGCGATGTTCAAGCAGCTGTCGGAGGACATCAACGGCAAGCTGGAAGCCGCGCTCTCGCCCAAGCGCGTCCAGCTGCGGATCAAGGCGATGGTCACCCGCCGGCCGATCGGGGAACTGATTTCTGGCCGAAGCTGGTCGAGCCCGGCTCGAACGCCTCATTCTCATCGAGCGGACGAGCGGTGCCGTCCTCGCCGCCACCGGACCGGGCGAAACGCGTGACGCCGCCGATGGAAGCCTTAACCTTCTCGGCGGCCTCGTGTCAGCCATCGTCGAGTTTGCTCGACATGCCCTGAGCGAGAGCGGTGGCGACCTGCGCCAGATCGACCTCGGCGGGCAGGCCGTGCTGCTGCGCGCATCGCCGAGTTTCATCGTGGCGGCGGTCTTCGGAAGCGGTGCGATCCCCGCCGCGCTGTCGGCGGCAGTCGACGCGGCATTCCTGTCGTTCCTTCCCGGCGTCACGGCGGGCGAGGCCGTCTTCGCCGATGCGATCGCCTCGCTCCATGCCGGCATCGTCGAGCGGACCGCGCCCGTCGCGTCCGGCAAAAAGCGCGTATCGCCGCCCGTGGCGATTCCGGCGGTTCTGGCCTTGGGCGCGACGACCCTCGCCGTCCGATCCGTTCTTCACGCCCGCGAACAGGCGCGCGACGATCGCACCCTTGCAGCCATCGGGCGGATGCCGGGGCTTGCGCTTTATCCCGTCCAACTCGCGTTCGATCATGGCGCCGGCGTGATCCATGCGACCGGCGTCCTGGCCGACCGTGCCGCGTCGCAGGCGCTCGCCTCGGAACTCGCCCGCGCCTTTCCGGCTGCGAGAGTGGAGGCGCGCCTCGCCGTGCTCTCGGAAACGACACAGGCCCAGGCGTTGGACCGGGCACTGCGCGCCGACGTGGAGCGCGCGGAAAGCCTCGCAGACCGCCTTTCCGCCTTGCAGGCGCAGCTCAAGACGGAGATGGTCGATCGCACGCAAGCGGAGCAGGCGGCCGGCCGCGTCCTGTCCGAGCTTGATCGTCGGCAGCAAGCCGCGTCTTCGGCTCTTCGATCCGGTCTCGATGGGCTGCGGGGAGAACTGGCGGCGCTGGGCGCCCGTCTCGACACGCCGATGCGCCGCCTCGACGAGGCAGCCCGCCAAACGTCCGTTTTCTTCGCGGCCGGAGCGGACTTCCGCGATCCCGAGGCGGCGAGCGCGACCTCGACAGGCTTGCCCGCCTGCTGGCGGCGACGGACGGCGCGAGGTTGCGCATCGTCGGCTTCGGGGACGGCGCGGGCACGCCCAAGGGCAACACCGAGGCCGCGCGCGATCGGGCTGAACGGGTCGCCAACGTCCTGCGGCACCTCGGACTGCCCGCTTCGCGCCTCGCGGTCGTCTCGACGCGCGCCCCCTCGCCGATCAGCGATGCCGTCGCCGCGGCGGCCAACCGTCGGGTCGTCTTCGAACTCGCTTATGCCGGCGAATGTTCGGGAATGGCCGCGCGCAAGATCATGATCCTCGGTGCGATCGGCGTCGGCAAGACGTCGCTTGCCAACCGCCTCGCCTTCGAGCGTTTCGAGACGAGCTACAAGGCGACGATCGGCGTCGACATCTACACGACAACCGTTCTGCTGCCGGGAAAGACCAAGCCGACGCAGCTCACCTTGTGGGACACGGACGGTGACTTCGGGATGGCGATCTTCCGAACGGTCTACATCAAGGGCGCGAGCGGCGCGCTGATCGTGGGCGACGCGCCCGGCATCGATCGAGCAGATGGCGGTTCTGGTCGAGGGCTTCCGGGATGCTCTTCCCGGACGACCTTGCACGGCCGTGATCAACAAGTGCGACCTTCTCGGAGCGGGCGAGCGCGGGCCCGAACCGCCGGGCCTGCAGGCGGCCGACGCCATTGCCTTCACCAGCGCGCGCACCGGCGCCGGGGTGCGCGACCTCTTCATCGCCCTCGCCGCGACCATCGAGCGTCGGAGCCCTTGATATGACCGCCTGCCGTGACCCACTCCCGCCGATCGGCGCAGGTGCGTTCTCGCATTTCATGAAGGCTGGCCTCGCCGGCGTCGCGACGATCGGGCCCGATGGAGTCGTGCGCTCGCGGCAAGGCGCACTGAGCGGCTGGCTCCCCGAGGTGGGGCACTCCTGCTTCGACAGCCCCGTGCTTTCCGGCCTCGACGAGGACTTCGAGGAGCTGCGGGTCGCGGCGGGCGAACCCCTCGTGCTGCCCGCCGTGCGTCTTGCTGGTCAGATCCCGTCGCGGCGCTGCCACATCACCATTTCCTGGGAAGCGGCCGTGGGCGAGCATGCGGTGCTGACGACCGTCGACCAGGTCGATCGTCCGATCGACCACTGGTTCCTCATGCAGAAACGCGAGCAGCGACTCCTGGAGGAAAAACTCCTGGCCGCTTCGCGCGAGATCGAGCGCAAGAACCAGGACCTACGTGAGTTCACGTCCATCGCCGCGCATGATCTGCAAGCGCCGCTTCGGCAGATCGCCTCGTTCGCGGCGATCCTGAGGGGCACGCTCGCCAACGACCCCGCGCAGGCGATCGATTGCATCGAAACCATCGAGGGATGTGCCGCTCGGCTGACGCGGATGATCTCGGGCCTGCTCGACCATGCCCGCCTCAGCTCGCGGGAGATCCATCTCGAGCCCTTCGTCCTTGCCGACGCGGTCGCCGAAGCGTGCCGCAACCTGTCTGCCGACGTTTCGGACTGCGGCGCCGTCATCGAGGTCGGCATTCTTCCCGAGATCACCGCGGCACCCGCGCTGGTCGTCAACCTGTTCCAGAATCTTATCGGCAACAGCCTGCGCTACCGCTCGCCAGGCCGCGTTCCCCGCATCACGATCACCGCCGCCCAGCGAGCGGCCGCCTGCGAGGTCGCCGTGAGCGACAACGGCGTCGGTGTGCCGCCCTCGTTCGCGCAGGCCATCTTCGGCAGCTTCGTGCGCGTGCCCCGTCGCAACGGCCCGGACGGCGTGGGTCTCGGCCTCGCGCTCTGCCGCAAGATCGCCGACCTGCACGGTTGGACCTTGGCGCTGGATGAAACACAGGCTGAAGGCGCTCGCTTCGTGATCGGCATGCCGAACGTCCAGCCGGCGAGAAGGGCTGCCGCATGAGCGCGGCGGCGACGCAGTCTTCATCGGTCCCGCGGCGCGCGGCCCGCGTTGGCGGAACGCGGCTTCTCGGCGTCAGGGGACAGTTGATCGCGGTGATGCTGGTGCTGCTGTTCCCCGTCGCCGGACTGCGCGCCTACGCCATCCTCGCGGCGCGCGACGGCTACGTCGCCCAGGCCAAGCGCGATGCGCTCGCCGCGGTGCGCCAGGGCGCCGTCGAGCAGCGCGGCCTGATCGACCAAGCCGTGACGCTGCTAACGCTCGTCGCGGAACTCGGGGGCGACGCGGACCCGAACGCCGCCGGGTGTCCGGCTTTGTTGCACCGCATCGCGGCCGGCACGCCTTGGGCGGCCCGGATCTTCATGGCGCGCCTCGACGGCGAAGTGCGGTGCTGGAGCGACGGGGATGGAACCGGCGTCAACGTCGCCGACCGGCCCTACTTCCGCGAGGCCGTCGCCGCGGACCAGGTGGCGATCAGCGATTTCCTCGTGACGCGCAAGGATCGTCACCCCGCCATGACTCTGGCGCGCGCGATCCGGGACGAGCAGGGCAGGATCTCGTCGGTGGCGGCGGTGACGATCGATCTTAAATGGCTCGCCGGGCTGGTCGAGGCGAACAAGCGAAACCCGGATGCGCTCGTCGTGCTCACCGACCGCCACGGCACGGTGCTCGCCGGATCAAAGGATGCCGCCCAATGGATCGGATCCTTTCTCGCGGGCAAGCCGACGGGCATGAATGGACTGGGCGGCCTGGAGGGCGCGTTCGAAGGCAGCTTCGCCGATGGCATCGTTCGCATCGGGGCATTCGCAACGGTACCGGGATCGAACGCCAAGCTGTTCGTGGGGCGGCCCAGGACGGTTGTGCTGGCCGCCATCGACGCCGAGCTTCGACGGGAACTCCTTCAACTCGGCGTCCTTTCCGTCGCTGCGGGCGTTCTCGCTTGGGTCGCGGCCGAGGCGTTCCTGCTGCGCTGGATCCGGCGCCTGGTCGAAGCGGCGGTGCAGCTCGGCGAGGGTGGGTTCGACGCCCGTTTGAGCCTTCCCAACATCGCCGGCGAGCTCAAACTCGTCGGCGACGCGCTCGATGGAGCAGGGGCGCGCCTGGCTGCCCGCGAAGCGGACCTCAAGGCGGCTGAGCGCTTGTTCCGCGGTCTTTTCGACCAGCTTCCCGAACAACAGCTCGTTTATCGGATCCCGAGCGATGGCGAGCCGGTGGTTGAAATATGCAATGCGGCTGAGGGCGCGGTGCCCAACGCCCTTCACGACCTTGAGGACGTCAAGCGCGCCGCCGCCATCGGCGAGATCGTCAGGACCGAGGACGACCGGGTCGATGTCGCCGGCGAGCGGACCGTTCTCGAGATCACCTGCGTTCCGCTCGCCGACGAAACGTCGCGCATCGTTCGGGTGCTGCGAAGCTCTCGCGACATCACGCACTTCCGCACGGCGGAAGCCAACGCCCGCGAAGCCAACCGTATGCTGCGCGTCGCGGAAGGGGTGGCGCACGTCGGCCATTGGCGCGTCGGGTACCCCGAGGAAAGCGTGTTCTGGTCGGATGAGGTCTACCGCATCCACGGGCTGGACAAGGCCGGTCACCGGCCGACCCTGGCCGACGGCATCGAGGCTTGCCATCCCGAAGACCGCACGCTGGTCGAGCGCCAGCTGCGGCAAGCCCTGGACATCAGAGGCTATCTCGATTTCACCGCCCGCATCGTGCGCCCCGATGGCGAGGTGCGCAGCGTCGTGCTGCGGGGCTTCCTTCAGGAGGAGGCGAACGGCCGACGGTCGCTGTTCGGCGTCATGATGGACGTGACGGAGTTGCGTCGCGCGGAGGCCCTGCTGCGCGACAACGCCGCGATGCTCAAGGTGACGCTCGACAGCATGGACCAGGGTCTCGTCATGTCCGACCCCGACGGGCGCGTGCGGGTCTTCAACCGGCGCGCCCTCGACCTGCTCGGCCTGCCGGCCGCGCTGATGGCCTCGCAGCCGCAGTTGAGCGAGGTTGCCGCCTTTCAGCAGCGCCATGGCGAATACGGGATTTGGGAGGACGCGGCGTGCGAGCCAGCGGGGATTCAGGGATCGATTGCCCGGGAGCGCCATTGCAGGGCGGCAGCGCCGGTACGCACGAATGGACGCGACCCAACGGGACGGTGCTCGAACTGCGCCGCGTATGCCTGCCGACCGGAGGTGCCGTTCAGACGTTCACCGACATGACGGCGCGCCGGAAGGCCGACGCCCAGGCTCGCGCGGCCGAAGCTCGCTACAGGCTGCTCGCCGAAAACATGAGCGACGTGGTGGTGCGCCTCGACCTGTCGTTGGAACGGGAATACGTCTCCCCGGCCTGCCGCGGGCTGCTCGGCTACGACCCCGAGGACCTTCTCGGTAGCTCGCCCCATGCGCCCATGCATCCCGACGATGTGCCACTGATCGCAGGCCTCGTGCGCAGGCTCGTTGCCGGCGAGCATGGCACGGAGGGCGCGGTCGCGACCTACCGTCTACGGCACCGCTCCGGCCGCCGGGTGTGGATCGAAGCCGGCATGAAGCTGGTTCTCGATGAGGCGAGCGGGCGGCCGACCTCGATCGTTTCCTGCCTTCGCGACGTGTCCGAACGCCAAGCGCGCACACTGGAGCTTAAGATCGCGAAGCAGTCGGCCGAACTGGCGCAGGCGGCCGCCGAGCAGGCAAGTCACGCCAAGACCGACTTCCTCGCCGCGATGAGCCACGAGATCCGCACGCCACTCAATGCCGTCATCGGCTTCGGCGAACTGCTGGCCCAATCGGGTGCGCTTGCGCCCGAGTTGCGGAAGTACGCCGACATCGTGCGCTCGTCCGGGTCGGCCCTGCTCACTTTGGTGAACGACATCCTGGATTTCTCCAAGGTTGAGGCGGGCGCCGTGGAACTGGAGCCGGTGTCCTTCGCGCCGTCCGTCCTCATCGAGGATTGCCTGTCGATCACGCGGGGCGCCGCCATCTCCAAGTCGCTACAGATGAGCTCGCAAATCGACGGATCCATTCCGGAGCTGCTGCTGGGCGACGAGGTCCGCCTTCGTCAGATCCTCCTCAACCTCCTCAACAACGCGATCAAGTTCACCAAGCAGGGATCGGTTTCGTTGATCCTGCGCCACGACGGTTCCGGGTCCACGGGCGAGCGGCTTCGCTTCTCCGTGATCGATACGGGGATCGGCATCGCCGGGGACAAGCAGCACCGACTGTTCCAGCGCTTCAGCCAAGCCGACGGTCCGATCAGCCGTGATTTCGGGGGAACCGGATTGGGGCTCGTCATTTCGAAGCGGTTGGTCGAACTGATGGGCGGCGAAATCGGGGTCTTCTCCGAAAAAGGCTGCGGCGCGACCTTCTGGTTCACCGTCACCCTGATGCGGGGATCATCCGCGGAGGCGGCCCCTGCCGTCGCCGCTCAGCCCGCTCGCCGTCGCGGCCGCTTGCTGCTCGTCGACGACATCGAGATCAACCGGGAGCTGGCCCGCGCCGTGCTGGGCGATCTCGGTCACGCGGTCGAGGTGGTCGGGGACGGCGCTGCCGCGGTTCGAGCGGTTCAGGACAAGACCTACGATCTCGTGCTGATGGACGTGCAGATGCCCGGCATGGACGGCATGGCGGCGACGCGCCTGATCCGCAAACTGCCGGGTCCGGCGGCGCGCCTGCCGATCGCGACGAGTACGGCTTCCTCGTCGAGCTTGTCGGACACGAGACGGCTTTACAGCTCACGGCGAGGCTTCGACGCGATCTTCTCGCGCGCTTCACGAACGATACGCTTGATCCCGCGCGTTTGCGTCACGAGGCACTACTTTGGCAAGTTGATTGGAACCGGTTGGATCCATCGCTGATTCGCGCGT
>CALMGA010000327.1 GCA_937863205.1 uncultured Beijerinckiaceae bacterium | reverse complement strand
AGGTGGCGGCGCGCGCGGCCGGGCACTTCAGCATCGCCAAGGACTCGCTCGACCGCGGTGCCCGCGTGGCGCCGCGGGTTACGGCGCTGGCGCCCTCCGCCCGCAAGGAGGAGATCGCCCGCATGCTCGCCGGGGCGACGGTGACCGACGAGGCGCGGGCGGCGGCCGGGCGGCTGCTGGCGGAGACGGGGTAGCGGGCGCTATTCGACGGAGACCGAGCGCAGTTTCACGCGCTTCTTGGCGATCTGGAAGCCGGCGACAGGCTGCCAGCGGTCGTCGCGGTGCTCGTAGACGCCGACGTCGTAATCCTCGTTGACCCGCCAGCCAAGTGTACCATGGGAGACCCGCATGGCGAGGACGCCGCGCGCCGTCGCCAGCTTGTAGACGGGGGCACCGCCTTCGAACACGCTGTAGGCATTGAAGGAGTGGCCGCCGAAGGCCGGCAGGTCCACCGGCGAGTCCTTTGGCAGTTCGGTGGTCCGCGTCGCGGCGCCGAGGCGGTTCGGCTCCTCCGCTCCGGCGGCATCGCGGGCTCGTGCGAGTTGCAAGGCGTCCGATGCCATTTCAGCGCACGGCACCTGCGCCGCGCACGACTGATCCGTCACGGCCAGCGCCGTTTCGAAGACGAGTGCGAAGCGGCCGACCCTTCGCCACCTGTCGCCCCGGAAGGCGAGGAGGAGAAGCGTCGGCTTGTCGATATGGTAGCTCTCGTCCGCGAACAGCGGCAGCGATCGCTCATCGTCGCCCGCAGTCGTGCTGCCGAAATCGATCGTTTCGCCGCAGTGCCCGTTGGCGGGAGCCGGGGTTGCCACCGATTCGTACTTCGCCCCGACCTCGTGGAAGACCGTGTAGTACCAGCAATGTGCCGTGCCCTCGACGGCGCCGACGGCGAGCAGGTCGCCGAAGCGATAAACCGCACCTTCCCTCTTCATGTCTTCGAGTTCATCGAAGGACGGAAGCCTCGTCGCGATCTTGTTGGTGAGCGGCTCGCCTTCGGTGGTGAAACGGACGGGACTGTCGGGATCCTTGCCCAATTCAGCCGCGAGCGAGTCCGAGTCATTGATGAAGCCGTTCTTGCGCCGTATGAGATCGGCGATCCTTGTCGCCAGGATTACGTCGCGCGGATCCCGCGGCTGCAGGATCGCGAGGCGGTCCTTCGTGAGATCCGCCAAGCAGACGGTCTGCTCCTTGGTCGCCTGACCCTGCCGCGGCAGGTGGCAAGCGTCGGCGCGCCCCTTAAGCCAAGCGCGTTGCGCCCGCAAAGTGTCGTCGCGCCCGGCCGGGTCGCCGGCGAGCGCGGCCCGGAACTCTTGTTCGAGCGACAGGTCCAGCGCCGATAGGTCGGGGTCGGCGCAGATCGCCCGGTCGACCGGCGCCGTCGCCTTGTCGCAGGAAAAGCTCGGGCCGGCGGCGTGGGCGGGACCGAGCCCGGAAGATGCTGTAAGGAACATCGACGCGGCGCCGACGAGCAGGAGCTGCGCGAAACGCATGCGGGTTTCTTCTCGCATCGGGAAAAGACGCACCGCCTTAGCGCAAAGTCTAAGACTCCGCCACCGGACCGGCCTATGACCCTCGACCTCGCCCAGCGCGCCTACGACCGCTCCGCCCGCCTCGACCCGATCGTGCGCTCGCTGCTCGATACGGACTTCTACAAGTTCCTGATGCTGCAGATGATCTGGGCGCTGAAGCGCGACGCGCGCGTGCGCTTCGGGCTGCGCAACCGCACCGACCGCGTCAAGCTCGCGGAGGTGATCAACCGCGACGAACTGGTCCGCCAGCTCGACCACGTCCGCACCCTGCGCTTCGCCAGGAACGAGCTGATCTGGCTCGCCAACAACTCGTTCTACGGCCGCGCGCAGATCTTCGAGCCGGCCTTCATCGACTTCCTCCACGACTTCACGCTCGGGCCCTACGAGCTGCACGAGAAGGACGGGCAGTTCGAACTCTTCTTCGACGGCCCGTGGACCCACACCACCATGTGGGAGGTCCCCTGCCTCGCCATCGTGTCGGAGCTGCGGGCGCGCGCGGCCGTGCGCTCGCTCGACCGCTTCGAGCTCGATCTCTTCTACGCCAGGGCGAAGAGCAGACTTTGGGGCAAGATCGAGCGGCTGCAGGCCCTGGGGCGCGAGGGACCGCTGCGGCTCGGCGACTTCGGCACCCGGCGGCGCCATTCCTTTCTCTGGCAGCGCTGGTGCGTGGAAGCGCTGCGGCAGGGGCTGGGAACCAACTTCACCGGCACCTCCAACGTCAAGCTGGCGATGGATCTCGGTTGCGAGGCCATCGGCACCAACGCCCACGAGCTGCCGATGGTGTATGCCGCCCAGGCGCAGAGCGACGACGAGCTGCGCGCCGCCCCCTATGCGATGCTGGAAGCCTGGACGAAGCTCTACGCCGGCAACCTCCTGGTGCTGCTGCCCGACACCTTCGGCACGGCCAACTTCCTGGCGGCGGCGCCCGACTGGGCGGCCGACTGGACCGGGGCGCGTCCCGACTCCAAGCCGCCGGTCGAGGCGGCCGAGGAGCTGATCGCCTGGTGGCGGGCACGCGGGCGCGACCCGCGCGACAAGCTCGTCATCCTGTCCGACGCGATGACGGTCGACTCCATCGAGGACAGCGTGCGGGCGCTGCGCGGACGGGTGCAGGTGTCGATCGGCTGGGGCACGGCGCTGACCAACGATTTCACCGGCTGCGCGCCGGCCGAGCGGGCCCTCGACCTCAAGCCGGCGTCGCTGGTGTGCAAGGTGTTCGCCGTCGATGGACACCCGGCCGTCAAGTTGTCCGACAATCCGGCCAAGTTCCTCGGGCCGGCCGAGGAGGTGGCGCGCTACGTCCGCGTGCTCGGCTATCAGCCGGGCGCCCGGCGGGACGCCTGAGCGCGGCCCTCGCGCCAAGCTCGTCTTGGCCGAAGCCAAGCTGCCGGGCGCGCCGGCCGGCGGACCCTCAGACGACATCGTGCCGCCCGCGACCGGCAACGGCCGCAACGCCGGCGCTGGCGATGCGACTTGCCTGCGAGAACAAGGACGCGGTCGCGCTACCTCGCTGGTTTGGGCAGGGTGATCGTCTGAGTGATGTCGCGCGGCTGCGGCTGAAGAAACCTCACCATCGCCGTCATCACGGCGAAGGCGAGCGCTGTCAGCACGCCGGCGACGATCAGCAGGCGGAATAGGGTCGGCACCCCGGATCTCCTCCGCCGTTCCGCGATGGCTCACCCATCGCCGGCCCGGCCATGGCTCTCTCGGCCGCGACGGGCGTCATCGGCCGGATGCCGCCTGGCGACCCCAACGGCAAAGCCTACCTAACCCTGCGCGGTTCACCCAAGAGGGCACGATGATCGATCTCTTCTACTGGACGACGCCGAACGGCCACAAGGTCACCATGTTCCTGGAAGAAGCGGGCGTGCCCTACGCATTGCACGGCGTCAACATCGGCAAGGGCGAGCAGTTCGCCCCCCTCGTTCCTGAAAATCGCGCCCAACAACCGCATCCCGGCCATCGTCGACGACGAGCCGGCCGGCGGCGGCGCGCCGATTTCCGTGTTCGAGTCGGGCGCCATCCTGCTCTACCTCGCGGAGAAGACGGGCAAGCTGCTGCCGCAGGACCTGCGCGGGCGGGCGATGGCGCTGGAATGGCTGTTCTGGCAGGTCGGGGGCCTGGGCCCGATGGCCGGGCAGAACCACCATTTCAAGACCTACGCCACCGAGAAGCTGCCTTACGCCATCGATCGCTACGTCAACGAAACCAACCGGCTCTACGGCGTGCTCGACGCCCATCTCGCGACCCGCAGGTACGTCGCCGACACCTATTCCATCGCCGACATGGCGAGCTATCCCTGGATCGTGCCCCACCAGCGCCAGGGGCAGAGCCTCGACGACTTCCCCAACCTCAGGCGCTGGTTCCACGACATCGAGGCGATGCCCTCGACGGTGCGCGCCTACCAAAAAGCCGCCGCGCTGAACACCGCGCCGTCGATCGACGACGAATCGCGCAAGATCCTGTTCGGTCAGGTCGCGCGGCCGGACAGGCCGCAGCCTTGAGAGCGCAACGAGGGGCAGACGTCCGCGAGCGCTTCATGCGATGACACGAGGGTCGGCGAGCGAGCGCGAGCCGGCATCGAGTTTCTCGGCCGATTGGCCGCGGATCAAGAACGGTGGAGCACAATGGCAAAAGGCGATCGTCCCAAGCACGAGTTCAACGGACGGCTGGTGTTCGACGGGGTCATGTTCTTCGTGGTTCTGGCGGTCGGGATCGGCTTCTACATCCTGGCCTTCCACCCGTTCTGAGCTATTCCCCCCAGCCGATCTGGATCTGCGACACGGTCGCCTTGACCTTGCGCACGTTGGGGTCCGACGACTTGAGCCGGCGCTCGCCCGAGACCTTCGACAGCACCGCCTCCTTCGCTTTCTCGTCGGGCTGGAAGCGCAGCACCAGGCTGCACCCGCCGGTCAGCGTCGCCAGCTTGCCGCCGCCCCAGTCGGCGCTGTAGCCGCCCATGTCCCAGCCGAAGCCGCTCAGCGCGAAAGATCGCCCGTTGGCCGCCTCCACCGCCTCGACCGGAGTGCCGATCGCGATCGGCTGCGGCGAGCCGGCCTCGGCTCCGACCGTCCAGCCGGAGCCGCCGCCAACGATGATGGCATTGGGACGGCGGCGATTCTTGGGGTCGTGCCAGTGGATCTCGATACGGCGGTGCGGGTCCTTGCCGAACACCACCGTCCCCGGCTCGGTCGAGCCTTCGCCGGCATCGATCTTGGTCCGCTCGACGTTGCCGCGCCCGAACGCCTTGACCAGGGCCGCCTCGTCCGCCCCCTTGGCGAAAGGCCCGGAGCAGGTGAGGGGCTCGGCCGCCGCCGGCGAGACCAGGGCCAGCAGAACCGCGATCGATCGACGTGCCATGGCGAGTAATCCGTGAGCCAAGCCTTGCGGCGAGACAAAGCCTTGCGGCGGCTGGCTCAACTTACGCCTCGCCGGCCCGCGTGCCCATGCGACCTCCGAAGCATGCCGGCCGCGCGCCCGGCGCCGTGCGGTCCGCCGCCGCCGCCCGACAAAAAATTTGCTGACCGGCTGCCCTAGCCCGCCGCCTTAAACCTGTATAGGGACACGCCAAACTCGAACCTCAAGGGAGATCCGCCGATGAAGACCCGCGCCGCCGTCGCTTTCGAAGCCCAGAAGCCGCTGGAGATCGTCGAGGTCGACCTTGAAGGACCCAGGCATGGCGAAGTGCTCGTCGAGATCAAGGCGACGGGGCTCTGCCACACCGACGCCTACACCATGTCAGGCCAGGATTCGGAAGGCCTGTTCCCGTCGATCCTGGGTCACGAGGGCGCGGGCGTGGTGGTCGAGGTCGGCCCGGGCGTCACCTCTCTGAAGAAGGGCGACCACGTCATCCCGCTCTACACGGCCGAGTGCCGGGAGTGCGACTACTGCCTGTCGAAGAAGACCAACCTGTGCCAGCGCGTCCGCATCACCCAGGGCAAGGGCCTGATGCCGGATTCGACCAGCCGCTTCTCCTACCAGGGCAAGACGCTCTACCACTACATGGGTTGCTCGACCTTCTCGAACTACACCGTGCTGCCCGAGATCTCGCTGGCCAAGATCCGCGAGGACGCTCCCTTCGACAAGGTGTGCTACATCGGCTGCGGCGTCACCACCGGGGTCGGCGCGGTGCTGTTCACCGCCAAGGCGGAATACGGCTGCCGCGGCGTGGTGTTCGGGCTCGGCGGCATCGGCCTCAACGTGATCCAGGGCCTCAAGATGGTCGGCGCCGAGCAGATCGTCGGCGTGGACATCAACAACTCCAAGGCCAACATCGCCCGGCAGTTCGGCATGACCGACTTCATCAACCCCAAGGAGCTGCCGGCCGGCACCAACATCGTCAACCACATCGTGGAGCTGACCAAGGGCGGCGCCGACTACACCTTCGACTGCACCGGCAACGTCACCGTGATGCGCCAGGCGCTGGAATGCTGCCACAAGGGCTGGGGCACCTCGATCATCATCGGCGTCGCCCCGGCCGGCGCCGAGATCGCGACCCGGCCCTTCCAGCTCGTCACCGGCCGCAACTGGCGCGGCTCGGCCTTCGGCGGCGCGCGCGGGCGCACGGACGTCCCGCGCATCGTCGACTGGTACATGGACGGCAAGATCAACATCGACGATCTCATCACCGACATCATCCCGCTCGAAAAGATCAACGACGGCTTCCACGACATGCACGAGGGCAAGGGCATCCGCACGGTGGTGCAGTATTGATGGCGCCTGAGAAGACCGGCTCGCACGTCTGCTTCGGCGGCGACAACACCTTCTACAAGCATCAGTCGGCGGCGGTCGGCGCGCCGATGAACTTCACGGTCTACCTGCCGCCGCAGGCCAAAGCGGGCGGCAGGCTGCCCGTCCTGTTCTACCTCGCCGGCCTCACCTGCGACCACACAACATTTATCATCAAGGGCGGGGCGCAACGCCTCGCCGCCGAGCACGGCCTCGTGCTCGTCGCCCCCGACACCTCGCAGCGCGAGAAGCGCTACCCCGGCGATGCCGACGCCTACGACTTCGGCATCGCCGCCGGCTTCTACGTCGACGCCACGCAGGCACCGTGGCGCGACGGCTACCGGATGGGAAGCTACGTCGCGGACGAGCTGCCCGAGTTGATCGCCGCGACCTTCCCCGTCGATCCCGCGCGGATGGGCGTGTTCGGCCATTCGATGGGCGGCCATGGCGCGCTGGTGACGGCGCTGCGCAACCCCGGGCGCTTCAAGTCGGTGTCGGCCTTCGCCCCCATCGTCGCCCCCTCGTCCTGCCCCTGGGGCGAGAAGGCGCTCGGCAACTACCTCGGACCCGACAGGTCGACCTGGGCGCAGTGGGACGCGACCGAACTGGTCAAGGCCGGCAAGCGGACATCGCACATCCTCATCGACCAGGGCACGGCCGACCAGTTCCTGGAAGGGCAGTTGCACCCGCACCTCTTCGAAGCCGCCTGCCGCGAGGCCGGCCAGCCGCTCGACCTGCGCATGCAGGAGGGATACGACCACTCGTACTATTTCATGCAGACCTTCATGGAAGACCACATCACCCACCACGCCAAGGTGCTCGGCCTGTAGGGCGGGCCGTCACGCGTCCTCCGAGCCGCAGCCCGACAGCACGGAGCCGCCTTAACGCTTTGGTGTCCAACCCGCGGCAGGTTCCTTCCGCGGGGGACAGCCATGCAGGGAACCGTTCACATCGAGGTCGCGCCGGGCGAACTCGTCGACAAGCTCACCATCCTCGACATCAAGCTCGCGCGCATCGATGATGAGGCCAAGCGGCGCAACGTGGCGACCGAGCGCGGCGTGCTCGGCGGCATCTTCGCCGAACTCGCCGCCGACGAGCGCATCGCCGGCCTGCGCCACGACCTGCGGGCGGTGAACGAAGCCCTATGGCGCATCGAGGACGAGATCCGCGACTGCGAGCGCCGCGGCGACTTCGGCGCCGGCTTCGTCGAGCTGGCCCGCGCGGTGTACAAGCGCAACGACGAGCGCGCGGCGATCAAGCGCCGGATCAACGTGGCGCTGGGCTCGCGTCTCGTCGAGGAAAAGTCCTACGCCGCCTACGGCTGACAACCGGCGTCCCTTGCGCGCAGCGCCGGGGCGGATGGGCACTGCGGTCGTCTCGGATGGTCCCACCCGTGCGGCCGAGTCAGGGCCGGGCAAGCCAATCGCGTTTGTCTCGCGCCATGCCAGCCAACGCCCTCCTCGAACACCGCCGACCCGCGCCCGACCGAACCGCGCGCGCTGCCGCCCTTTACCTCGAAGCCGGCCGCCTGCATCGGCTCGGCCGGCTCGACGAGGCCATCGCCGGCTACGACGAGGCGCTGAAGCTGCGTCCGGCCTTTCCCGAGGCGCTGCGCGCCGGCGCCGCCATCCTGCGCGAAAAGGGACACCTCGAACCGGCCCGGCGCTTCCTGGCGGAAGCCGTCCGCCTGTGTCCGGGCTACGGCGACGCCGTGCTCGACCTCGGCGCCCTGCTGCTCGGCCTCGGCCGCTTCGCCGACGCGCTGGCGACCTACCGGGCCGGCTTGGCCGTGCTGCCGGGCAACGGCGCGCTGACCATCAATGCGGGGGTGGCGCTGCACGAGCTGGGCCGTCTCGCCGAGGCGCGCGACCTGCTCGCCGCGGCCGCCGCCGCAGACCCCGACAGTGCGGCGG
>CALMGA010000326.1 GCA_937863205.1 uncultured Beijerinckiaceae bacterium | reverse complement strand
CTAGCGGCGGCACAGGAGCCACCGGGACGACAGGAGCGACGGGCGCCACAGGGGCGACCGGCAGCACCGGGGCAACGGGGAGCACGGGGGCGACCGGGGCCACAGGAGCAACTGGGACGACAGGAGCGACGGGCGCCACCGGAACAACGGGTGCCACGGGCACAACCGGGGCGACGGGCTCGACAGGCGCCACCGGAGCGACCGGCAGCAACGGCGCAACCGGGGCCACGGGGACTAGCGGCGGCACAGGAGCCACCGGGACGACAGGAGCGACGGGCGCCACAGGGGCAACGGGTGCCACGGGCACAACCGGGGCGACGGGCTCGACAGGCGCCACCGGAGCGACCGGCAGCAACGGCGCAACCGGGGCCACGGGGACTAGCGGCGGCACAGGAGCCACCGGGACGACAGGAGCGACGGGCGCCACAGGGGCAACGGGTGCCACAGGGGCAACGGGTGCCACGGGCACAACCGGGGCGACGGGTGCAACTGGCGCGACAGCGGCAACCGGCACCACGGGTGCGACCGGAACCGCCGGCGCGACGGGGAGCACGGGGGCGACCGGGACCACAGGGACAACTGGCGCAACGGGTGTCACGGGCAGCACAGGGACAACCGGGTCGACCGGCGCCACCGGCAGCACTGGATCGACGGGCAGCACTGGGACGACCGGCGCGACAGGAGCAACCGGCGCCACGGGGACAGCAGGGGCCACCGGCGCAACGGGAGCGACCGGCGCGACAGGTGCCGCTGGAGCAACGGGCACGACCGGGTCGACAGGATCGGTGGGCGGTACCGGCGCCACCGGCCAGGTGACCTGCTTCACCGCCGGCACCCTGATCCTCACGCCCACCGGCGAGCGCCGGGTCGAGGACCTCGGCGCCGGCGATCTCGTCCTCACCCCCGCCGGCCCGCGCCCGGTGCGCTGGATCGGCCGCCGCCGGCTCGACCTGCGCCGCCATGCACAGCCCACCCTGGTGCAGCCCGTGCGCATCGCGGCGGGCGCCTTCGGCCCCGGTGAGCCCCAGCGCGACCTCCACCTGTCACCCCGGCACTGCGTGGCGCGGGGCGGCGCGATCATCCCCGTCGCCGTGCTGATCGACGGCACCGGCGTGGCTCAGGTGGACTGGAACGAAGTGGAGTACTACCGCCTCGAGCTGGACGAGCACGACCTTGTCTGGGCGGAGGGCTTGGCGGCGGAAAGCTACATGTACGCCGGGCTGCGGGCGCATCTCCACGCCGACTACGAGGGCGGCGCCGGTGAGGGTGCAGGCGCGCTAACGCTGCACCCTGTGTTCCCCTCCTACGCACCGGAGGAGGACACCTGCCTGCCCCTTGCCGTCGCCGGCCCGGCGGTCGAGGCGGCGAAAGCTGAGCTGCGGCGCGCGGCGCGGCGAGCGAGGCAAGCTGCGCTTGGCAGGCTCAAGGCCCGCCTTCTCGCGCGGCGCTGAACGGGGTCGCGCGCAGGTAAACCCAGGGCGGAAGCGCCGGACCGGGGCCGCTGCGCTCGCTCTGCTCTGCCGCTCTTCCGCGTTCATGCCGCGGTGACCCGGAAGCAAGCAGGTCGCGATTCACCCAATCCCAACGGATGACTGCGGCGACCAAGTTCTGCTTCTGAGACCGAGCCGTTCGGTTCCGAGCGACCTGGTTGGGCGCGCTGCCGTCGGAGAACGCTGGGCAGCGGTAGCGCGGCTAAAGGAAAGTGTTCGACAGCTTGCGCATATCATCCACAGCGACTGCCCGTGGCATCTGGTGCTGCACCCTCAAGGTGTTTCCTGACCCTTTCTGGATTGAGCCTGCCCAGGATGCGCAGCACCTGGAAGAGCTCGTCTTTACTGACGTCCCAGCGTCGAACGATGGCTATCGCTCCGTCGATCTCCGTCGCCTCCTTGCGATCCAATTCTTCCTGCATCTGGTCGTACTTGCGCTTTTCCCTGGCTTCCCGTTGTAACCGCCGCTTCGCCGCCTCTTCCTTCTTCGCCGCCTTTTCGGGCGACTTCAGCCGCTCGGCTTCGGCTCTGCCCTTCTTGATGAGGTCCACCACTTCGTCAGGATCGACCGCCTCGCCGGCTTCTACACGCGCGACAACGCCGCAACGCACGTCCTCGCTGGCGCCGGCGAACCGGTAGACGATGGTCCGCGGCAGAACGCTAACAATTAGCGGTACGCCGCTGAACTCGCGTGCCGCAGCCATGTAGTTCCGCACGCTGGCATCCGAGAACCTCACCTCCTGGGCACACCACTTCATGAATTCACCGTGACCGAGGTCATCCCTCCTCTCGCGCAGTTCGTTGCCGGTGCTGAGGATCGCGTCACGGTGCCACTGCTTGATCCTTTCGGCACTCGCCCGTGCGCGCGCCGCGACGTCTCTGTCGAGCTTCGAATAGTCGTAAGATCCGTGCGCAGGATTGTGGGCGCCACCGTTCTCTTGGATCGTCGATTGCGGCACCGGGGCTGCCTGTGCGGAGCCTTGCACGTCTTGTGTCTGCGATCCTTCATCGTGTCCATCGCCGGGCCGTCGAGCGTCAGGCTGCGATGGGTCTCCGTCACGATGGCGCTCAACGGCAGCTATCTCGACGTCACTGGCCATGGCACGCTCTCACGATCGTTCAGTCGTCTTCTCAGCAGCACGCCTTCGCGAGGAGGGCTGATCGGAACGACGCTACCAGCGATCCGCGAAACCCCGCGTTGAAATAACGCCATCGCTCTTGCTCCGATGATGATCCCGCTTCCGTCGTTGGCCTGCAGATGGCCTGTCGCATCGCGAGAGATGAGCGACGCAGCCCGCGGGCGCATCTACGGCCGGCTCCACGTCGACCAATACCGGCTGACGATGTACATCGACAGCCACGAGGGGCGCCGACGAGCTGCCTTCACCTGGAGCGCGGCCAACAAGCTCGATGCCACTTGGCTTAAGCCGTAGCTGCCCCGGGCGTGCGGCACGGGTGCAAGATACTGAGCCGGATTTCGCCAAGTCGATGAGTTCGGGTTGGGCGTGTCGCCAGTGTGGGTAGGCCGCCGCGGATCAGGTGATTGAAAGCGCTCCTCGACGTTTTGCGTGAGCAAAGGTCCGTTTCAGGAAGACCAGCGCGGATCATGTATGACCATCATTGGCGCAATACCGCCTTTGCAACTCCGACCTTCCATGGCCGAAGCTGCGATTGGTTCAAGGTCGCTGCGCGCTCCGCAAAGATCAGAGAGCTTTAGACATTCCGTCGAGCTCGTGCAGCGTGCTCTCGATCCAACTCTGCCTGAGCGAAGGCTGAGTCGTCGCCCGCCGCAGCCGTTCGTCCTCGCGGTATCACAGCCGCTCGCGGTATTATGGAGCACCCGCCATAAGCAGACGAGCCTCGAGCTGCCTAGCTTACC
>CALMGA010000325.1 GCA_937863205.1 uncultured Beijerinckiaceae bacterium | reverse complement strand
GGACCCCCAGGTGGCGGGGGGGGCGGGGCTGGGCGGCCAGCGCTTCCAGGCCGAGGCGGACGCTGCCCTGCCGCGTGGCGGCGCCGTCCGCAGGCGGCAGCAGGAGGCGCACCGCCGCGGCCGGCAGCATCGCGAGACTGCGCTCGTAGTGCGCGCGGTCGTCGGGATGGATGACGACGAGAACGGGAAAGCCGCCGCGAGCCAGGGTGGCGAGCGTGCGCGCGAGCAGCGGCGTGCCGGCGAGGTCGAGGTACTGCTTGGGGCGGGCGGTGCCGACGCGCGAACCGCGGCCGGCCGCAACAACCAGGATCGCCGTTGCGGTTGAAGCGGCCATTCTTGAGTTCCCTGCTGCCCGACTCATGATGAATCACGGCGGCGAGGTCAAACGCCGCAAGATCCCCGGAACGCGGGCCGGCAAGGCCGGCGGATCAAGGCCCTTGCCGAGCGTAACAAACTGACTAAGCTGTAGGCATGAATTTCTTTGCCGACATCTTAGGCAGTCTGCGCGAGGGCGGCGGCGGCGCGATCCTGGCGCCGATGGCCGGCATCAGCGATGTCGGCATGCGCAGCATTGCCCAAGATTTCGGCGCGACCTTCGTCGTCAGCGAGATGGTCGACAGTCGATTCCTCGCGGCCGGTGATCGCGGCAGCCTCGCCCGGGCGCGGGGCGGCGCCGGCCATGTCGTGCAGATCGCCGGATGCACGCCGTCGGCCCTGGCGGAGGCGGCCCGGCTCGCCGCCGGCCTGGGTGCGCAGGCCACCGACATCAACATGGGCTGTCCGGCGCGCAAGGTCGTCGGCGGCGCGGCCGGCTCGGCGCTGATGCGCGACAACGCCACCGCGCTGATCCGGGCCGTGCGGGCGGCCGTCGGCGTGCCGGTGAGCGTCAAGATGCGGCTCGGCTGGGACGAGGGTTCGCGCAACGCGCCCGAGCTGGCACGGCGCGCGGAGGCGGAAGGCGCGGCGCTCGTCACGGTGCACGGGCGCACCCGCTGCCAGTTCTACAACGGTCGCGCCGACTGGGCGGCGATCGCCGAGGTCGTCGCGGCGGTGTCCATCCCCGTCGTGGCGAACGGCGACTGTTGCGACGTCGCCGATGCCCGGGCGATGATCGCCGCATCGGGCGCCGCCGCGGTGATGATCGGCCGGGCGGCGATCGGGCGGCCCTGGCTCGTCGGCGACATCGCCCATGCTCTGCGAACGGGCCGCGAGCGGGCGGCGCCGACCCGCGAGCGCCGCCGGGACTGCGCCCGGCAGCATTACGCGACGCTCCTGTCCATCCACGGCGAGGCGGCGGGCGTGCGCCATGCGCGCAAGCATCTGGCCGGCTACGCCAGCGATGCCGGCTTTCCGCCGGGAACGGCCCGCCACCTGTCGCTGGTGACGCAAACCGACCCCGACGCGGTCTTCGCGATGCTGGACGGCTTGTACGAGATGCCGGCGGATCGGGCGGTGGCGGCATGACTCCCTTGCCCCGCCTGACCGGCTCGCCGGAGCCGGCAGCCGATGGGAACGGCTCGGCCGCCGTGCCCGGCGCCGGCCACATCCTCGAAGCCCTGCCCACGCCGGTGTTCACCCTCGGCGACGACGATTACATCACGAGCAGCAATCCAGCCGCCGACGCCTTCTTCGGGACCAGCCTGTCGGCGCCGCGCCAGCACGCCCTGACGGCTCTTCTGCCCGGCGACTCCTCGCTGCTGGCACTCGTCCGCCATGTCCGTCGCGGCGGCGGAACCATCAACGAGCATCGGGTCGATCTCGGCCTGCCGCGCCTCGGCGTGGAAAAGCTGGTCGACATCTTCGTCACCCCGATCGCCCCCCTGAGCACCTCGCTCGTGGTGATGCTGCGCGAGCGCTCGATCGCCGAGAAGCTCGACCGCCAGCATGCCCGGCGCGGCGCCGCACGCTCGATGTCGGCGATGGCCTCCATGCTCGCCCACGAGATCAAGAACCCGCTGTCGGGCATCCGCGGCGCGGCGCAGCTGCTGGAAGCCGAAGCCAACGAGGACGACCGCGTCCTGACCCGGCTGATCTGCGACGAAACCGACCGCATCGTGCATCTCGTCGACCGCATGAAGCCGTTCTCGGCCGTGCCCGACGACGATTTCGAGACGGTCAACATCCACGCCGTGCTGGATCACGTGAAGAAGGTCTCCAAGGCCGGCTTCGCCCGCCACATCCGCATCAAGGAAAGCTACGACCCCTCGTTGCCCCCCGTGCTGGGCAGCCGCGACCAACTCATCCAGGTGTTCCTGAACCTCGCCAAGAACGCCGCCGAAGCGATCGGGACGGAGCGAAGCGACGGCGAGATCGAACTGCGCACCGCCTTCCGGCCGGGCGTCCGCCTGAAGATCAACGGATCGGAGGCGCCGGTCAGCCTGCCGCTCGAATTCTGCGTCCTCGACAACGGGCCGGGCATCGCCGCGGCCGTGCTGCCGCACCTCTTCGATCCCTTCGTGACGACCAAGCAGACGGGAACTGGCCTTGGACTTGCTCTGTCGGCGAAGATCATCGGCGACCACGGCGGAATCGTGGAGTGCGAATCCCACGGCAGCCGCACGACCTTCAAGGTGCTCATGCCCATGCATGCCCTTCGCGACGGCAGATCGCCGAGGCCGACCGACTAGGGCGGTGTGACGGCTCGTCGAGCCGTTGTCCCGCCGCAGACCTGAATTGGAAGCATGATGTTATCTGAGAAGTCCGCAACTTCTCGGCATCGCGCGCAAGGAGTGCCGCCGCGGGCCGGCGCAATGTGGCGATGAACCCTGGACACATCATTGTCGCCGACGACGATGCGGCGATCCGCACGGTGCTCAGCCAGGCGCTGTCGCGGGCCGGCTACGACGTGCGTACCACCGCGACCGCCGCGACCCTTTGGAGCTGGGTCAAGGCCGGCGATGGCGACCTCGTCATCACCGATGTGGTGATGCCCGACGAGAACGCCTTCGAGTTACTGCCGCGCATCAAGAAGCTGCGGCCCGAGCTGCCCATCATCGTGATGTCGGCGCAGAACACCTTCATGACCGCGATCAAGGCGTCCGAGCGCGGCGCCTACGAATACCTGCCCAAGCCCTTCGATCTGCGCGAACTCGTGTCCATCGTCGGCCGGGCGATGAACGAGCCCAAGAACCGCGCCAGGGCCGCGCTGTCGGAAGACCTCGAAAGCATGCCGCTCGTCGGGCGCTCGCCGGCGATGCAGGAAATCTACCGCTCGCTCGCCCGGCTGATGCAGACCGACCTCACCGTGATGATCACCGGCGAGTCCGGCACCGGCAAGGAGCTGGTCGCCCGCGCCCTGCACGATTACGGCAAGCGCAAGAAGGGTCCCTTCGTCGCCATCAACATGGCGGCGATCCCGCGCGACCTCATCGAGTCCGAGCTGTTCGGCCACGAGAAGGGCGCCTTCACCGGCGCCAACCAGCGTTCGGCCGGGCGCTTCGAGCAGGCGGAGAGCGGCACGCTCTTCCTCGACGAGATCGGCGACATGCCGATGGAAGCGCAAACCCGGCTGCTGCGCGTGCTGCAACAGGGCGAGTACACCACCGTCGGCGGGCGCATGCCGATCAAGACCAACGTGCGCATCATCGCCGCCACCAACAAGGACCTGCGCATCCTGATCGGGCAGGGGCTGTTCCGCGAGGACCTGTTCTTCCGCCTCAACGTGGTGCCGTTGCGCCTGCCCCCCTTGCGCGAGCGCCTGGAGGATGTCGGCGACCTCGCCCAGCATTTCTTCTCGCAGGCAGCCAACGAGGGGCTGCCCTCCAAGCACCTCGAAGCCGGCGCGCTGGATCGAATGAAGCGGTACCGCTGGCCGGGCAACATCCGCGAGCTGGAGAACCTCGTGCGGCGGCTCGCCGCTTTGTACCCGCAGGAGCTGATCAGCGAGCAGCTCGTCGACATGGAACTGTCGGCCGATTCGGCCTTCAGCCCGTCGATGGCCTCGCCCAAGGCGCCGGCCGCGGCACCGGCGCCAGTCAACGGCGAGGCGGTCCCCTTGTCCACCGCCGTGGAACGCCACCTCACCAAGCTGTTCGGCGCCCACGGGGAAGGACTGCCGCCGCCGGGGCTGTATCATCGCATCCTGCGCGAACTGGAACAGCCGTTGATCTCGGCGGCTCTGGGGGCGACGCGCGGCAATCAGATCAAGGCGGCCGAGCTGCTCGGGCTCAACCGCAACACCCTGCGCAAGAAGATCCGCGACCTCGACATCCGCCTGATGCGCTCGCCTCGCTGAAACGCCGTCGCAAACTCCGGCGGACGCCCACGAATTGTCGTAATTCTGCAACAGGTAGAAGGGCCTCGTCGGAGGCGCGCATCGGCTCGCAACCCCGCTCCCCCCGCGAGCCGGCGTGCCGCGGCGATGGAGCCTTGATGACACGGCAGGCATGACAGCAGCGAGACCCGAAGCCGCGAACGGACCGCGCCGTCACCTGACGCGCCTCGGCCCCGTCGCCGTGGCTCTGGCGCTCGTGGTTGCGACGACCAGCTTCCTGATGTTCGCCGGCTTCACCCCGGTGCGCACCACGCCCTCGGTGGTGCTCGGGCTGTTCATCGCCAACACCCTCACCATCCTGACCCTTCTCGCTCTCGTGGTGGTCGAGGGATGGTCGCTGCTCGCCGCCTGGCGGGCCGGAGTCGCCGGCGCCCGCCTGCACCTGCGTCTCGTCGCCCTGTTCTCGATCATCGCTGCCGTGCCGGTGATCCTGATGGCGCTGGTCGGCTCCATCGCGCTCGACCGCAGCCTCAACCCGGCCTTCCTCAAGGACGTCCGCGGCTTCGTGCAGAACACCATCGAGGCGGCGACCCGCTACCGCGAAGCGCAGTGCATCTCGCTGCTGCAGGAGAACCGCCTCACCGCCGGGGATCTCGACTCCGCCCGCGCCTTCCTGACCGCCGACCGGGCCATCCTGCGCGACTACTTCGCGTCCCGGGCCAAGTTCCTCGGCTTCAGCGCCGCCGCTCTGCTCAAGCCCGACGGTACCATGATCGAGCGGGCCAATGTCGGCGGCGCCTTCGGTTCGCTGGGGACGGCGATCGTGATGCCATCGGCCCGCGAGTTCGCCGCCGCCAAGAAGAACGAGCCGGAATGCACCCTGCTCGACGGCGAGCAGACCTTCGTCGCCCTGCACCCGGTCGCCCTGTTCCCCGACGCCTTCCTCTACACGGCGCGGCCGGTCGACAGCTTCAGCGTGGAATTCCCCAAGCAGGCCAAGCAGATCGTGGTCCGCTACGACGCCTTCGACCAGCATCGCACCTCCATTTCCATCGCCTTCGCCACGATGTACGTGTCGATCGCCCTGATCATGCTGCTGTCGGCGACGTGGCTCGGCCTGTCCTTCGCCAACCGGCTGGTGGACCCCATCCGCCGCCTCATCAGCGCCACCGATCAGGTCGCCTCGGGCAACCTGTTCACCCAGGTTCGCATCGACCGCTCCGAAGGCGACCTCGCCCATCTCGGCGAAACCTTCAACAAGATGACATCCGAGTTGCGCCTGCAGCAGAACCGGCTGGTGGCCGCTTCCAACCTCATCGACGAGCGCCGCCTGTTCACCGAGGCCGTGCTCTCGGGTGTGCCGGTGGCGGTGATCGGCGTCGGCCCCGACGGCCGCATCACCACGCTCAATCCTTCGGCCGAGCACCTGATCGTGCCCGACGGCGCCCATTCCGTGCTGGGCGAGGCGGTCGACAGCGTGATTCCCGAGATCGCCAAGACGCTCGCCGAGGCGCGCTCCAGCTCGCACCGGCTGGTGCAGGGGCAGATCCAGCTCGCCCGCAACGGCCGCGACCGCCTGTTCAACGTGCGCGTCACGAGCGAGGTGACCGCCGACGGCGCCGGCGAGTCCGCGACCAAGGCCGACAAGAGCGTGGTGGTGACGCTGGACGACATCACCGATGTCCTCGATGCCCAGCGATCGGCCGCCTGGGGCGACGTCGCCCGCCGCATCGCCCACGAGATCAAGAACCCGCTCACCCCAATTCAGCTCTCGGCCGAGCGCATCAAGCGCAAATACGGAAAGCTGATCACGGTCGACCGCGAGATCTTCGACCAGTGCACGGAAACGATCGTGCGTCAGGTCGACGACATCAAGCGCATGGTCGACGAGTTCTCGTCCTTCGCCCGCATGCCCAAGGCGACGCTGGAGCGCGACGATCTGTCGGAATGCGTGCGCCGGGTCGGCTTCCTGATGCGCGTCGCCCATCCCGAGATCGCCTTCGAGGAAAGCCTGCCCGAGGCACCGCTGCGCGTGCGCTTCGACCGCCGTTTGCTGAGCCAGGCGCTGACCAACATCATCAAGAACGCGACCGAGGGCATCGCCGCCGGAGAGGCGGGCGTGAAGGGGCGAATCCGCGTTGAGCTGACCGGCGGGGCAGGGATCGCCATCACCGTCACCGACAACGGCAAGGGCTTTCCCGCCGAAGGCCGCCAGCGCCTGCTCGAACCCTACATGACGACCCGCGCCGAGGGCACCGGGCTCGGTCTGCCCATCGTCGCCAAGATCCTCGAAGACCACGGCGGCGGCCTCGATCTGCTCGACGCGCCCGACGGGCAGGGCGCCCGCGTCCGTCTGCACTTCCCCGGCCGCGACGCCACCCTCGATACGGCTCCCAGCGACCCCACCGCCGCCGTTCTGGCGGTCAACGAAACGGCTTGAGCGACCCATGGCAAGCGACATCCTCATCGTTGACGACGAAATGGACATCCGGGAGATCGTGTCGGGCATCCTCTCCGACGAGGGCCACGGGACACGAACCGCCAAGAACTCCGACGAGGCGCTCCAGGCCATCCAGGCGCGCCGTCCCAGCCTGATCTTCCTCGACATCTGGCTGCAGGGGTCCAAGCTCGACGGACTGCAGGTGCTGGAACTGGTCAAGCAGCAGAACCCGCAGCTCCCCGTGGTGATGATATCCGGCCACGGCAACATCGAAACGGCCGTGTCGGCGATCAAGCTCGGTGCCTACGACTTCATCGAGAAGCCGTTCAAGGCCGACAGGCTGGTGCTGATCGCCGAGCGCGCCCTGGAGAACTCGCGGCTGAAACGCGAAGTGTCCGACCTCAAGGTGCGCAGCGGCACCGTCAGCAGGATGGTCGGCAAGTCGACGTCGGTGAACCAGCTCCGGCAGGTGATCGACCGCGTCGCGCCGGCGAACTCGCGCATCATGATCACCGGCCAGTCCGGCGCCGGCAAGGAACTCACCGCCCGCATGATCCACGCCGCCTCGGCGCGCGCCGATGGGCCGTTCGTGGCGATCAACGCCGCTACCATCACGCCCGAAACCATGGAGCACGAGCTGTTCGGCGCCGAGGGCGTCGCCGGCGAGGGGCGATACGTGGGCCGATTGGAGGAAGCGCACGGCGGCACCCTTTACATCGACGAGATCGCCGACATGCCTCGCGAAACCCAGGGCAAGATCCTGCGCGTGCTCGTGGAGCAGACGTTCCTGCGCGTCGGCGGCAACACGAAGGTGCACGTCGACGTCCGCATCATCTCGTCGAGCGCGCGCGACCTCGTGGGGGCGATCTCGGAGGGCACCTTCCGCGAAGACCTGTTCCACAGGCTGTCCGTGGTGCCGATCCGCGTGCCGCCGCTGGCCGAGCGGCGCGATGACATTCCCGAACTGATCACCTTCTTCATGGACCAGTTCACCGCCAACGCCGGCCTGCCCAAGCGGCGCATCGCCGACGATGCGATGGCGATCCTGCAATCCCACGACTGGCCGGGCAACATCCGCCAGCTGCGCAACAACGTCGAGCGCCTGATGATTTTGGCCTCGGGCGACGCCGACGCCGAGGTCACGGCCGACATGCTGCCCTCCGAGGTCGGGGCGCTGGTGCCGGCGACGCCGACCGGGGCAGGGGGCGAGAAGCTGATGAGCCTGCCGCTGCGCGAGGCGCGCGAAGTGTTCGAGCGCGAATACCTGATGGCGCAGGTCAGCCGCTTCGGCGGCAACATCTCGCGCACGGCCGAGTTCATCGGAATGGAGCGGTCGGCCCTGCACCGCAAGCTCAAGTCGCTCGGCATCGATTGAGCGATCTGTCGCCTGAAATGCCGGCGTCCCCTCCGGTCGGCGACGCGGCCGGGCGGCCGCCGGGCCTCGCCGTCCTGTTCACCGCTTTCCTCAAGATCGGCGCCCTGGGCTTCGGCGGCGTCGCCCCGCTCGCCCGCCATGTCCTCGTCGTCGAGCGGCGCCTGCTGGAAGAGCAAGCCTATGCCGAGCTGTTCGGCTTTGCGAGCACGTTGCCGGGCGCCAACACCGTCAATCTCGCGACCCTTCTCGGCGACAGGTACGCCGGCGGGCGCGGCGCGGCGGTGGCGGTGGGCGGCCTGATGGGGGCGCCGCTGCTCATCCTGCTCGCCTTCGCGTCCCTGTTGCAGCGCTTCGGCGAACAGCCCGACGTTCGCGCCGGCCTCGCCGGCGCCGCGGCGGCGGCGGCCGGTCTCGTTGGGGGAACGGCCTTGCGCCTGCTGGCGAGCCTCGGTTCCGATGTCGCGGTCATCGTGCCGGCCGCCGCCGTCTGCCTCGCCGCCGCCGTGCTGCGCCTGCCGCTTCCGCTCATCCTGGCGGCGGCGATCCCGGCGTCGATCGCCCTTCAGACGGTCCGCACCCGGCGCCGACGGGCATGACTCCACCTTGAGCTCGATATGAGCGTACTCGTCGGTCTCGTCGCCACCTTCGCCATCCTGTCGCTGCTCTCGATCGGCGGCGTCAACGCGATGGTGCCGGAGATCCATCGGCAGGTCGTCGATCTCCACCATTGGATGGACGACGGCACCTTCGCCGCGTTGGTCGCCGTGGCGCAGATCGCGCCGGGTCCCAACCTGCTGATCGTCAGCCTGATCGGCTGGTCGTTGGCCGGCCTCGCCGGTCTCCTGGCGGCGACGCTTGCGATGATGGTGCCCTCGTGCCTGCTCGCCGTCGGGGCCGGCCGCCTCCTCGCGCGCGACGGCATCGGCATGCGCATCGCCCCGCTGCGCCGATCGCTGGCTCCGGTTGCCCTCGGCCTGATGCTGGCCAGCAGCGTCGTGATGGCGCGCGTCGCTTTTCAGGGTCCGGCGAGCCTTGCCATCACCGCGACCGTGGGTTTCCTCGCCTTGGCGACACGGCTGTCGCCGCTGTGGAGCCTTGCCGGCGCGGCCGGCGTCGCCGTGACGCTGCACCGACTGGCCCTGGCATTCTGAAGGACGCGCGAGCTTGAGCCGCATCGCCTACGTCAACGGCCGCTACATCCCGCATAGGCTGGCGAGCGTCGCGATCGACGATCGCGGCTACCAGTTCGCCGACGGCGTCTACGAGGTGATCGAGGTGGCCGGCGAAGCGCTGGTGGACGAGGAGGCGCATCTCCAGCGTTTGCGGCGATCCGTCGCGGAGCTGTTCATCGCCTGGCCAACCGGCGAGCCGGCCCTGCGCCTGATCCTGCGCGAGGTGGTCAAGCGCAACAGGGTGCGCGATGGCCTGGTCTACCTGCAGATCACCCGCGGCGTCGCGCCCCGCGATCACGTCTTTCCCGCGCCCGCCGTACGCCCGGCGCTGGTCGTCACCGCCCGCGCGGCCGATCCCGCCAAGGCCGATGCCAAGGCGGCGGCCGGCATTCGCGTCGTAACCATGCCGGACCTGCGCTGGAAGCGCCCCGACATCAAGTCGATCTCGCTGCTGCCCAACGTCCTCGCCAAGGCGGCCGCCAAGGCACGCGGGGCAGGGGAGGCTTGGCTCGTCACCCCCGAAGGCTGGGTCAGCGAGGGAGCCGCCTCGAACGCCTGGATCATCGTTGGCGAGCGCCGCGTCGTCACGCATCCCAGCGACGGCACGGCGATCCTGAAGGGCATCACCCGCACCACCCTACTCGCGGTTCTTCGCGACAGCGGCCTCGATCTTGATGAACGGCCCTTCTCGGTCGCAGAAGCCTACGAGGCTCGCGAAGCCTTCGTGACGGGGGCGACCAGCCTCGTCCTGCCGGTGGTCGCGATCGACGATCACCCGATCGGAGATGGACGGCCCGGCCCGATCGCGACCGCACTGCGCGCCCGCTTCCACCAGACCGCCCTGCGTTCGCCGATCCGCTGATCGGCCGATAGCCTTGCGGCCGGGCCGGCAAAGGCACTAGAAAAAGCTTTCCCTCGACGGCCTCATGACGCACTCTGCTGTCGCGCCCGACGCGGTGCCAATAAAAGATCTGGACGAGCCATGACGAGCGAGCGTTCGCAAAACCTGCAAGACACTTTCCTGAACTACTTGCGCAAGAACAAGGTGCCGCTGACGATCTTTTTGGTCAACGGCGTCAAGCTGCAGGGTGTGGTGACCTGGTTCGATAATTTCTGCGTGCTGCTGCGCCGCGACGCTCATTCGCAGCTCGTCTACAAGCACGCCATCTCGACAATCATGCCCGGGCACCCCATTCAAATGTTCGAGCCTGGCGAGGAGACGGCGGTCGCCGGTTGATGTCGCCTGCTCCCTCGCCCGCCGCGCGGATGACTCGTTGAACAACGACACCACGATTGGACGGCGCGAGGCGGAAGCGGCGGCGCGGACCCGGACGCTCGTCCTTGGGCCCTACCTCGACCGGCGCGAGCGTCGCGCTGTGGTCGGGTCGGCTGCGAGCGCACCGGCAAGAGGCGGGCCGGGCGGGGCAGGGCTGAGGGGAGCGGGGATAGTCGGAGCGCGGCAAAGCGAACGCTCCAACGAGGCCCGCATCGGCGAGGCCGGCGGGCTCGCCCGCGCCATCGACCTCGACGTGATCGGGGAAACGATCGTCAACCTGGGCCAGGTGCGCCCGGCGACATTTCTGGGCAATGGCAGGGTCGCCGAACTCGCCGCTTCCGTCGAGGCCGACGAGATCGGCCTCGTCTACATGGATTGCGCGCTTTCGCCGGTGCAGCAGCGCAATTTGGAGAAGGCGATCGGCAGCAAGGTCATCGACCGCACCGGCCTGATCCTGGAAATCTTCGGCCGACGCGCCCGCACCCGGGAAGGCTCGCTTCAGGTCGAGCTCGCGCACCTCACCTATCAGAAGTCGCGTCTCGTGCGCTCCTGGACGCACTTGGAACGGCAGCGCGGCGGCTTCGGCTTCCTCGGCGGCCCCGGCGAGACCCAGATCGAGACCGACCGCCGCCTGATTTCCGAGCGCATGGTGCGCATCGAGGCCGACCTCGACAGGGTGAAGCGCACGCGCGCCCTGCATCGCAAGCCGCGGCGCGACGTGCCCTACCCCGTCGTCGCCCTGGTCGGCTACACCAACGCCGGCAAGTCGACCCTGTTCAACCGCCTGACCCGCGCCACCGTGCTCGCCGAGGACATGCTCTTCGCCACGCTCGACCCGACGCTGCGCGCAGTCAAACTGCCGCATGGGGCGCGCCTGATCCTGTCCGACACGGTCGGCTTCATCTCCGATCTGCCGCCGATGCTGGTTTCGGCGTTCCGCGCGACCCTGGAGGAGGTGATCGAGGCTGACCTCGTGCTACACGTGCGCGACATATCTCACGAAGACAGCGAGGCGCAAACGACGGATGTCGAGGCGATCCTCACCGAGCTCGGCATCGACCTCGCCGACCGCGACCGGCTGATCGAAGTCTGGAACAAGGTCGACCTGCTCGATCACGATCGCGCCGAGGCGGCCGGCAACAGCGCCGCGCGGCGCGGTGCCGATGCGCGCCCGATCCTGCTGTCGGCCTGGACGGGGCAGGGCGAGGATCAACTGATCGACGAGTTGGAAGCGCGCCTCGCCGCGGGCCGTCCGGTGTTCGAGATCGATCTGCCACCAACCGACGGGCAGGGATTGAACTGGTTGTACGAGCACACGGAAGTGCTCAACCGCGACGAGCTGGAAACGGGCGGGGTGCGCCTGCTCGTCCGCGCCGCGGCGGAGCGGGCCGCCCAGGTTCGCAACCGCTTCGCGGTCGAGCAGGTCCGCCTCAGGAGCGCGACCTGACGCGGACCGCCTTCGGTCGGGATACGTGCCGCGCGTCGGGATCGAGGCCGGTCGTCAAGGCTGTCGTCCAGCCGCATCCGGCGTCCGCTCCATCGGACACCGCTTGGCTTCGATCCAGAGCGCTTCCATCTCCGCCAGCGTCGCCTCGCGCGGTGACGAGCCCCGCCGCTCCAGCTCGCGTTCGATGAAGGCGAAGCGCCGTTCGAACTTGTGGTTCGCCGACCGCGCGGCCGCCTCGGGATCGAGGCCGACGTGGCGGGCGAAGTTGCCGACCGCGAAAAGAAGGTCGCCGATCTCCTCCTGGAGAGCCTCGCCGCCGGAGGCCGCCACCAGCTCCTGCTCGACCTCATCGACCTCCTCGCGGATCTTGGCAAGCACGAGGCGGGCGTCGTTCCAGTCGAAGCCGACGGTGGACGCCTTGGCCTGCAGCTTCACCGCCCGGGTCAGCGCCGGCAGGGCGATCGGGACATCGGCGAGGAGTCCGGAGGTCGATCCGGCGCGACGCGCGCGCTCCTGCGCCTTGATCACTTCCCAATCCGGCGCCGCCGGCTGCCGCGCGAGGATTGCCCGTTCGTGCCCTCCGGCATCGGTGCGACCGCCGACGGCAGGATGCGGAGCCGGTTGCCCATCCGGTGGGACGACACCGGGCGGGACGACATCAGGCGGGAGGACATGGGGTGGAAAGACGTGAGGATGGCGCCGCAGCATCTTGGTCGTGATCGCCTCGACGACGTCGCCGAAATCGAACGATCCGCTTTCCTCGGCCACGCGGGCGTGAAAGACGACCTGGAGGAGATAGTCGCCGAGTTCATCCCGGAGATCGCCGGGGTTCTGCCGCTCGATGGCGTCGACGACCTCGTAAGCCTCCTCCAACGCGTAGGGTGCCAAGCTGACGTGGGTTTGTTTCAGATCCCAAGGGCAACCCGTTCCCGGCGTGCGCAGGATCGCGAGGATATCGATGAGCCGATCGATGTCGCGAAGGGACGGCACGGGAGGCTCCGAACGATCGATGGCCGGCGCGACCAATAAAGGGCCGGCCTCGCGGCACAGCGCACCAGTCGTGCGCGTGCCCTTCACGAAAGCATGGCGACGCTTCTGCTAGAGCGTCGAACCCGCGTCCGGTCTGATTCCCAACGCCTTGGTCTGCGCCGGATTTGCCCGAAGCTACAAACCTTTCGGTCCGAAGCCCCGGTGGCACAGTGTCCGAAATCAACGCCAAGCGGCGCGATGTGTTGGAGATTGCCGGCGTCGAAGGACGAGCACGCTCCCAAGCTCCGGGAGACGCCAGCGACCCTCAAACCTTGTGAGCCGATTCCTACGCGAGTGAAATGGATAAAGCCTCGCGGCCCTTAGGCGTGTCAACGACGCGCATATTCACCGCCTGCCCTTCGGCAAGGTGCTGGACACCTGAAGATCCAAGGACGGAGATATGAACAAAGACGTCCTTGCCCCCATCGTTGGACTGGACGAAACCGAAGCCCTTGTTCTCGTCGAACCACTTGACGCTGCCTGCGACCGAGACGGCCGAAGCGGGATCGGGCATGACACGCCTGGGAGGGCGGGGCGCGTCGCCGAACGAGCGCTGCGGAGGCCGCTCCGACGCGGTCGAAACGTCAACCTCGAACACGCGGGTGACCTGCACGCCCTTCATGCCGTTGCCGACCGAAACCTTGAGCTTAGCCCCTGGCGGCACGGTTTCGTAGCCGGCCGATTGCAGGGCACCGATGTGCAGAAAGGCGTCGCCGGTGCCGTTCGACAGCTCAACGAAGCCGAAACCTTTGTCGCTCTTGAACCACTTGACGACGGCGTCGATCGTCTGCGCCGCGCCGAAATCGGTTGGTGGGGTCCCGAAGGTGCTGCCGCCGAAGGCTGGACGCGGGTTGCGCGGAAGACGGGGCGCGTCGAAAGGGGAGGGACCATCATCGTCGAAGCCGCGCTTCTTGGGTCCCCGGAAATCTCTACCTTTGCTCATGGTCTACCTGCTCGTCTCCGCCTTCTTCCCGCAGCGCCTTGATGTCGGAGCGAACCCAACCCGGACCCAGTCGACCGATCCAATGTAGCCCATAACCAGGCAGCAGCGACGCCGCTCGCGCTTCTGACCGTGATCATACCCGTTCAAAATAGAAGAAGCCCCGCGTACCACAGAAGTAGCAGCGCCTCTGAGAGTTGGCCAGCGAAATCGACAGCATCGGTCGGGCCGCAATGGGTCCGACGTCGGACGGTCATCCCTGCGCGGATGGCAGCGACCGGACAGGGCGGTCGCGACACGTCAGTTTGATCGCTCATTCGCATAATCATCATTATGGAACCCTCGGCGGTCTGCGACGCGCGAGTGTCAGGCGGCGGAGATCGTCATGCCGTCGAAGGCCGGCTCGACACCCGGCGGCAGGCTGCGGGCCAGCGTCGCGAAATCCATGTCGGTGTGCAGATTGGTCAGCACCGTTCGCACCGGTCGCAGCACGTCGACCCAGGCCAGCGTTTCCTCCAGGCTGAAGTGACTGGGATGGGGCGTGTAGCGCAGCGCATCCACGATCCACACGTCGAGTCCGCGCAGGTGCGTCAGGCTGTGCTCGGGGATGCCGTTGAGGTCCGGGGTGTAGGCGATCGCCCCGAAGCGGTAGCCCAGCGCGTCGATCTCGCCGTGGTGCACCTGGAACGGCACAGCGTTCAAGATGCCGCCGGGACCCTCGAGGCTGAGAAGCGCGCCGGTCTCGGCTCGGCGTTCGTCGAGCAGGGGCGGGTAGAGGCTGCCGGGGGGCGTCGCGAAGATGTAGGCGAAGGTGCGGCGGACCCGCGCCGCGGTCGCCGGGTCCATGTACATGCCGATGCGCCGCCTGCCCTTCAGCACCAGCGGCCGCACATCGTCGATGCCGTGGCTGTGATCGGCGTGGGCGTGCGTCATCAAGATGGCGTCGAGGTGGTCGAGGTCGACGTCGAGAAGCTGCTGGCGCAGATCGGGCGACGTGTCGACGAGGACGTGGGTGCAGGCTGCGGCGCAGGCTTGCGGGCAGGCTTCGCCGTCGCGATGCGACACCAGCACCGAGCAGCGGCGTCGGCGGTTGCGAGGCTCGCGAGGGTCGCACGCCCCCCAGCCCTGCCCTATCCGAGGCACGCCGCCCGACGAGCCGCAGCCGAGGATGGTGAGCGTCAGGCCCATGCCGCCGAGCCTGCTTCTTCCTCCGCCCGGATCGGCGGCATCTTGCCGAACAGGCGGCACGCATTGGCCGTGGTCAATGCTGCCAGCGCCGGCCGGGTCGTCTCCCGGCACCTGGCGAGCACCTCGGCCGTGTGCACAACGAAGGCGGGCTCGTTGCGCTTGCCACGTCGCGGCACCGGCGCCAGGAAGGGCGCGTCGGTTTCCACGAGAAGCCGATCGTCGGGCACCTTCGCCGCGATCGCCCGCAGCGCCTCCGAAGCCTTGAAGGTGACGACGCCGGAGAACGACAGGCTGAGCCCGAGCGCCAGAGCCGTGCGGGCGAGATCGGCGCCGCCGGTGAAGCAGTGCAGCACGGCCGCGAAGGCGCCCTGCTCCATCTCCTCGCGCAAAATGGCGGCGGTGTCGGCATCGGCGTCGCGGCTGTGGATCACCAGCGGCAGGCCGGATCGGCGGGCGGCGGCGATGTGGGTGCGGAACACCCGGGCGGCGACATCGCGCGGCGCGCGGTCGTAGTGGTAGTCGAGGCCGGCTTCGCCCAGGCCGACGCATTTGGGATGCCGGGCCAATTCCACCAGGCGCTCCGCCGAGACTTCGGGATCGAGATGCGCCTCGTGGGGATGGGTGCCGACGGTGAAGACGACGTCGGGGTAGGCTTCGGCGACGGCCCTCACCTGCTCGAAGCGGTCGACCCGGGTCGAGATGGTGATCATGCGTCCGACGCCGGCGGCGCGGGCGCGCTCGACCACCGCGTCGCGCTCGCCGGCGAAATCGGGAAAGTCGAGGTGGCAGTGGCTGTCGACGATCACCGCGCGGCCTCGACGAAGCGCGGGAACACCGCCGCCGGCGCGGGAAGGGGCGAGCCCTCGACGAGGCGGAGTGTCCCGTCGATCGAGGCCAGCGTGCGGTCCTCCGTTGCCACCGCGAGGGCGTCGAGCAGGCGTCCGGCCGCGGCCGGCATGAAAGGCTGGCACAGCACGGCGAGGATGCGCACCACCTCGGCCGTGACCCGCAGCACGGTGCCCATGCGCGCGGGATCGCTTTTCTTCTTCGCCCACGGCTCCTCGGCGGCGAAGTAACGGTCGGCATCGCCGACGACCTTCCAGATCCGGGCCAGCGCCGTGTGCGGGGCGAAACCGTCCATCGCCGCCCGCGCCAGGGCGGGCAGGGCGTTGGCGCTGTCCAGCAGCTCGCGATCGGCCGGGGAGGATCCGCCAGCCGCGGGCACCCTGCCCTCGCAGTTCCTGGCGATCATGCTGAGCGAGCGCTGGGCCAGGTTGCCGAGACCGTTGGCGAGGTCGGCGTTGATGCGGGCGACGATCGCCTCGTGCGAATAGCTGCCGTCCTGCCCGAAGGGGATCTCGCGCAGCAGGAAGTAGCGCAGGGGATCGACGCCGTAGGTCGCGGCGAGCGCGCCCGGACCGATCACGTTGCCGACCGACTTGGCCATCTTCTCCCCCTTGTTGAAGAGAAAGCCGTGGACCACGATCCGCTTCGGCAGCGGCAGCCCGGCCGAAAGAAGAAAGGCCGGCCAGTAGATGGCGTGGAAGCGGGTGATGTCCTTGCCGACCAGATGGGCATCGGCTGGCCAGAACCGGGGTTCGGGATCGTCCGGCCAGCCGGTGCCGGTGAGGTAGTTGGCGAGGGCGTCGACCCACACGTACATGACGTGGCGGGGATCGCCCGGCACGGGGATGCCCCAATCGAAAGTCGAGCGGCTGATCGACAGGTCGCGCAGGCCGCGCTCGACGAAGGCCACGACCTCGTTGCGGTACACGTCGGGGGTGACGAAGCCGGGGTTGGCACGGTAGTGCGCGAGCAGCGGCTCGGCATAGGCGGAGAGCCTGAAATAGTAGCTTTCCTCCTCGACCCACTCCACCGGCGCGCCGCCGGGCGTGCGTTTCAGGCCGTCGGGCCCGGACACCAGCTCGGCCTCGTCGAAGAAGGCTTCGTCGCGCACCGAATACCAGCCGGGATAGGACGACAGGTAGATGTCGCCGCGCGCGCGCATCCGTTCCCAGATCGCCTGACAGGTTTTATGGTGGCGCGGTTCGGTGGTGCGCACGCGGTCATCGACGTGCACGCCGAGCAGCTCGGCCATTCCCGCGAACTCACCGGCGGTGCGATCGGCCAGCGCCTGGGGCGACAGGCCGAGGCGGGCGGCGGTCTGCTGCATCTTCTGGCCGTGCTCGTCCATGGAGGAGACGAGGTGGATGTCGCAGCCGTCGATCGCCTTGAAGCGGCCGATCGCGTCGGCGGCGATCAGCTCGTAGGCGTGGCCGATGTGCGGCGATCCGTTCGCATAGGGCGCGGCGGTGGAAACGGAAAAGGTCGGCCGGTCGGACATATGTTGGGGGCGGAGTGGCGGGAGCGGGGCCGGGCGGCGCCTGCCGCGACCCCTGCTTCTCATACCTGATCGTGCCCGGCAAGGCGCGCGCCGATCCTGCCGGCAGGCCGCAAACGCGCGTGCACCGACGGAGGCTGCCCCCTGGGATGATGCGCCGGCCAGACATGCGCTCAGCAGGTTCGCGTTGGCAGGCCAACGCTTCACCCGCCGAGCCTTTTGCTATGCCGCAGGTTTGATCGCAAAACCGCCGGGCGCTCTTGTGAAACCTGCTCAGGCGGATATGCGCGCCGCTCCGGCAAGATCGGTGAAGATCGCGAACACGAGCGATCGCCTGTCGAGGTTGAGGGCCTGCGCTTCCCGGGCCAGCACCCCGATGCGCTCCCACGCTCCAGCAAGGGCGGCGAGGCGGCCAGGGGACGCGGCGCCCGTCGCGGAGTCGGGGCGGACCTGCCCGGCGAGCCAGTCGCGGACGGCGTCGAGGATGGCACCGAGAACGGCGTCGCCGTTGCGGCCGCCGAGCCCGTCGGCCAGCGCGTGCAGTTCGCGCCAATCGAGGGCGGGAAGCCTGTCGAGCAGGGCGGCGAGCCTGCGGTCGAGGTCGCCGCCGCCCTCGCCCAGGCGACGCAGGGCTTCGCGCACCGAACCGCGGGCGCGTCCGGCGGCGGCGGCCACCACCTCGTCGGGCAGTCCGGCCGAGGGCGGGCCCAGCGCGCGCACCACGCGCCCGATCTCGTCGGGCGTGAGGTCGGCAAGGCGCAGCAGTCGGGCCCGCGAACGGATCGTGGGCAGAACGAGGCCGGGGCGGTGGGCGACGATCAGGAACAGCGAGCGGGGCGGCGGCTCCTCGATGAGCTTGAGCAAGGCGTTGGCGCTCGATCGGTTGAGGTCCTCGGCGCTGTCCACGATGCAGATGCGATAGCCCCCTGCCCCCGGCTGGCGCTGGAACAGGCCGATGGTGCGGCGCACGTCGTCGGCCCGGATTTCGGCGAAGAAGCGTCCCGTGCGCTCGTTCACCTCGCGCCGAAGCAGGGCGATGTCGGGATGGGACAGCGAGGCGACCTCGGCCGCGGCCTTGCCGGCGGGATCAACGGCGAGATCGACGGCGCCGGCCGGCACGCGCCCCGACGGATTGGCGACGAGGAAGCGGGCGAGGCGCCAAGCCAAGGTAGCCTTACCGATCCCCGCGCTGCCTCCAAGCAGGATGGCGTGCGGCAAGCGATCTTCTCGATAGGTTCGGAGCAAATCGCGCTCGTGATCGGCATGTCCGATAAGCACTTGTGCTCTGCGGGGATGTGGTGCGCCGTCGAGCCTGTCGGCCTCGTCACCATCGGGACTCATGATAAGGTCACCTCCGCTGTAAACTTATTTACATGCTCGTCGGATCCGCTCGCGAGCGCCGGTCACCCCGCCCTCGGATCGCCTGATCCGCATCTGTTCCAACGGGGGCCGCGCCGCCGCCGGGACCAACCGCGCGTTCTCCTTACCCAGGCTCGCCTCCCCGATCACGGGAACGCAAGCCGTGCGAAGCCGGTGGGAGCGTCCGCCTGCGGGAACCGTGTGGGAGGAAAGCGGCGGACCCTCCGCGGATCGATCCACGGCAACACGGCCCGGATCTCAGGTGACAAAGCGAGCTCGAAGCCATTCCGAAGCCGTGCCGAGGGCCGTGCGGGCCTGCGTGGAGCGTCGAACCGAACATCGGATCCGGTTCAGTCCGTTCGACGGCTCCGCACCGGATGCGTCGGGTCCGCGATGCGCACCTTCCGGTCGGATGCCCTGAGCAGGTTCCGCAAAAGTGCCCCGCGGTTTCGCGATCGAAACCTGCGGCAAGGCAAAAGGCGCAGCGGGTGAAGCGTTGGTCTGCCAACGCGAACCTGCCTAGGCTTGGCTCCGCGGCGGGATGTCGGCCGGCAGCGGCAGGCGGTGGCTGACGGCGTCCCAGATCGCCTGTTCCACGTCCGCCGGCGGCTGGGTGGCGTCCACCACCACGCAGCGCTGCGGCTCGCGGGCGGCGATCGCCAGGAACACGTCGCGCAGGCTCTGGTGGAACGCGAGCGACTGCCGCTCGAAGCGATCGGCCGCGCCGCCCTCCGCCGCCCGCCGGCGCCGATCGGCGCGGGCGAGGCCGACCTCGGCGGGGACGTCGAGGATCAGGGTCAGGTTCGGGCACAGACCGGCGAGCGACACGCGCTCCAGCTCGTCCAGGAAGCGGGCGCCGATGCCGCCGTGCACGCCCTGGTAGGCGCGCGTCGAATCGTGGAAGCGGTCGCACACAACCCAATCGCCGCGCCGCAGGGCCGGTGCGATGGTCCGGTCGAGGTGATCGATCCGGGCGGCGGCGAACAGCAGCGCTTCGGCGCGGATGCCGAAGCGCTCGAACCGCCCGCCCAGCAGCGCGGTGCGGATCCGCTCGGCCACGTCCGACCCGCCGGGCTCGCGGGTTGCCAAAGCCGCGACGCCGCACTCGCGCAGCCGGGCGACGAGGGCCCGCGCCTGGGTCGACTTGCCCCCGCCCTCCCCGCCTTCCATCGTGATAAAGGCGCCGGATCGCAGGGCGCTCCCCATCAGGAGTGCGACACGAGCTTCCGGAACAGGCTGCCGACGTATTCGAGGCCGGCATCGAGCGCCCGCTTGGGCAGCGAACCGACAGCCACCGCGCCGGCCGTGCGCAGGGGGACGCTCATCACCACCTTGTCGCCGCGAAGGAGCTTCAGCTCGGCAAGCGGCGTGGCCGCGCCGACCGGCGCCAGCAGAGGTCCACGATAACTGATGCGGGCGCTCAGCATCTCGCCGCCCTCGCGCGGCACGAGAACGCTGATCTCCTTGTCGGTGACAAGGGCGACGTCGCGGCGCTCGCCGCCGTACACCTGCGCGGTGCCCACGGTGTCGCCGGCGGCGAAGAGGTGCTTGGTTTCAAAGGCGCGGAATCCCCATTGCAGCAGCTTGCGCGCTTCTTCGGCGCGCTCGTTGGCGCTGCGGGCGCCGTAGATGGCGACGATCAGCCGGTCGTTGTTCTGCACGGCCGAGCCGACGATGGCGTAGCCGCTGGCCGCATCGATGTTGCCGGTCTTCAGCCCGTCGGCGCCGATATCCATCGTGAGCAGTGGGTTGCGGTTGGGCTGCTTGATGTTGTTCCAGGTGAACTCGCGCTCGCCGAACAGCTTGTAGGCGTCGGGATAGGCCTGCACGATGTGGTCGGCCAGCAGCGCCATCTCGCGCGCGGTCACCTTCTGATCGGAGCTGGCGCCGCCCCAGGCGTCGGTGAAGGTGAGGTTGGGCAGGCCGAGTTCGCGGGCGCGCCGCGTCATCAGCGTGGCGAAGGCGCCCTGGGAGCCGGCGACGCCTTCGGCCAGGGTGATCGCCGCGTCGTTGCCGGAATCGATGATCAGGCCATGGAGCAGGTCGTCCACGGAAATCAGGCTGTGCACCTTGGCGAACATGGTCGAGCCGCGCGACAGCGCCCCGCCCTGCCGCCACGCCAGTTCGCTGACGCTCATCAGCTGATCGTGCCGGAGTTCGCCGTTTTTGAGCTTGCTGAACACGATCTCGGCGGTCATCAGCTTGGTGGTCGAGGCCGGCGTCACGAGGTCATCGGCACCGCGCTCGAACAGCACGGTGCGCGTGGCGGCATCGATCAGGATGGCGTGGGCGACGCCGGTCTGCAGGCTTTGCGCGGCCGCCGGCGACCCTGCCAGGGCCGCCGTCTCCAAGCCGGCGAGGAGAGCCCGCGCCCGCCGCTGGATGGGCAGGGAAGCGGGCGGCAAGGCAGGCGGCAAGGCACCGGGCGGCACTCTCACTTGGCTCATCCTTCAACCAACGATCGGCAGACAGCCGCTGCGGCTACCAATCAATCCTCCCTCGATCGGGTCAAGCGTAAACCGCCGCCGCTCCTGTGGACAGGTTCCGCGATGGCGGCAACCTGCACGCGTCGGGCGGACGGTGGCATCGCGCTCCCTAGACGCGCTCCTGCGGGCTGGCCGGCTGCGTTGCGCGACGGGACCCGAGGCGCCGGCCGCGGGATCTCCGCCCTGCCCGGC
>CALMGA010000324.1:2488-12256 GCA_937863205.1 uncultured Beijerinckiaceae bacterium | reverse complement strand
CCCTCGTCCTCGCCCGCGGCGTGGCCGCCGCCGCAGCCCTCGCCGCCGGCGCGGCCTGGGCGACGCTGCCCCTGCTTCTGTTCGCCGGGGCGGACGCGCAGGGGCGGCTCGTTCTTGTTGTCACCACCGGCGTGATGTTCGCCGTCGCGCCGCTGCTCGGTCCGATTTCGTCGGTGTGCCTGTGGTTCCTGGCGCCGATCCTGGCTGGCAGCGTCTGCGGCGTCGCTCTGGCCGGCGGCTCGACCGGCCTGATCCTGCCGCTTCCGCTGCTGGGCTTCAGCTGGCTCGTCGCGGTGGTGTGCCGTCGCCTGCAGCACGCTTCGCGCCAGCGCATCGCGGAAGCGTTTCGCGCCGACGAACGCGAAGACATGCTTGACCTCGTGTCCCTCGACAGCGCCGACGACCACGGCGCCTGGTTCTGGCGCACGGATGGCGGCCTGCGCCTGCGCGAAGTGTCCGACCGCCTGAGCGAGGTGGCGGGCGTGCCCCTTGCCCGGCTGGAAGGCAAGCCGTTCGAGAACCTGTTCTGCGGCCGCACGGCCGTGCCGACCGCGATCCCGGCCGTCACCGCGCTTCTGGCGACGCTGGCGGTGCGCCGCCCCTTCCACGGCGAAGAACTGGTGCTGAGCCAGGATGCCTCAAGCCAGAACGCCGGCCCGGCGGGATCGGTCGCGCGGGAGAGCGAGACCACCTGGTGGCGGTTGACCGGCAAGCCGGTGTTCGACGCCACCGGCGCCTTTGCCGGCTATCGCGGCATCGGTTGGAACGTCACCGCCCTTCGCGAGGCGGCGACCCGCATCGCCCACCTCGCCACCCACGACCGTCTGACCGGCCTGCACGGGCGCGATACCTTCGGGATCCTCGCCGCGCGCGAATGCGGAGCGGCCACGGCGGAGCGCCCGCGCGCCCTGCTGCTGTGCAACCTCGATGGCTTCAAGTCGATCAACGATCGGCTCGGCCATGCCGCCGGCGACGAGCTGCTGAAAGCCGTCGCCGGCCGGCTGAAGGCGGAAGCGCCGCGCTCGGCCACGCTCGCCCGCCTCGGGGGCGATGAATTCGCCTTGCTCTACCTGCCCCTGGAACCCTCCAGTGCCGAAACCCTGGCGCGCAAGCTGACTGCCGCCCTGCGCGCGCCGATCGCGATCGAGGGCGCGGAGCTGTCGGTGGGCATCAGCATCGGCATCGCCGTCGCGCCGCAGGACGCCGGCGAGTGCGACAGCCTGATCCGCAAGGCCGAACTGGCGCTGGCGCGGGCCAAGGCGGATGGCAAGGGCCGCATCGGGGTATTCAGCCCGCAACTGGAACAGGTCGTCGCCGCCCGGCGCGAACTGGAACTCGACATCAAGCTGGCGCTGGCGCGGGCCGAGTTCGCCCTGCATTACCAGCCTTTGTTCGACCTGGAGGAAGGGCGGATCGTCTCCTTCGAGGCGCTGATCCGCTGGACCTCGCCGGTGCGCGGAAGCGTGTCGCCGGCCGATTTCATCCCGGCCGCGGAGGCAAGCGGGCTGGTGGTCGCGATCGGACGCTTCGTCCTGATGCGGGCGTGCAAGGATGCCGCGGGCTGGTGCGAACCGGCCCGCGTGGCCGTCAACATCTCGCCCCAGCACCTGCGCGCGCCCGAGTTCATGGCGGATGTCGCCCTGGCGCTGAGAACAAGCGGCCTGCCGCCGTGGCGCCTCGAAATCGAGATCACCGAAGGTGTCTTCCTCGATGGCGGCGCGGAAGCGCTGAACAACCTGCATGCCCTGCGCGCCAAGGGCATCAGGGTCGCGCTGGACGACTTCGGCACCGGCTATTCGTCGCTGACCTACCTCGTCAACTTTCCCGTCGACAAGATCAAGATCGATCGCTCCTTCATCACCCATCTGGTCGAGCGTCCCGAGAGCGACGCCATCGTGGACGCCATGCTGACGCTCGCCCGCAAGCTCAACATCCGCGTCACTGCCGAGGGGGTGGAAACGGTCGGGCAGGCGCTGGCGCTGAAGCTGAAGCGGTGCGACGACATCCAGGGCTGGCTGTTCAGCAAGGCCCGTCCCGCCGACGAGGTGGATGCCCTGTTCGACTCCGCCCCGCGCGCGCTGCGGGCCAGGGCCCCGACCCTGTTCGAAAGCCGGCTCGCCGTGGCGATGACCACGCGCAAGGCTTCGTGAACCAAGGCTTCGTGAACCAAGGCTTCGTGAACCATGGCTTCGGCTGCGTGGAAGCGGAGCCTCAAGCCTGACCGGTCGTGCCGACAGCCTCCGGGGCGAGCGCCTGCGCGATGCCGATCAGGCTGTCGCGCGTGACCAGGGCCGCCAAGCGTTCCTCGTCCCAGTCCTCCGTCCCGGCCGGGCGCATCGGCAGAACCATGTAGCGCATGTCGGCGGTGGAATCGTGGACCCGCAGGGTGACGTCATCGGGCAGGTGCAAGCCGAACTCGGCCAGCACGGCGCGCGGCTCGCGAACCGCGCGTGATCGGTAGGCCGTCCCCTTGTACCAGGCCGGCGGCAGGCCGAGCAGGACGCGGGGGTAGCAGGAGCACAGGGTGCACACGATCATGTTGTGCACGGCGGCCGTGTTCTCCATCACCAGGACGCGGAACGGGCCGCCGGGGATGCCGAGGTCGGCCGCCGCGTCGCGGGCGTCGACGAGCAGGTGCGCCTTGAAGGCGGGATCGACCCAGGCGCGGGCGACGAGGCGGGCGCCGGTGCCGGCACCGCGGCCCTCCATGGCTTCGACCTCGCGGCGGACGTCGTCGGGCATGAAGACCCCCTTCGCCGCCAGCAGCTCGCGCAGGGCCACCTCCATGACCTGGTAGTGCGTCAGCGGCGCCGGCGCGGCGGCGGCCGCCGGCGGGTGGGCGTGGTGGTGGGAATGGTCAGGCGAATCGCTCAAGGCGTGCCTCCCTTCGTGGGTGATGCCTCAATTCGGAACCGGCTGGAATTTTCGGGATGGGTGCGACGCGCGACAGCCGCTACCACTTCCTGAGGCGGACTCCGGTTCCGCGAAGCGGTTCGACCATGCGCCGGCCATCGACGAACTGACAAACGCCGACGCTGGTGTTTCACCATCATGCGCGTTCGGTTATGACATAGGGGGTTACCCTACGATATGGTCTTCGCATGGCACACACGATCAAAGAAAAAGCCAAGCTCCTCGGCCGGGTGCGGCGCATCCGGGGGCAGGTGGAGGCGATCGAGCGCGCCTTGGAGGCGGAGCTGGGCTGCACCGACGTGTTGATGCTGGTGGCGTCGGTGCGGGGTGCGGTGACCGGCCTGACAGCCGAGCTGATGGAAGACCACATCCGCCATCACGTCGTGGACCCGGACCACGAGGTGGACGCGGGCCGCGCCAGGGGTGCGGCCGAGCTGATCGACGTGGTCCGAACCTACCTGAAATAGAATTCACATGAGCAAAGCCGATTGCGCCTGCCTGACCCACAGCACCGCCATCCTCGGCGAGGGGCACGAAACCAACAAACGCCGAAGCTGGTGGGTGATCTGGCTGTGCGGCACGATGATGGTGTTGGAAATCGGTGGCGGCTTGGCGTTCGGCTCGATCGCGCTGGTCGCTGACGGGCTGCACATGTCCACCCACGCCGGGGCGCTGCTGCTGGCGGCGCTCGCCTATTCGTTTGCCAGCCGTCATGCGACCGACCCGCGGTTCACCTTCGGCATGGGCAAGCTGGGCGATCTGGCCGGGTTCACCAGCGCCATCGTGCTTGCGATGATTGCTTTGCTGATCGGCTACGAGGCGGTCAGCCGGTTCTTCGCGCCGGTGCCGATCGATTTCCAGCAGGCCCTTCCGATCGCCGCCTTGGGCTTGGTGGTGAACCTCGCAAGCGTTTGGCTCCTCGGCGGGCACGGGCATTCACACGGCCATCCACACGACCATGGGCACAGTCACGATTGCGACACCCGCGCGTTCGGGGTTGCCAGCGGCACCTTGGCGCTGAGCGTGTTCGAGGATGCCCATCCGCCCGTGTTCCGGCTGGCGGCCGTGGCCGGCAAGCTGCCGGCCGCCGGCAGTGTCAGCCTCAGCACCACCCGGCCCGGCGGCGGCGTGCAAAGGTTCACCTTCGCCGACCATGATGGCTACCTGCAGAGCGTCGAGAATATTCCGGAGCCGCATGCCTTCGCGGCCGAGGTCCGCGTCGCGGACCAGGCGCACCGCTTCCAATTCGCCGAACACGATCACGAGGGGCTTGGCCATGGCAGCGCCATCCACCGCGACAACAACATGCGGGCGGCAGCGGTCCACGTCCTCGCCGACGCGGCGGTGTCGGTGCTGGTGATCGTCGGGCTCGGCTTGGCCTGGGCGTTCGGCTGGTCCTGGATGGACCCGCTGGCCGGCATCGTCGGCGCGGTCGTGATCGCGACCTGGTCCTACAGCCTGGTGCGCGATGCGGGGGCAATTCTGCTCGACAAGGTGCCGGATCAGCGGATCGCAAGCCAGGTGCGGGCGGTGGTCGAACGCGAAGGCGACGAATTGCGCGACTTCCACCTGTGGCGGTTGGGGCCTGGCCATCTCGGCGCGATCCTCAGCGTCGCCACCCGGTCAGGCCGCAATGCCGACTTCTACCGGGCGAAACTCGCGCGGTTCCGCACGCTGTCGCACATCACCCTGGAGGTGCATTAAGCCTTGCCCCATCCGGGCGGCGACCTCCTTCCCGCCCCGGACAGGGTGCTTCCATCGCCGACATCGGAAACGGAGGCGTCCGGTTCCGAGCGCCCAGCTTGGGTCGACGGCTGCCGATCACGCGGATCGGAAACTCTGACCGGGACAATGTTCCTTCGTGGCATCCCCGGCGGGTTCGAGCCAGTGGTGGTAGATCTCGACGTCGAGCGTGTCGCCGGTCGCGCCGCGATAGTCCGGCCACACGTCGGTCTGGCGGAAGCGCACGCGATAAAGCAGCGACCCCGGCAGGCCGGAACGGCGAAAGGCGATCTCTTCCGGGTTGGGATAGGGCCCGAGGTTGGCCGCCACGGTGCCGATCCGGCCGCGGATGTAGGCCGGCGCGCGCACATGGCCGGGCGGCCAGGCCAGCCGGACGCGCACCGAGGCGCCAACGGCGAAGGGATCGGACGCGCCGCTCGCTGCGCCGCTCAAAGGGGCCGCGCCGCCACCTCGGCCATCTTGCGGCCGAGCTCGTCGCTGGTGAGGACGCCGCGGTCGATCATCGCGGCGGCGAGCGCCGCGCACCAGCGCTCATAATAATCGAGGCGCTCGTAGGCGCCGAGCCCCTCGATGTGGCGGCGCAGCTCGTCCGTGGTGAGCAGCCGCCGCGTCGGCGCGGTGAGCAGCATCATCATGGCATCGACGCGATATTCCCACAGCGCGTGGGGATGCTCGTCCTTGTCCATCCGCGGCGCGTCGCGACCGCCGACATCATGCGCGCCGACCGGGTGTCCGCCGGCGATCGGGGAAGGATCGGGTCGCGTTTCGGGGTTGGCCATGGACGCACATGTCTGCGCCGAACGGACGTCCCGTCAAGCCTCGTCCCGCCGCGCGGGGAGCAGCCGGGAGATCGCCGCCGCCACGTCGGCCTCGCCGCGCACCAGCACCACCTCGCCCGACGCCAGGGTCGCCGGACTCGCGACAACCAGGGCCCGCTTCGGGCACAGCCCAAGGCAGGCGACCTTCATGACCCGCGGCTTCCCGCCCCGTTTCCCGGCCGGCCCATCGCCCGGTTCCCCGCCCGACGCAGCGGCGAGGCGCTCCCGCGCCGCCTCCTTGAGCGTGCGCCGCAGCGCCTTGCCGTCGGGGCAGCGCTTGACACACTTGCCACAAATGAGGAGCACGCCGGTCCAGCGCGGCCGCAGGGTGCGAAGCGCGGACGGCTCGCGGCTTCCGCCGCTTCGTGTGCGCCGCGCGCCGCCGATCAAGGAAGAATCCACCTGCATCGTATCCAACTGTTGTTCCCGCGCCTTATCGCGCCGCCATCAGCTCGCGCTGCCGGGCAAGTTCGTCGGCCAGCGGCTGGTCGGGCACCCGCTCGCCGCCCTTCAGCTCAAGGCCGAGCAGGCCGTTGCAGCAAGAGCGCTCGTTGCCCCAGCCGAGGTGGTCGAGGAAGGGGTTGAGGCAGAGCCCCTCCACCGGCACGCCGGCCCGGCGGGCGGCGGCGACCTCCCCGGCGATCATCGCCAGCCACGCCGGCCGGGGCGCGCCCTCCGTTCCGGTTTCCGCCACGGAGATCGGCGGCGAGGGGTCTCCCCTGTCGTTCTGCGTCCGGGAACTCCTGCGAGGGCTCAAGGACCGGCCGGCCGCTTGGCGGCAACCATATAGTTGCAGCCGAGGTCGCGCGAGGCGGACCACGTCCCGCGCAGGGGGTTGAAGCTGACGCCCGAGCGGGCCACCTCGCGCAGGCCGTTGCGCGCCATCAAGCCCAAGAACTCGTCCGGCGTCACGAAGCGATGCCAGTCGTGGGTGCCGCGCGGCAGCCAGCGCAGCACGTATTCCGCGCCAATGATCGCCAGCGCGTAGGACTTGGCCGTGCGGTTCAGCGTGGCGCCGAACATCAGGCCGCCGGGCTTCACCGTCGCGGCGGCGTCGCGGATGAAGCCGTCGACGTCGTTGACGTGCTCGATCACCTCCATCACCAGCACGGCGTCGAAGGTTTCGCCCTTGCGGGCGACCTCCTCGACGGTGGTGCAGCGGTAGTCGACGGCGAGCCCGCCCGCCGCGGCGTGGCGGCTGGCGACGGCGATGTTGTTGGGTGCGGGATCGATGCCGACCATCGCCGCGCCGAGGCGGGCGAGGCTTTCGCACAAGATGCCGCCGCCGCAGCCCACGTCGAGGAGGCGCAACCCACGCAGCGGTTCGCTCGGGGGTGTGCCGCGGGCCAGTTCGCGGGGAAGGAGGTCGCCGATCCAGCCGACGCGCACGGGATTGAATTTGTGCAAGGCTCCCATCGGGCCCTTGAGCGACCACCATTCCTCGCCGAGCCGGTCGTATTTGGCGAGGTCGGCGTCGTCGATGGTGGTGCGTGCGAAATCGGCCATGGGTTCTGCCCCTCGAATACATCGGCCCGATCCGGAGGACCCGGTAGCCGCCCCGGCCTGCGCCCGGACTGATGCTTTTCCGGGCCGGTGCCTTATGTTCGAATCGCAGCAACGCGCGAACTTGAAGAGTGGATGGGATGGCCGAACATTTCACTGCCGAGGACATCGGCCGCGAAGATCTTAAGCAGGGGCTGGCGGACGATACCATCGTCCTCGTCGACGTGCGCGAGCCCCACGAATTCGACGACGGCCACATTCCCGGCGCCCGGCTCAACGCGCTGCAAAGCTTCGATCCCGCCGCGCTGCCGCTGCCCGAGCCCGGCAAGCGCATCGTCCTGTCCTGCCGTTCCGGCAAGCGCTCGCTGGTGGCGCTGGAGCGCGCGCGGGCGGCGGGACGCACCGATATCACGACGCACTATGCCGGCGGCATGCTCGACTGGAACGCCGCCGGCGAGCCGGTCGAGGAGTGAGGCCTTGTCGTGAAACGTCCGGCGGCTCCACCCGACAAATCGAGCTTGGCCGGAACCGTCGCCAGCGGCGGGATGTTGCGTGCGCTCACGAAAAGGAGGACGCAATGGTCCGAAGCAAGGTGATAGGCGCGGCCCTGATGCTGCTGGCGACACCGCTCGCCGCGCAGGCGCAAGGTCTCGTCGGCGGCGCCGAGCAGGGATACCGCGCCGGCGACCGCGCGCTGGGTCCGGTCGGCGGCGTGGTCGGGGGCGCGGTGGGGGCCGGCGTCGGCACGGTGAACGGCGCCCTGGGCATCCACCCGCGCGGCTACTACCGCCGCTGCGTCTACCGGTACGGCCGGCGATATTGCCGGTATTGAGGGCACGATGACGGCCACGGTCTGGGCGGTCGGCCTGATGACCGGCACGGTGCTCGATGGCAACATCGACATCGCCGCGATCCGCACGAATGGCGAGCGGATCGCGGAGTTCGGGCCGTGGACGCTTGCCAGCTATCCCGACGAGGTCCGCCGGCTGCTGCCGGAGGCCCTGGTCGCGGCCGCGCAGTGGGATTTCGCCGGGCCCGAGCCGGCGATCTTCGCGCAGGCCGAGGCGGCGCTGACCCTCGCCCAGGCCGAGGCGGTGGCGACCTTCCTCCGCGAAACCGGACTGCGCCCGCGCGTCGTCGGTTTCCACGGCCAGACCGTGCTGCATCGCGCCCCGCATCCCGGCCGCCCCGGCGCGACGCGCCAGCTCGGCGATGGCCAAGCGATGGCGGCTCGGCTCGGCATCGACGTCGTCTACGACTTCCGCAGCGCCGACGTCGCCGCCGGCGGCCAGGGCGCGCCGCTCGCCGCGACCTACCATGCCGCCTTGCTGCGCGGCATCGGGGCGGGGGCGGACACGGCGGTGCTCAACCTCGGCGGCGTCGGCAACGTCAGCTGGTGCGCCGGAGGGGATGACGATACCGCCGACTCGCCCGGCCCGGCCGAAAGCCCGGCGCTGCACGCCTTCGACACCGGACCGGCCAACGCGCCCTGCAACGACTGGGTACGCCGGCACGGGGCCGGCGAGATGGACCGCGACGGGCAACTGGCCGGACGGGGCCGGGTCGACGAGGCGCGGCTGGCCGCCCTGCTGCAGCACCCCTACTTCGCCGCGCCCTACCCCAAGTCGCTGGACCGCAACAGCTTCACCGTCGCGATGGCGGAAGGTTTGTCCCTTGCCGATGGTGCCGCGACGCTGACCGCCTTTTCCGCCGCCGCGGTCGGCCGGGCCCTCGACCTGCTGCCGCAACGCCCGCGGCGATTGGTGGTTTGCGGCGGCGGCCGGCACAATCCGGCCCTGATGGCGGCGTTGACGTCGCGGACCGGTTGCGCGGCCGTCGCAGCGGAGGCTGTCGGCTGGCGCGGCGACGCGATCGAGGCCGAATGCTTCGCCTTTCTCGCCGTTCGCAGCTTGAACAGCCTGCCGATCAGCTTTCCCGGAACGACCGGCGTTTCCGCCCCGATGGTCGGCGGGCGGCTGGCGCCGGCACGGGGGTAGGGTGTTGCTGCAGCGCACCCGCGGCGCGCGGGCAACGGCGGCGCAGCATTTCCCGGCCGGTCCGCTTGGACGGTTAACCCCGTCTTAACTACAGGTGGATCATCTGAGGGACATGGATCCGAGAGGATCCCCACGCAACGTGAGATCCCGCCATGATGGATACCGCCTTCGAACAGCAAGTCCGCGAACGCGCCTATCAGCTCTGGATGGCCGGCGGCCGCGAGAACGGCTTGGCCGAATCGCACTGGCTTTCGGCCGAGCGGGCCATGATGAACGAGGTGGCCCGGCCCCGCGCCAAGGTCGCCGCCCCCAAAGCGGCGGCGCTCAAGGCGGCAGCGCCGAAAGCCGCGTCCACCGGCGTCAAAAAGGCCGCCAAGCCGCGCGCGGACAAGGCCGCGCCAACCGTGACGGTGCGCAAGCGCGCCAAGGCCAAGCCCGACATCCACGCCTGACGATGGCCGGCCGGTCCTGCGCCGGCCTTTCTTTCCCAAGCGCGGCCAAGGCGGCAGCGACGCGGGCTTCCTCCTTTTTCGGAGTCTCCTCTGCGATTCCACATCTTGGTTTGCGCGCCGCGTTGAGGCATGCAACGTGCATCGCAGCCAGGGTGTCCGGAGATCAGGTTGCCGACCATCCATCGACGTGGTCTTGTGCTCGGAGCCGCAGCGATGGCGACGATAACGCCGGCTCGTGCCGACTCCGTGCCGTCCGCCGATCCCGGGGGCATCACCAGCGAAGCGATCCCGCTGTGGCCCGGCGCGCCGCCGGGCGGTCCGGGTCCGGGCGGCGTCGAAACG
>CALMGA010000324.1:0-2478 GCA_937863205.1 uncultured Beijerinckiaceae bacterium | reverse complement strand
ATCCTGGCACCTGGCGGCGACGTCACCAACGTCACGAATCCCCGTATCGTGATGCACCGGCCGGCCAATCCCAACGGCGCGGCCGTGCTGATCGTCGGCGGCGGCGGCTACCGGCGCATCGGCATCGAAAAGGAAAGCCAGTCCACCGCCAACTGGCTGCACCGCTACGGCGTCACCACCTTCATCCTGTACTACCGGCTGCCCTACAGCGGCTGGCCGTTGCTGGCCCCCTTCCAGGATGCGCAGCGCGCCATGCGCCTCATCAGGACAAGGGCGGAAAGCCTCGGCCTCGACGAGGGTCAGGTCGGGATCATCGGCTATTCCGCCGGCGGTCATCTCGCCGGCATGACGTCGATGCGTCCGGACGCCGAGCTTTATTCCCCTGTCGATGCCGCCGACGACCGGGCGGCGCGCCCCGACTTCGCCGGGCTGATCTATCCCGTTTTGACGATGATGCCGCCCAACCGCACCCGTATCTCGGCGCTGACGCTGCTGGGACCGAGCCCGACGCTGGAAATGTCAGCGGAATGGTCGGTGGACCTTCACGTCACCGACGATGCCCCCACCACCTTCCTGGTGCATGCGACCGACGATCCGATCGCCCCCGTCGAGAACAGCCTGCTGATGTTTGCCGCCCTGCGCAAGGCGCACGTGCCGGTGGAGATGCACGTCTTCCGATCGGGCGGTCACGGCTTCAACATCGGCCAGCCCGGCGCCGAGGGTCAGCAGTGGCCGCACCTGTTCGCCACCTGGGCCGGCTTCGCCAAGAACGGCGGCGAGCGAAGCTGGGTGGATGACCCCGGACGCAAGGGGCCCGGCTGACGGATCGGGATCGAAGAGATCCGGCTGCCGGGAGCCGGAACGACGCTGGACGGCGCGCCCTCGGGATTGCGTCAGGCCCCGTCGATCATCGGCACGGTCGGCGGGGCCTCGGCGGCATCGGCATGGCACCAGGCTTGGAGCGGACCGGAGATCCAACGTTCGAGAACGCGCATCTGCTGTTCCGGCAGGTCGTCGCCGATGGCCTTGAGAATGGTCTTGGCTCCCTGCAGGAAGCCCTCACGATAGTCGTGCGCTTTATCCCCGGTATCCGCCATGCTTCTCCCTCGCCGATCCTGCGCCGACACGCAAAACGGGTGCCGGCGAAGGTCGCGCTGGTCAGAAGCCGCCGCGCGCAGATCCCTGGAAAGCAAGCAGATGGACGCAGCCTTGCGACGCGTCGCGCGTTGCTCGCGCGCCAGGCATCCAATGGACCCTGGAGATCACCTCTCCGGCTCCCGGCGGCATCGACCCGCAAGAGTGAGCCCGCACGCGCGGGCCTGCTCACGCGGGCCCGTTTGGGCGTTCGGCGACAAAGGTGGGCGACGCAGGAAGGATTTTTCATGAGCATATTCGGCACGATCATGTCCAAGGTGTTCGGCGGTGCGGCGCCGACCTCCGCCGCCCCCTCGGCGGCGCAAACGGCCGGCACGGGTTCGCCTCCTTCGCCGCCGGCGCCGCCCACCGTGTCTTCGCAGCCGGGCCCCGACACCCACGGCTCGATGAGCACGTCCACCGCCACCCCCGCCGCCGGGGGACATACGGTTGATGTCGCCGCCGTGCTCGACGGGATGGTGGAGAAGTCGGGCGAAAAGTCGAACTGGCGCGTGTCCATCGTCGACCTGATGAAGCTGCTCGGCATGGACTACAGCCTGTCGTCCCGCAAGGAACTCGCCCATGAGCTGAATTACACCGGCGATACCAACGATTCGGCCACGATGAACATCTGGCTGCACAAGCAGGTCATGGCCAAGTTCGCCGCCAATGGCGGCAAGCTGCCGAGCGACCTGCAAGGACACTGACGGAGGACACTGACAGAGGGCGCGCTGACGAGGTCGCTGTCAGGCGGTACTCAGGGACCGCATGTCAGAAGCGCTCGACCCACGGCCGCACGTCGATCTCGTGCGTCCAGGTGCTGCGCGGCTGGCCGATGAGGTGGAGGTAGGCGTCGGCGATGGCGGGCGGTGCGCCAAGCCTATGCCGCCCTCGATCACCACGTGGGCGACGTGGATGCCGCGCGGGCCGAGTTCGCGCGCCATGCTCTGTGCGAGGCCCCGCAGCGCGAACTTGCCCATCGCGAAGGACGCCGACTGGGCATAGCCCTTCACGCTCGCCGAAGCGCCGGTGAACAGGATGGTGCCGCTGCCGCGCTCCAGCATGGCGCGCGCCGCCTGCTGACCGACCAGGAAGCCGCCGTAGGCCGTGACGAGCAGGGCACGCTCGACGACGGCGGGGTCAAGGTCGACCAGCGGACCGCGGGAACGGGCGCTGGGGTTTTAGACCACCGCATCCGGCGCCCCAGCCGGGCGGCGACGTCGGCTAAAAGCTGCGCCACGGCGGCTGGCTGCGCGGCGTCGCAAGCGACGGCGGCGGCGCCGGTGTCCGCGGCCAAGCCGGCCAGCTTGCCCGCCTCGCGGGCGGCGACCGGCTGGCAGGTCG
>CALMGA010000323.1 GCA_937863205.1 uncultured Beijerinckiaceae bacterium | reverse complement strand
TGTTGAACGTGTTGACGTTGACGCTCCCGGCGCGCACGCGGCGTGCCAGAGCGATGCCGCGCTCATTGTCTGCGGTGAACACGGCGCCGTTCAGCCCGTACTTCGTCCCATTGGCGATACGGATCGCGTCATCCTCGTCCTTGTAGGTGATGACCGAAACGACGGGCCCGAAGATTTCCTCCTGCGCGATGACGGCCGCGGGATCGACGTTCGCGAACACGGTGGGCTCGATGAAGTAGCCCCGCCCGAAGCGCTCCGCCCTGCCGCCGCCGGTCACCAGCCTCGCGCCGTCCTCCCGGCCGAGGCGGATGTAATTCAGGATGCGATCCATCTGCACCCGGGACACCACCGGACCCATGATGGTGCTCGGGTCCCAAGGGTCGCCCAAAGTGAAGCCTTTGACGGCACCCACGTAGCTTTCAAGGATCTCCTCCGCCCGGCTCTCGGGCACGAGGATGCGCGTGAGCGCGAAGCAGATCTGTCCCGCGAAGGGCATCGAAAGCGGCACGATCGCCTGCATGGCGGCTGCCACGTCGGCGTCGTCCATCACGATCGCGGCCGACTTGCCGCCCAGTTCCAGGGTCAAGCGCGTCAACCGGTCAAGGCCGGCCTCGGCGACGTTGCGCGCGGCGGCGGTGGAGCCGGTGAAGCTGATCTTGTCGACGTCCCGATGCCTGGTCAGGTAGGCCCCGACTTCGCGCCCGGCCGGCACGACGTTGAGCACCCCGCCCGGCAGCCCGGCCGCCTGCGCGCAGTGCGCGACGAGCAACGCGTCGAGCGGGCTTTCCGGCGAGGGTTTCGACACGATCGTGCAGCCCGCAAGGAGCGCGGCCGCGACCGAGAACGACATAAGAACGATAGGCGCGTTCCAAGGCGTGATGATGGCGGCGACGCCGACCGGCTCGTCAAACACCTTGGCCTTGCCCCAGGCAAGCTCACGATCCTGCCCGTCCACGAGCCGGATCCCGAGGTCGCCGTAGAAGTCGAACACCGCGGCCGCGTGCTCCACCGCGCCGCGGGCGTAGGATACGGGCGCGCTGACCTGCGCTGTGTGGAGGCGGGCGGACAGGTCGACGCGCTCGCGCAGTTCGGCTGCGATCTTCTTCAGGTGACCGCCGCGTTCGGCGAAGCTGAGGCGGGGCCAGGGGCCGGCGTCGAACGCGCGGCGCGCGGCGGCGATGGCGGCGTCCACATCGCGCTCGCTACCCGCCGGAAGCGAAAGGAGCACCTCCTCGCTGACCTGCGAGATCAGTTCGTTCCGGGCGCCCGACAGGGGCTTGCGCCATTCACCGTCGATGTAGAACCGTTCCAGCATCGCTCGGGGCACGTCGTTCCATACGCCCGCCGTCGCGTTCGCGCTCATGATCTTGTGTGCCCTCCGCCGCCGGGTTCATGCGGCCCGCGGCGCGACATTAGGCCGATGTCCGCCACCGCCGTTTGTTCCACGCGTACCGATCCCTTGGCTACGGCGTGCCTCTTCAGCCCTCGACTAGGCGGGGAATGCGGCGCGCCTGGCTCGGCGTCGTGCCGAAGTGCTTGCGGTAAGCCCGGCTGAAATGGGCGGCATCCGAGAAGCCGGACGCGTAGGCCGCCTCATCGACGCGCATGGACGGATGGCGGGCGAGCAGGCGGTGCGCGTGTTCGAGCCGGAGCGTCCAGAGATAGCGCATCATCGTCGTGTTCTCGGCGCGGAACAGGCGACCCAGGTAGTTTGAGGACAGGCGCAATCCTTGGCTGATCGCCGAATAATCCAGTGCGGGGTCGCCGAGATGGCGCGCCATGAAGCTTTTCGCCCGGTGAAGCGTGGCGCAGCGGCCCGCACGGCTTTCCGGCGACAGCCTGTTGGTGAGGATGACGTCGGCGACGTCCAGGAGGACGCGCTCCAGGCGCAGGCCGATGTCCGGCGACGTGCCGTACGAGTGCTCGATGAAGGAGCGCACGAGGTCGCGGACGACGATCGTATCGGCGTTGCCCATGTCGGGCAGGAGGCAGCCGTGGAAGCGATGCATGATCCCGCGGTCGGCCAAGGCGCGGCGGGGCAGCCAAAGGCAGGCCAAGCGCACGGGGTCCGAGGCGATCTCGGCGTAGAACTGATGCGGGTCGAGCACGAAGAGCTCGCCGGGACCCGCCATGCGGTGGCGGCCGTCCTGCTCGATGAGGACGGTGCCGTCCAGCACGAGCTTGAGCATCAACGGAGAGGCCGAAGCATCGCTTGGGCGACGGCGGGCCGGTGTGACGCTGCAGTGCGCCATCGTGATGTCGTGCGCTCGCACCGCGCCGACGTTCCAGGTCCTGAGCGTACCAATCCGGGAGTGCCCTCGATCGAGTTGGCACGACAGGCCGAACTGCGCCGCCAACTGCTCGCTGATCTCGCGCTCCGCGAGGTTGAGGTCGTCGACCGGTCGCATCGGAGGCGTTTCGTTCGCAGCAGACAAGGACATGCTGTAACCCGTGTGCGAACGAGGCCGAATTCGATAGACTAGGACAATCTAATCGCGGCCGACAAGGGCCGGTGCGAGCCGCGATCGGACTGCCTTCCTCCCCAGGACCGCTACCTGGGAGGCGCTGTCGCCGTGGCGCTGCTCCCTCGATTACTGCGGCATTTTGCTCTTGCGACCACCAACTGTCTCGGCGACGGCCGGATCGTGGGGCCGGCCCCGTCGACCGAGGCCATAGCAGCCCGGCCCGCTGCGATGT
>CALMGA010000322.1 GCA_937863205.1 uncultured Beijerinckiaceae bacterium | reverse complement strand
CTCGACACCGCCCGCTTGTGGCGCAGCAGCGACTTCGGCGTCATCAGGATCAGCGGCTTGCGGATGTCGCGCTTCAACTGCCGGCGCAGGATGTGGAAGTAGTTCGCCGGGGTGGTGCAGTTGGCCACCTGCATGTTGTCCTCGGCGCAGAGCTGGAGGTAGCGCTCCAGCCGTGCCGAGGAATGCTCCGGCCCCTGGCCCTCGTAGCCGTGCGGCAGCAGGCACACCAGCCCCGACATGCGCAGCCACTTGCGCTCGGCCGAGGAGATGAACTGGTCGAACACCACCTGCGCGCCGTTGGCGAAGTCGCCGAACTGCGCTTCCCACAAAACGAGCGCGTTGGGCTCGGTGACCGAATAGCCGTACTCGAAGCCGAGCACGGCTTCTTCCGAGAGCATCGAGTTGATGACCTCAAAGCGCGCCTGCTCGTCGCGGATGTGGTTGAGCGGGATGTAGCGCGACTCGTTATCCTGGTCGATCAGCACGGAATGGCGCTGCGAGAAGGTGCCGCGCTCCGAATCCTGGCCGCTGAGGCGGACGCGGAAGCCTTCGTCGAGCAGGGAGGCGAAGGCCAGCGCCTCGCCCATCGCCCAATCGATGTTGGCGCCGGTGTCCACCGCCTTGCGGCGGTTGTCGAGCAGGCGCCCGATGGTCTTGTGCAGGTGGAAGGTCTTGGGCACCGTTGTCAGGCGATGGCCGAGTTCGACGAGGCGCGCGCGCTCAACGCCGGTGCGGCCGCGGCGCTCCTCGTCCTGCGCGTTGGCCGAGCGGAAGCCCGACCAGCGCCCGTCTAGCCAATCGGCCTTGTTGGGCTGATAGTGCTGCCCGGCCTCGAACTCGGCGTCGAGCTTGCGCCGCCAGGCGGCCTTGGCCTCGTCCACCGCTTCGCGGGTGATGGTGCCCTCGGCGACGAGCTTGTCGGCGTAGATCTCCAGCACGGTGCGGTGCTTCTTGATCTTCTTGTACATCAGCGGCTGGGTGAACGAGGGCTCGTCGCCCTCGTTGTGGCCGAAGCGCCGGTAGCAGAACATGTCGATCACGACCGGCTTGTGGAAGCGCTGGCGGAACTCCACCGCCACCTTGGCCGCGTGCACCACGGCTTCGGGATCGTCGCCGTTGACGTGCAGGATCGGCGCCTCGATCATCTTGGCGACGTCGCTGGGGTAGGGCGAGGAGCGCGAATAGCGGGGGTAGGTGGTGAAGCCGATCTGGTTGTTGATGATGAAGTGGATGGAGCCGCCGGTGTTGTGGCCCTTGAGGCCCGATAGCCCGAAGCATTCGGCGATCACGCCCTGGCCGGCGAAGGCGGCATCGCCGTGCAGCAGCAGCGGCAGCACGGTGGTCCGCTCGACGAGGTCGTCCTTCTGGTCCTGCTTGGCGCGCACCTTGCCCAGCACCACGGGGTCGACGATCTCGAGGTGCGACGGGTTGGCAGCCAGCGAAAGGTGGACGCGGCGGTCGTCGAAGGTCCGGTCCGACGAGAAGCCGAGGTGGTACTTGACGTCGCCCGAACCCTCCATCTCGACCGGCGTGTAGGATCCGCCCTTGAACTCGTGGAAGATGGCCCGGTGCGGCTTGGCCATCACCTGGGACAGCACGTTGAGGCGGCCGCGGTGGGCCATGCCCAGCTCGATATCCTCGACGCCGAGCGCGCCGCCGCGCTTGATGATCTGTTCGAGGCCCGGCACCATGCTCTCGCCGCCATCGAGGCCGAAGCGCTTGGTGCCGGTGTATTTGACGTCGAGGAACTTCTCGAAGCCTTCCGCCTCGATCAGCTTGTTGAGGATGGCGCGCTTGCCCTCGGGGGTGAAGAAGATCGCCTTGTCCGCCCCCTCGATGCGGGCCTGCATCCAGCCCTTCTCGGCCGGGTCGGCGACGTGGACGAACTCGTAGCCGATGGTGTCGCAATAGGTGCGGCGCAGGATCGGCATCATTTCGCGGATCGTCGCCCAACGCAGGTCGAGCACGCCGTCGACGAAGATCGGGCGGTCGTAATCCTCCTCGCCGAAGCCGTAGGACGAGGGATGAAGCTCCTCGAAATCCTTGGGCGGCACGAGACCCAGCGGGTCGAGCTTGGCATGAAGGTGGCCGCGGGTGCGGTAGGCGCGGATCATCATCAGGGCGCGCACGGAGTCGCGGGTCGCCAGCGCCACCGCCTCGGGCGAGGCGTCAGTCGCGGCCTGGATCGCGGATTGAGCCGCTGCGACCTCGGTGTTTCCAGCCCCCGGCGTTCCCGCGCCCGCCTTGGCGGCCGCCGCCTTGACGACCAGCTCCGGCTTCAGCTTCGCGGCGATCGTCTCGGCCGCCGCCCAGTTGCCGTCGAGCGCCGACACCAGTTCGCCGTTGGCGGCGATGGGCCAAGCCGGCCGCTTCCAGGCCGGACCCTGCGCGCTGCGCGACACGGCCGCGGGATCGTCGTCGAGATCGGCGAAGAAGGCGCGCCAGTCGGGGTCGACGGACTGCGGATCGGCCCGATAGCTCTCGTGCAGCTGTTCCACATAGGCCGCATTGCCGCCCCACAGGAACGAGGTGCTGGCAAAGCGAGCGTTGCCGCTCCCTTGCTCGAACCGCTGCGCGGTCGGACGATCCGCTCCGCCGCCGGTCCCCCCGCCGCCCGATCCCGTGCCGCCGGTCTCGCTGCCGTCCTGCCGTGCCATACCCATCACCTCCGGCCGCTTACCGATCTCCATCCGGATCGCGGACCACCATCGAGGCGCCCGAAGCGGCGCCGAACGTCATTGTTTCCCGGAGCCCTTCGGGTTCCGGTCAAGTCGCCGGCTGGTCGCGGGTCACGATCAGCGCCCAGATCGTGGCCGGGATCCAGCCGATCAACGTCGCATGCAGGATAACGCAGATGAGGCCCTGAATGATCTTGCCGCGCAGAAACATGGCCAGCCACGGCGCCAGGAAACAGATGAGGATCATCACCAACGGCTGCAACTCCTTCGCACGTCCCGTTCTCCATGGTACAGCCCCGAGCCGAACGGGGGGCTGACGGTTCGCGGCGTCAGCCGCGCAGCATTTCGACCAGCGTCTTGCCCAGCCGCGCCGGCGAGGGCGACACGGCGATGCCGGCCGCCTGCATGGCCTCGATCTTGGATTCGGCGCCGCCCTTGCCGCCGGCGATGATCGCTCCGGCGTGACCCATCCGCCGCCCCGGCGGGGCGGTGCGTCCGGCGATGAAGCCCACGGTCGGTTTGGCCCGGCCGCGCTTGCGCTCGTCGGAAAGGAACAGCGCCGCATCCTCTTCCGCCGCGCCGCCGATCTCGCCGATCATCACGATCGACGTGGTGGCGGGATCGGCCAGGAAGAGTTCGAGCACGTCGATGAACTCGGTTCCCTTCACCGGGTCGCCGCCGATTCCCACCGCCGTGGTCTGCCCCAACCCTTCCCGGGTCGTTTGAAACACCGCCTCGTAGGTCAGCGTGCCCGAGCGCGACACGATGCCGACCGAACCGGGGGTGAAGATCGACCCCGGCATGATGCCGATCTTGCACGCGCCCGCCGTCATCACGCCGGGGCAGTTGGGCCCGATCAGCCGCGACTTCGAGCCGGTGAGCGCCCGCTTCACCTCGATCATGTCGGCGACGGGAATGCCCTCGGTGATGCACACGATGAGGGGAATGCCGGCGTCGATCGCCTCGCAGATCGCATCGGCGGCGCCGGGCGGCGGCACGTAGACGACGCTGGCGTCCGCCTCCGTTTCGCGCTTGGCCTCGGCCACCGTGTCGAACACCGGCAGGCCGAGATGGAAGCTGCCGCCCTTGCCCGGCGACACGCCGCCGACCATCGCCGTGCCGTAGGCGATGGCCTGCTCGGAATGAAAGGTGCCGTTCTTGCCGGTGAAGCCCTGGCAGATGACCTTCGTGTGCTTGTCGATGAGAATGGACACGCGGCGGATCCCCGGCACGAGCGCGGTAGCGGGGCACCGTCGCCGTCCGCCGCAGCAGGTCGGCCGTGATCGCCCTTCGGAGCGCCGGTATAAAGAAAATTTTCGCCGCTCCAACCAAAACTATCGCTTCGGTTCAGCTCCCCGCCCGGTCGGGGTCGGTCGAACGGGCGAGCGATGGGCTTTCGCCGCAACACGAGGAGGCAACGGAGCAACCGGGGCGGGGAGCGTCTGGACAGGGCGGTGACCGCCTGCTAGCTCCAGCGTATTGGCGTGGCTGCGCGGCAACGGCGGACCTGCGCCGTTTTCGCCGGCTGTCAGCACCTGGGCTGGCGCTTTTCTCGCCAACGGCATCGCGGCCCGCGCGCGTGCCCCATCAAGGATCGATGCGTGCAAGTCCTCGTCCGCGATAACAATGTCGATCAGGCGTTGAAAGCGCTGAAGAAGAAGATGCAGCGCGAGGGCATCTTCCGCGAGATGAAGCTGCGCGGGCACTACGAGAAGCCGTCGGAGAAACGGGCCCGCGAGAAGGCGGAGGCCGTGCGCCGCGCCCGCAAGCTCGCCCGCAAGAAGATGCAGCGCGAAGGGCTGCTGCCCGTCAAGCCGAAGCCGGTGCCGGGCGCCCGCTGAGGCTGCGGCCCGGTTCCGCGTCCCGCCGACCCCGCGCCTTCACGCTTTCTCAACGAGACCGGCGTAATCCGGGGTTAAGCATGACCGCGGTGTCCAATTCTTGCCGGATTGGTCGGTCTTAACCCCTTCGGATCGTGCGGGACCTTGATCGGCGGTCGACGAGGACTGAAATGGCCGTAGCGCTCAAATTTGTTCGAAGCACCCCGGATCGGGGCTGCCTGGCGGCCGTGATGGCGGCCCTGCTCGCCGGCAGCCTCGCCGGCTGCGGGGGTGGCGCGGGCGTCGCCGGCGTGCCGGGCACCGGCGTCGCCGAGATCACCAACGAATCGCCGCAGGCCGCCTCGGCCAACCTCGCCTCGCTCACCGACGTGGTGGAGCGCAACCCGCAGAGCGTCGAGGCGCTGACCACGAGGGGGGTGGCCTACGCCCGCGTCGGCCAGTTCGACAATGCCGTGCACGACTTCAGCCGCGCCATCCAGCTCGATCCCAACAGCGCCGCCGCCCTGACCGACCGCGCCCTCGCCTACCGGCAGATGAACCGCAACGACGCCGCCCTGGCCGATTTCAACCGGGCGATCTCGGCCAACCCCAATCACGCGCCGGCCTATCTCGGCCGGGCCAACCTGGAACGGACGCAAAACCAGCTCGCCGACGCGAAATCCGACCTCGATCAGGCGATCCGCCTCAATCCCGAGGACGCCCAGGCCTTTCACGCCCGCGGCCTCGTGTACCAGCGCGAAGGCAACCAGACCCTCGCCATCACCGACTTCGACAATGCCATCGACCGCGACCCCTTCAAGGCCGCGCCCTACCAGGCGCGCGGCGAAAGCCTGATCGCGGTGGGCAAGTCCGCCAAGGCGATCGAGGATTTCAACGCCGCCCTCAACGTCAACAACAAGAACGGCAACGCCTGGGCCGGCCTCGGCCTCGCCTACGAGAAGCAGGGCAATCGCGGCAAGGCGGTCGAGATGTACCAGCGCGCCCTGAGCCTGGACCCGCAGAACCAGATGGCCACACAGGGTCAGGCTCGCCTGGGCCGCGCCTGAAAAGGCTGGCGGCCGCGACGCCGCGGCGCCTACAAGGCCGGGGCACCCACGAGATTGGGTGCCGCGGGGGACGGCGCGTCGCGCTTCTGCCGCGCGTGAAGGGACGACAGGCCCGCTCGCCAGCTGGCTTGACCAATGAAAGGTCTCACCCCTCCTTGACGCGTTTCACGGGTCGGCTCGCCGGCCTCTGCGCCATTGTTCTGCTCGCCGGCTGCGCCGGTCATCCCCACGGCGTGCTGATGCCGGTGCTGGCGGATGCGCCGGGCACCAGCCGGGTCAACGTGATCGTGGCGACCACGCGGGAGCGCGACGCTTCGCCCGGCGTGCTGTTCAACGGCAAGCGCAGCGAGGCGATGGCCTTCGCCGCCGTGGACGTGTCCATCCCACCCGACGCGTCCCGCACCGTGGGCGAGGTGCAGTGGCCCAAGACCCTGCCCGGCAATCCGGCGCTGGATTTCGTGAGCAAGCACACGGCGGTGATCGACCGCGCGGCTGTGATGAAGCTCGTCGAGGACGGGGCGCGGCGCGCGCCCAAGCGGCAGGTCCTCGTCTTCGTTCACGGCTTCAACAACCGCTTCGAAGATGCGGTCTACCGCTTCGCCCAGATCGTGCACGACTCCGGCACGCAGGCCGTGCCGGTGCTGTTCACCTGGCCTTCGCAGGGCAGCGTGCTTTCCTACGGCTACGACCGGGAGTCCTCGACCTATTCGCGCAACCAGCTCGAAAGCGTGCTGCGCGGGCTCGCCGCCGACCCGCAGGTCGGCGAAGTGTCGGTGCTGGCCCATTCCATGGGCAACTGGCTGCTGCTCGAAAGCCTGCGGCAGATGGCGATCCGCGACGGGCGGGTGCCGGCCAAGATCAAGAACGTGCTGCTGGCCGCGCCCGACGTCGACGTCGACATCGCCCGCGAGCAGATCGCCGACATGGGACCGTCCAAGCCGGCCTTTGCGCTGTTCGTGTCGCGAAGCGACAAGGCCCTCGCCCTGTCCAAGGACGTTTGGGGCGGCAGCGCCCGGCTCGGTGCCATCGACCCGCTCAAGGAGCCGTACCATTCGCTGCTGGTGAAGGATCGCGTCGCCGTCTACGATCTGTCGCTGCTGGGCGCCGATGGCGGCCTCAACCACGACACCTTCGCCACCAGCCCGGAGATCGTGGGACTGATCGGCGCCCGCCTCGCCCGGGGACAGACCGTCACCGAAGGCGGCCAGCGCTTCAGCGACCGCCTGTTCACCGGCGCCGGCGGCGCCGTCGGGGGCGTGACCGGCCTGATCCTGAGCGCGCCCGCGAGCGCGCTCGACCCGGATGCCCGGGACAGCTACGGTGTCCGCTTCCGGCAGTTCGGCAGCGACCTCTTCGGCCGCTGATCTCCGCCAACCGGCCTTCAAGCAGCCTTGCCCGAGCCCGCTGAGGCGGCGTGGTCGCGATCAGAAGTTGACGCAGGCCGAACTGTCGGCCCGTAGCACGGAGGTTTGGTGAAAGCGGGCCTTGTAGATCGCGCGGATCGCGTCGACCTTGGCGTCCGCGGCCCGGCCCGGCTTGTAAAAGATCACCATCACCCGCGAGCGCTCCCTTACGAGGCCGCGCGAACCCAGCCATTGACCGGCCGCGTCGGTGCTCGTCAACCCATCGGGGAAGCGCTGCGTCACCACCTCCGCGAGGAAGCGGGTCCAGGACGACCGGTCGACCCGGCCGGCGCCGAAGAAAAGGTCGACGCGCGCCATCCGCATCGCCCCGCGCGGGCAGGGCGGGTCCGCCCGCGCCGGCGTGCCCGTCGTAGAAAAAAGAACGGCGATCACGAGGATCGCCGCCGGGATAGTCGCCGCCTGGCGAGGATGTCGCGGCGCGCTGCCCGCTTGAGCATCGGACCCTGAACCGGGTCCGGTCCGATGTTCTAGCCTGTTGTGTGGCATCGGATTTGTCCGAAGACCGCTGCGCACTTTTCGGTCCGATGCTTTAGGCCAAGCACCGCGCTCGCGAGCGTGGGCGCTACTTCGCCGCCATTTTCTGGATGCTGTCGAGGCCGCCCTGGTAGATGCCGGAGATCGCCTGGTTGGCGGCGTCCTCCTTGCCCTTGTCGGGCGTGTAGGTGCTCGACCACTCGACCTGCGAGCCCTCGCCCTTCTTCGTCACCTTGAGGGTCGACTTGTAGCCGGTGATGGGCAGCGGGCTCTTCTGGATCTCGTAGCTGTACTCCATGCTGCTGGGCTTGTTGGCCGTCTGCTTCTCGACGAAGGTGCCGGCACCATCCTTGGTCACCAGCGTGCGCACGCCGTTGTGTTCCGTGCACTTGCCGATCGCCGGGTGCCAGTCCTTGATCGAACAGAACGGCCCGATCATCGCCCACACCTTTTCCGGGGGAGCGGCGACATCGATCATCTTGTCAACGGAAGCGGCCCAGGCCGAGAAAGTGCCGCTGCTCAGGATCGCGGCGGTCATGGCCGCCAGGGTCAGTTGGGTACGCATGATGTCTCCCGTCAGCCGCTGATGGGCCTGTTATGCGCGATAAAATTTCGCACGACGGGTTATGTCGAGCGTCGCCGTGGATTGTCCAGTCGAGCTCAAGTCGTAAATCCCTCCGCGCAGGCTCGCCCATATGACCGCCGGAGCATGCGACCGCCGGAGCATGACCTCCGGCACCGGTCAGCGCGAC
>CALMGA010000321.1:20677-22543 GCA_937863205.1 uncultured Beijerinckiaceae bacterium | reverse complement strand
GGCCAAGGAGTTCGAGCATGCCCGCACTGACCCGCCCCGAAGGCTCGCTGCCCCGGGATTTCCACCTCACCCGCCGCACCACCGCCAGTCTGTTCTTCGCCGGCTACGCGCTGGCGGCGCTGTCGGCGGAGGCGGCGCCGATCACCACGCCCGGCGATGGCCTCACGATCGACGAGGTGATGATCCCCAACGGCGCGCCCAAGCCGCTGCCGGCCTACCTCGCCCGGCCGCAAGGTGCCGGGCCCTTTCCCGCGATCATCGTGGTCAACGAGATCTTCGGCATCCACGATTACATCAAGGACGTCTGCCGCCGCTTGGCCAAGCTCGGCTACGTCGCCGTGGCGCCGGCCTTCTTCTACCGCTCGGACGCCGATCTGCCGGCGATGACCGACATCGTCGCGATCCGCGCGGTGGTTGCCCAGGCCGGTGTGCCCCAGGTCGACGGCGACGAGCGTGCCACCTCCGGCTGGTTGACGGCGCAGCCCTTCGTGGATCCCAAGCGCATGGGCATCACCGGCTTCTGCTGGGGCGGAGCGGTGGTGTGGCGGGCGGCGATGGCCGATCCCGACATCCGCGCCGGCGTCGCCTGGTACGGGCAGATCAAGCCGCTGATCACGCGCGCCGGCGAGGTCCGCGCCCCGGTGCTCGGCCTTTACGCCGGCCTCGACCAGGGCATCTCGCCCGACGACGTCAAAGCGATGGGGGACGCGCTCGCCAAGGACGGCAAGACCGGATCGAGCCTGCACCTCTACCCCGACGCCAAGCACGGCTTCCACGCCGACTATCGATCGAGCTACAACGAGGCCGACGCCAAGGACGGCTGGGCACGCATGCTCGCGCACTTCAAGGCCAACGGCGTGGCCTGACCGCTCCGGCGGCCCGCGCGATCAAGCTTCGCAGCTTTCCGCCTGCGACAACGGGAGGTCGCGTGGTAAGCACCGCGTCAATAGCGGCAACGAAGGCCATCCTCGCACCCCATGCATCTCCAGCTCGATCCGGTGGGCGGCATCGCCGGCGACATGTTCGCCGCCGCCCTGCTCGATGCCTTTCCCTGCTTCGAGGCGGGCCTCGTCGCCGCCGTGGAATCGGTCGCCCCCGTGCGCTGCCGCCTCCTCGCGCACAACGACGGCGTGCTGCAGGGCCGGCGCTTCCTCGTCGAGCCGCTGGACGGATCGGCCGGGAGCATCGGGCAGGATCATTCGCATGGCCACGCCCATGACCACGCTCACGCTCACGCTCACGCCCATGACCACGCCCATGCCACCCATGCCCACCGGCACTGGTCGCAGATCCGCGCCGACCTCGACCGCTCGTCCCTCGATCCCGCCGTCAGGCAGGGCGCGGTGGCGATCTTCGGCCATCTTGCCGAAGCCGAGGCGGCCGTGCACGGCATCGACGTCGCCGATGTCACCTTTCACGAGGTGGGTGCCGCCGACTCGATCGCCGACATCGTTGCCGCCGCCTTTCTCATCGCCGCCCTCCGCGGCGAGGGCGAGCCGGTGAGCTGGAGCGTCGGCCCGCTGCCGCTCGGCTCCGGCTGGGTGCGGACCGCCCATGGGCTGCTGCCGGTCCCCGCGCCGGCCACAGCCCTGCTGCTGCGCGGCCTGCCGACCCTTGACGACGGCGTCGGCGGCGAGCGCATCACGCCGACCGGCGCGGCGATCCTGCGCCACCTTTGCGGTTGTGCGGCCGAGGCGCCGCGCCGGCCGCGCGTGCTCGGGCGCTCGGGCATCGGCTTCGGCACCCGTACGCTGCCCGGCCTGTCGAACTGCCTGCGCGTTCTTGCCTTCGATGAGCCCGGCGGCGCGGGCCCCAGATGCGCCGCCGGGGGCCCCACCAACACCCGCCCGCCCCCCACCCCTCGGG
>CALMGA010000321.1:0-20667 GCA_937863205.1 uncultured Beijerinckiaceae bacterium | reverse complement strand
GGGGCGTAGGGGCCGGGGGCCCCAATGGCTGCCCGGGCGCCCCACCGCGAACTTCTGGTGATCGAGTTCGAGGTCGACGACCAGTCGGCGGAAGACCTCGCGATGGGCCTCGACCGGCTGCGCGCCGACCCCGACGTCTTCGACGTCGTGCAGATGCCGGTGTTCGGCAAGAAAGGCCGGATGATGACCCATGTCCGCGCCCTGGTGCGGGCCGAGGCGCAGGCGGGGGCTGTCGCCGCGTGCTTCCGCGAAACCACCACCATCGGCCTGCGCCACCATCTCGTGTCGGGCTCGGCGCTGCCCCGCCGCTCGCTGATGGTGGAGGTGGCCGGGCGCCCCGTGCGGGTCAAGACGGTGGAGCGGCCGGGCGGGCGCACGGCCAAGGCCGAGGCCGACGACGTGTTCCAGCCCCGCGCCGCCGGCGCCGCGACGACCCACGCGACGACCCATGCCGCGCGTGCCGCAATACGTCGCGAGGCGGAACGCTTGGCGCTTGAAAGCGATGGCGAGGCATGAACGAGGACGTCCTCGGCCACCATGACCTCGACCGGGTGCTCGCCGCGATGGCACCGCTCGCCGTGGCGGTCAGCGGCGGCGTCGACAGCATGACCCTGATGAGCGCGGCCCACCGCCGGTTGGGCGCCGCCGCCGTGCTCGCGGTGCACGCCGTTTCCCCCGCCGTGCCGGCCGAGGCGACGCGCCGCGTCGAGGAACAGGCCGCGCGCGCCGGCTGGGCCCTGCGGCTGATCGAGGCGAACGAGTTCGCCGACCCGCGCTACCTCGCCAACCCGGTCAACCGCTGCTTCTTCTGCAAGACCAACCTGTACGGCGCCCTGGCCACCATCACCGACCGGCAGGTCGTGTCGGGCGCCAACACCGACGACCTCGGCGAGTACCGGCCGGGCCTCGACGCCGCGCGCGAACACGGGGTGCGTCACCCCTACGTCGAAGCGGGACTGAGCAAGGCGGCCGTGCGCGCGCTGGCCCGCCGCCTCGGTCTGGGAGCGATCGCCGAGCTGCCGGCCGCCCCGTGCCTGTCGAGCCGGGTCGAGACCGGCCTGCCGATCGCCGCGGATACGCTGCATTTCATCCATGCCGTCGAAACGCTCGTCAGGGACCGTCTCGCCACCCTCTCAACCGTGCGCTGCCGCGTGCGCGCGGCCGGCATCGTGGTCGAACTCGACGCGGCCAGCCTCGTCGCGCTCGACGGAGCGGAGCGCGCCGCCCTTGCCGCCGCGCTGCGCGCGGTCGCACCGCCCGAGCTTGCCACCGCCGGCGTGTCCTTCGCGCCCTATCGGACGGGAAGCGCCTTCCTCACCGCGACCCATCGTCCCGCGCCGACCTCGCGGGGCAGGGCGGAGGGCAGGGCATGAGCTTGGCGGACGAGTTCGTGCCGGACATCGACCGCGCCGGGCGCATCGGCCTGGAAGAGGCTGTCTTCGCCGCCGGCAAATCGCCGGCGCAGCTCGACGCCATCCTTGCCGACGCGATCGAGCGCGGCATGGCTTCGCTGCTGCTGACCCGGCTCGACGGCGACAAGTTCGCCGCCTTGGCTCCGCGCCACCGCGATCGCCTGGACTACTGTTCGGCCTCGCGCACGGCCGTGTTCGGCGTCGCGCGCCCAAGCACGGGATCGCGGCACGTCGCCGTGGTCTGCGCCGGCACCTCCGACGTGCCCGTCGCCCGCGAAGCCCTGCGCACCCTCGCCTATGCCGGCGAAACGGCCACGCTGATCGCGGATGTCGGCGTCGCAGGCCTGTGGCGGCTGACCCGGCGGCTCGACGAGATCCGCTCGCACCCGATCCTCATCCTCGCCGCCGGCATGGACGCGGCCCTGCCCAGCGTGCTCGGCGGCTTGGTCGGCGGCGCGATCATCGCCGTGCCGACCTCCGTGGGCTACGGCGTCGCCGCCGGCGGCCGGGCGGCGCTCGACGCGCTGCTGTCGTCCTGCGCGCCGGGGCTCACCGTGGTCAACATCGACAACGGCTACGGAGCGGCCTGCGCGGCCCTGCGCCTGCTCAACGCCGCCGACCGGCTGGCGCAAGCGGCCGGGGAGGGCGCAAGTTGTCCGGCGGCGTGAGCTTGAGGCCGCAACCGGGATCGACCGCCCGGCCGATACACGAGGAGAGCCTGCCATGGAACGTCGCCGCTTCATCCAAGGCGCCGCCGGCGCCGCAATGGGAACAATGGCCGCCGGCGGCCCCGCCGACGCCGTCACCGGGAGTGCAACAATGACCGACGCTTCCGCCCTGCCTGTGACGCGCCCCGGCGATCCGGCCGATCTGCCCTTCGTGACCGATCCCGGTGAGAAGCGCGGCGAGATGTTGTACCGCCGCTTCGGCCGCACCGGCGAGATGATCTCCGCCATCGGCATGGGCGGCTTCCATCTCGGCAAGTCGGCGGTCACGGATGCGGAAGCGACCCGCCTCGTCCACGAGGGGATCGACCGCGGTATCACCTTCATGGACAACTGCTGGGACTACAATCACGGCCGCTCGGAGATGCGCGTCGGCGCCGCGCTGAGCGAGGGTGGTTACCGCGCCAAGGTGTTCCTGATGTCCAAGATGGACGGGCGCACGAAGAAGGCCGCGGCCGAGCAGATCGACGAGTCGCTGCGGCGCCTGCGCACCGACCACATCGACCTCGTGCAGCACCACGAGATCCTGCGCTTCGACGATCCCGACCGCGTCTTCGCCGAGGGCGGGGCGATGGAGGCCTTCCTTGATGCCAAAAAGGTCGGCAAGCTGCGCTTCATCGGCTTCACCGGCCACAAGGACCCGCGCATCCACCTTCAGATGCTGCACGTCGCGGAAGAGCGCGGCTTCCATTTCGATTCCTGCCAGATGCCGCTCAACGTGATGGACGCGCACTTCCGCTCCTTCGCCCACCTCGTGCTGCCCTACCTCGTCGCCAACGGCATCGCCGTGCTCGGCATGAAGACCTTCGGCGACGGCGTCCTGTTGAAAAGCAACGCCGCGCTGACGCCCATCGAGATGCTGCACTATTCGCTCAACCTGCCGACATCGGTGGTGATCACCGGCATGGAGAACCAGCGCGACCTCGATCAGGCCTTCGCGGCGATGAAGAGCTTCCAGCCGATGGCCAAGCCGGACGTGGCGGCGCTGTTGGAGCGCAGCCGTCCCTTCGCGCTGGACGGCAAGTACGAGCTGTTCAAGACCAGCGCGACCTTCGACGGCACGGCGAAGAACCCGGCATGGCTGGGCGACGACGTCGCCAGCGTGCAGCACCTCGCGCCGACGATGGAATAATGGCCGTCCCCGCCGCATCGCCGCTGCGCGATGCCGACGGCACGCTGCCGCTCGAACTCTACGCCGCGCTGGGCGACGGCCGTAGCGTCGCGATCGTCGGCGCGGACGGCTCGATCGACTGGTGGGGCGTGCCGGGGATGGACAGCCAGCCCCTGTTCGACCGGCTACTCGACCCCGCGCGCGGCGGCCGCTTCTCGATCACGCCCGACGAGCCCTTCACGGTGGAGCGGCGGTACCGGCCCGACAGCAACGTGCTGGAGCAGACCTTCACCACCGCCGGCGGCCGGGCGCGCATCACCGATTCGCTCAACTCGGGCATCTCCGGTCGGCTGCCTTGGTGCGAGCTCGCCCGCCGCGTCGAAGGGTTGGACGGGCACGTCACCCTCTCGGTCGAGGTTCATCCCGGTCGCCGCCTCGACGGGGCCTCGCCGTGGCGGGAGGAGACGCCGCAGGGCGACGTGCTCCACGTCGAAGGCATCATCGCCGCGGTGCGGCACGATGCCAGCGTCGAGCCGCTGGTGCGCGACGATTTCCGCACGCTGGCGCGGCTCGCCACCGCGCCCGGCTCGCGCACGGTGATCGCCGTGCTCGCCTCGGCGGACGAGCCGCTCATCCTGCCGCCGCTCGAAGCCATCGATCGGCGCATCGACCGCTCCGACCAGTCCTGGCGCGAATGGTGCGGCGGGCTGCGAACCTTCGGCCGCTATGCCGCCGACGTGCGCCGCAGCGCGCTTGCCCTCAAGCTGCTGCTGTTCTCGCCGACGGGGGCCATCGCAGCCGCCGCCACCACCTCGTTGCCCGAACGCGTCGGTGGTCCCGGAGGCCGGGATGCGAAGAGCCAAGATGCGAAGACCTACGACTACCGCTTCGCCTGGGTGCGCGACGTCGCCTTCACCATCAAGGCGTTCCTGCGCGTGGGCGCGACGGAGGAGGCCAAGGCGGCATTCTCCTGGCTCACCGCGACGATCGCGCGCCACGGCGGCGAACTTCGCACCATGTACGCGCTCGATGGCTCGCTGGCCCCGGCCGAGGAGGAGCTCGACCTGCCGGGCTATGGCGGCAGCCGGCCTGTGCGCAGCGGCAACCGGGCGCGCGACCAGCTCCAGCTTTCGACCTACGGCGACGTCATGCAAACCGCCGCTTTGTTCGTCGAGCAGGGGCACGTGCTCGACCTCACCACGCGCAAGCTGCTGGCCGCGCTGGCCGACCGCTGCGCCGACCTGTGGCGCAAGAAGGACTCCGGCCTTTGGGAGCTGGAAGACCTGCAGCACTACACCATGTCCAAGATCGGCTGCTGGACCGCGCTCAACCGCGCCGTCCAGCTCGCCGATGCCGGGCAGATCCAGTCGAACCAGAGCGCGCGCTGGCGGCGCGAGCGCGACCGCATCCGCGATTGGATCGACGCCGAATGCTGGTGTGAGGCCAAGCGAAGCTACACGCTGCACGCCGGCACCGACAGGCTGGATGCCGCGCTGCTGCTGGCGATCCCCTTCGGCTTCGATCGCCGCGACCGGCTCGCCGCCACGCGCGACGCCGTGCATCGCGAGCTCGGCGCGGAAGGAGGCGGCCTGTACCGGTATTCCGGCATGGCCGGGGAGGAGGGCACCTTTCTCGCCTGCGGCTTCTGGCTGGCGGAAGCCTACGCGCTGCTCGGCGATACGGAAACGGCCGTGCGCCAGCTCGACGGCCTGCTGGCCGCCGCCAACATCAATCTCGGCCTGTTCACCGAGCAGATGGCCGGCCCGCGCCGGATGCTCGGAAACATGCCGCAGGCGCTGAGCCACCTCGCCCTGATTTTGGCCGCCGACGCGATCGGTCTCGTCGAGAGCGGGCCCGCCGCCGACTGAGGGCGTGATCTGCCCCTTCCCGCGGCCGGCCGCCTGGTGCAAGGGAGTGCGGCAGGGCCGGGCGCGAAAGGCGGGACGATCTTGGGATGGAAACGATCCCGCTTGCGGACGGCGGCGGTTGGCGTCGTGCTGGCGGCCCTGACCGGCTCGCTGTCCGCCGCGCAGCAGGCCGCCCCCGACGATGGCGAACCGGCGGTCGGTCAAGACGCTCCCAAGGTGGTCGCCAAGGCGCACACCCAGCCCGGCAGACCGCATGAAAATGCGGCGCGGCCGGCAAGGAAGAGCCCCTTGATTGACTTCGCCTTGGTTCGCTTCACCCACTCGCCGTTTCCCTACAACGGCAACATCCCCGACCAGAACACGCCGTTCCTCGGCAAGGACGCGGATGGCGAGTTCCATCTCGCGCCACGCGCCGGCAAGCTGCGCAAGGAAACCTACGAGGACACCCGCTCGCTGCTTTCCATGCCGCCGGACTTCGATCCCCGGCGCCCCGATGCCAAGCTGGTGCTCTTCTTCCACGGCAACCTCGCCAACCTGACGCGCGACGTCGCCGCCCGGCAGCGTGTGCCGGCGCAACTCGCCGCTTCGCATCTCAACGCCGCCCTGGTCGCGCCGCAGATGGCGAAGGACGCGCTCGATTCGAGCGCCGGTCGTTTCTGGGATCCCGGCTTTCTCGATGATTACCTCGATGAAGCGGCCGATCATCTCGCGCAGCGCGCAAATGGCCGCTTCGATGCCGCAGCGATCGACCGCCTGCCGGTCATCGTCGTCGCCTACAGCGGCGGCTACCTGCCCACGGCCTTCTCGCTGCTCTACGCCGGCCAGGGCGGCGGCCACCGCCATCGCATCGAGGGGGTCGTGCTCCTCGATGCCCTGTTCGGCGAGAGTGGCAAGTTCGAAAACTGGATCCTGAGCGCTCACGAGAGGGCGTATTTCGTCAGCCTGTATTCCAAGGCGTCGAGCGCCCCCAACATCGCCCTCGCCGACCGGCTCAGAGCGGCCGGTCTTCCCGCCGAAGAAAGGCTGCCGCCCCACATCGGTCCGGGAACCCTCGCCTTCGCCGCCCGCCTCGGCGCCGTGCACAACGACTTCGTCACCCGGGCTGGCAGCGCCGATCCGCTCGCCGACGCCCTGCGCCGCATCGCCCGGGACGCCACTGGCGGTCCGGCCGCCGCCGACAACGGGGCACGCGCCAACGATTCGCCGGGCAACGACGTCCCCGGCGATGACGGACCCGCCGCGGGACCCTATGGTTTGCTGCGCGGGCGGTAGCAGCCCTTGGCCGCACTCTCGGCTCGTTGGGCGCGCCCACGGGAAGCCGACCTGCATCGCATCGGTCAGCCAAGCCGTCTACCCCGGCGCGAGGTGTTGCAGAGCACCCAGGCCGGGCGTGATCGCGGTGGCCGAGAGGAAGGGCGTCCATCGACAACATGATGGCGATGCAGGCTGGGCGAGCGTGCGCCAGCGCATCTTCTCCAACCGCTCGTCACCCCGCCGCCATCCCCGAGGGCTTCGTATGATGGCCGGCTTTTCGCGGCATGGGCCGGCGGCGTCAGGCGCTCGCCGCCCCGCCGGTCGACAGCGTGACATCGAAGCGCGAGCCGCCCGTCGGCATTTCGCGGCAGGCGACATGGCCGCCGTGGCGCTCCGCGATCTGGCGGACGAGGGCCAATCCGAGACCCCAGCCGCCGGCGTCCTCGCCGCGGTGCCTCGGCCTGTAGAAGGGATCGAAGATGCGCTCGCGCTCGGCAGCGGCAATGCCCGGCCCGCCGTCGCACACGCTGATGCGCGCCTGGCCCTCGCAGAGCGATACGGCGACGTCGAGGGGTGGACGGCCGTGCCTGGCCCCATTGTCCAGCAGGTTGCGGATGAGGCGGCGCAGCAGCACCGCATCGCCGGTGATCTCCACCGGCTCGCCGCTGACGACCGCCTCGTAGCGGGCGGCTTCCTCCGCCGCGAGGCCGAGGAGGTCCACCCTGTCGGAGCCTTCGCGCCGGGTCGGGGCATGGTCGAGGCGGCTCGACAGCAGCAGCTCCTCGACGAGGCCGTCCATTTCGGCGAGGTTGCGGATGATCTCGGCCTCGGTCGCCGCCCCGGCAGCCGCGTCCGGCTGGCCGCGCCAGATTTCCACCGCGACGCGCAGGCGGGCCAGCGGCGAGCGCAACTCGTGGCTGGCGTTGGCCAGCAGCGCCTTTTGCGAGGCGACGAGCCCGTCGAGGCTGCGGGCGGCGGCCTTGAAGGTGCCGGCCAGCGAGGCCACCTCGTCGCTGCCGCTCGTGTCGAGGTCGAGCGGCGCGCCGCCCAGGCCCCAGCGGGCGACCCCGGCGCGCAACGCTTCGAGACGGCGGGTCAGCAGAGCCGTCACGGGGTAGGCGGCGAGCCCGACGGCGCCCAGCACGCTCAGCATCGCGGTAAGGATGCGCAGCGCGCGCTCGCCGGTCGAGGGACCGAAGCGGGTCAGGATGAAGCGGTCGTCGGGCAGCTCGATGCGCAGGATGCGCCCCGGCCCGTGCCGCGCGCCCGTGTGATAGTCCGCCAGCGAGATCGGCTCGCCGCGCACGGCGAGGCGGTGTCCTTCGCCGTCGAACAGCGAAACGTCGCCGCCCCCGGATCGGGGATCGCCGGCACGCGACGACGGCTGGACGACGGACGGGCGCTGCGCCTCCCCTAACAGCCACCAGAACGTGCCCATCGCGACCGTCGCGGCGAACAGGCTGAGCAGCAGCGTGACGTAGATCTTCCAGAACAAGCGCCGGCGGACGATCTGCCGGCCGAGTAGGCCGCCTCGCGTCACGGCGCGGCCTCCCGCGGGTCGGCGTCCTGCGACTTGGCGAAGACGTAGCCGGTGCCGCGCACGGTGAGGATCCGGCGGGGATGGCGCGGATCGTCCTCGATGGCCGCGCGGATGCGCGAGACGTGAACGTCGATCGAGCGGTCGAAGGCCTCGTGGCCCTGCACGAGGTCGAGCAGCCGGTCGCGGTTCAGCACGCGGCCGGCGTGGTCGGCGAGCACGGCGAGCAGGTCGAACTGGTAGCTCGTCAGCGCCTTCGCCTCGCCGTCCACGCGCACGCTGCGCGAGCCGCGGTCGATCTGCAAACGGCCGAAGCGCAGCACGAGCCCGTCGTCCTGCCGCGGGCCGGCCCTGCGCCGCAGGATGGCGCGCAGGCGGGCCAGCAGTTCGCGCGGGTTGAAGGGCTTGGGCAGGTAGTCGTCGGCGCCGATCTCCAGCCCGACGATGCGGTCGGTGTCCTCGCCGCGGGCGGTGAGCATCAGGATGGGCACGTCCGAGCGAGCCCTGATGCGCCGGCACACCTCGAAGCCGTCGAGGTCGGGCAGCATCAGGTCGAGGATCACCGCGCCGAACGGGCCGCCGGTCGCGGGCCTGGACGTTCCGAGTGCCAGCGCGTCGAGTCCGGCCGCGGCGGTGGTGCGGCGCTCCACCGTGAAGGCCGCCGCCGCGAGATACTCCGCCACCATGGCAGCGAGGCGCGCATCGTCGTCGATGATGAGGATGCGGTCTGCCGCCATGCCGGTGTCCGGTCAGCCGTGGTCGCTGGGGGTCCTGTCACCGCCCGGCGCGCCATCGGGGCCGAAGCCGCGATCGGGCATCCCGTCGCGGTGTCCGCCCCAGCCGCGCCGCGCCGCCATCCGGTCTTCCATGCGCTGCACGAGCTTGGCGCGCTGGTCGGGCGTGAGCTGGTCGGCGGCGTCGAGCAGGGCGCCGACGATCGTCTTCGACTTGGCATCGATCCCGGCGACCTCGTCGACGCGCAGCTTCTCCACGGCGGCCTTGTCGATGGTGGGCGCGCGCAGGAGGTCGAGCGTCTTCTTGCGCATTTCGGCCGCCCCCTCGCGGCTCGCGTCGAGATCGGTGAAGGTCTTGGCGAAGATGTCGTGGATCTTGTCTTCCTGGGCGGTGGTGGCGCCGACCGAGTCGAGTGCGCTGCGGACGACGTGCTGGATCATGCCGATGCGCGCGCCATGACCGGCAAAGCCATGACCGCCGAAGCCGGCTCCGCCGCCGGCCGCCGCGAAGGCGCCGGCGCCCAGCAGAAGGCCGCCGGCCAGCATGCCGCCGGCGAAGATGCCGCTTGCCGCCGCCAGCCGGCCAAGCCGCCGGCCGGTCTGCCCGCCCGTTCGGCGGCTGTTGTTTGCGGGCGTGTTCGAGTTCGTCGCGTCGAGGTTCGTCAAGGTCGTCTCCACTTGCCGGTGTTGCAATGGTTGAACCTTAGCGGCCTCGTATGTCGGGAAATCCGGGTGAATGTGAAGAAACATGAAGACGGGCGGATCGTGCCGCCCACCGCGGCCAGCCTCGCTATCTGGGATCAGCCGTGCAGCCGGTAAGGATCGGCGTCGGTCGTCACGAAATGGTCTACCGCCTCGACGAGGCGCTCGGTTTGCGTCCGGTCACTCGTGAGCTGCTGTTCCAGGTCGAGCAGCATGCCGGCGAGATTGTCGGCGCACGTCTCCACCGCCGCGGTCCGTCGCTGCTGCTTCGACATGGAGCGACCCTGGGCGAGGAGCCGCCGGCCGGCTTGCGACCGCTCCATTTCCAGCTCCATGCGAAGGTTTCCGGCCAATAAACGGAGGTAAACGGTGTCGTCGCGCACGGCCTCGACGCGATCGGTCGCCCGCTCATCGGTGAAAACGGCTCGGGTGATGTCGTCCTTGAGCACCAGCAGCCGGTCGGGTTCGAAGGGAACGCGCTTCTCGGACTCCGGGAGATTCGGGCGATCGTCGTTGTGGGCGAAGCGGGCGGGCGCATCGAGCTGGGAGAGATTTGCGCGAGACCACGGCATCACGCGTGCGGGGTGTCGGAAATCGATCGTCATGAGGGCGCTTTCGGCAAACAGCTCGTCGCGCGAAACATGAAGAAGCATGGTAAACGCGGTCTTAATCGACCCTCCGATCAATCCTTGCAGCCCTTGCAGCTACCGTCTCCCGCCTTCCGCAGATGCGGCGTTGCTCGGCCGCAGCAGGAGTTGCGGCCGAGGTGTCCGCGATCCCACCCTGCTGGAGCTTGGGTCGCGCGGCCCCCTGCACGAAGCACTTGACGGAAGAAGGCGGCTCCGGCGGTGTCCGAGGAGCGTGCAGGGCCGGGAGCTTCGTGGGGAACGGGCCGCCCGCTGTTTTGCGGATACCGCATCCTTGTGGCGCCGCCCCTCTGGGCCTCGTGGCTGCCGCTGCAGCGATGAGCCTCGGCGTACGCCGGATGCGGTGATCGCTGGCGACTTGGTGGGGAACCAGCGAAAGCGTGGGTGCAGCGCTTGGAATCGCAGGGGACTCGGTCGGCAACCGGCGACTGCGTCGAGGCGGCCGTCCTGCCATCGGAGGGTGATGTTATTGGGTTTGGCGCTTCGTAGCGCGTCGGGCGGACCCGTGTTCCGACGAGGTCTTTACGCCGAGCATGCAGACGCCGCTTTTCAAGAACACCAGGGGAAGCACGCTGCAAGGGCCGTCCGGTCTCGCCTCCGATGGGGCATGGGCGAGACCTTCGCGCCGGGCGGGTGGACCCGCTCCATCCTCCTCGATCGCAGGCCGGCAGGCGTAGTGGAGCCATACCTCGTAGGCCTGCTGGCAGAGTTCCTCTTCGGCGGCAAAGTCCATCGGATCCCCTTCACCGAACCGTGATAAGGGAGCACATGAATGGTTAACAAGTCGTAAAAGCGGCAGATGCTTCGAGGTCGCTTCGAAACGCAGGGGTGTCGCAGAAAGGCAACGTACGGCGACACCGAGGGCGGCGGGTCGGTTCTGCCATAGCTTCCCGCGCCGGAAACGACCTCCGCTGCCGGACAGCATCGGTGGGCGGCGCAATCGCGCGGACACCCGGCGTTGACGCACCGCGCAATGGAGCCACTGGCAGCCGGGACGATGGCCTAATCGCCGCAGCCGATGCTGCGAAGCCGGAAGCGCTTTCCCATCGTGGCATAAGTGCGCGAACGCCCTTGCCTTTTTGCTCGACCCAGCCGTTGATTGGCAAGCGCCGTCGGGCGCGCATTATCCGCATCCGGGAACCCGCGCGATGGTGTATGATTTCGGCGACCTCGGCGCTTTCAGCTACGACAACAGCCTTGCCGGGCACCAAGCTGCGCGGGCGATCCTGAGACGGCTCGAACCCGCCGACGTGAAAGGCTTCCGCAAGGTCAGGCTCGGCCGTCAGGGGGATGGCGGCTACGTCATGCTCGACGACTTCGACGGCATCCGCGCCGCCTATTCTCTCGGCATCGACACGGACGTGTCGTGGGATGCCGACATGGCGCGCCGCGGCATCGACATCTTCCAATACGACCACACGGTCGCCGCGCCGCCCGAACCCAACGAGCGCTTCCATTTTCATCGGGTCGGCGTATCCGACAGGAACCGCAAGCACGGGCCCTTCAAGACGCTGCCCACGCTTCTACGTGAGAACGGCCATCTCGACGCCGGCGGCGACCTCATCTTGAAATGCGACATCGAAGGATCGGAATGGGCCGTTCTGGGCACGCTCGCGCCGGATCAGCTTCGCCTGTTCCGTCAGATCGTGGTCGAGGTCCACGGCCTGCGCGACCTTCACAAGCCCGACTTCGTCGCCTTCGCCGGCAAGGTCTTCGAATCCTTGACGACGGACCACCGCGTCGTCCACGTTCACGGCAACAACTGCGCCGCTTATGCGATCGTGGGCGGCATGCCCGTGCCGACCGTTCTTGAGATCACGCTGGTGCGCAAGGACAACAAGACCTTCACGCGCTCGCGCCAGACCTTTCCCACCAAGCTCGACCAGCCCAACAACCCCGGCGCCGCCGATTATGCGCTCGGCCTGTTCCGTTTCTGAAGGATCGCCGGGGCCGCCGCATCCCTGCGGGACCGGAGATCACGACGATGGCGACGCCGCAGCGGCTCCGTGCGGGTTCAGGTTGAGGTGCCACACGGCCTTCTCGTGGGCACGGAACCAGGAAAGGTTGCACGCCTCCAGCGCCGACCAGTTCTTGACCCTGCGATAGGGTTCGCAAGCCTGCGACCAGGACTTCTGCAGCAGGGCGCGCTCAGATTCGTCGTCTCCGGCCATGGCGGGGTAGGGGCCAGCCAGGATCGCCGCCAAGGCAGCCGCATGGGCAGCCGCATGGGCGAACACGCCGTGCCGGGTGCGGCGAACTCCGCGGCGTCGCATCACGATCCGCGCCTGCGCTTCGCCATATCCCGCAGCGCTCGGCCGGACAGCACCGTTGTCAAGCCCAGCGCGGCGGCCGACAGGAAATGGATCGCGCCGAGAAACGGGAGATAAAGCAGGATCATCGACGCCGCGCCGCCGCGACGGCGACCAGCACGCCCCCTGCCAGAACACCCACGGCGAGGCCGCTCGCGACGGAGGTCGCGACGACAAGGCTCGTCAGGAGGCTCAAACGAGGCAGAAAGGTGATCGGCACCGGGCGATCTCCAACGAGGTCCCCTTATGTCGCAGATGTCGGCCCCGTGCACGAGGCGCCGTTTGTCGCGCGTCGCGCCCGGCGGCATCCTTCCTCCGAGACATTGTGCCCCGGCGACGGCTGCGCTAGCGATGATGCGTGAAATGAAACGGTGACTGGAGACGCCGTCCCCATGCTTTCAAGGTCGTGCTGGGCGTGGTCCGGGATGCGGCATCGGGCACAGGCCGGATCGGTCCGCCGGCCTCTCTCCGCTGCCCTCCTTGTCGCTTGTCTCGGCCTGTGGGCGGGTGCGCCGGCGTGGGCGAAAGCCGGCGACTGGGCCCGCTCCGACCACGTCGCGGCGAGGCTGCTCTCGGCGGTGGACGGCACCGGCGACCTCGCCACCGTGCCGGCCGGCGTCGCCATCAGTCTGGACGACGATTGGAAGACTTATTGGCGCTCGCCCGGCGATGCCGGCCTGCCGCCGGCGCTGGACTGGGCCGGCTCGGCCAACCTCGCCTCGGCGACGCTGCTCTACCCCGCGCCCCAACGCGTCACGGTTCTCGGCATCCAAACCTTCGGCTACAAGCACGAGGTCGTGTTTCCCATCGAGATCAAGCTCGCCGACAAGGGCGCGCCGCTCGACCTCAAGCTCCACCTCGATATCCTGATCTGCGCCGAACAGTGCATCCCCAAGAGCCTCGACCTCGCGCTCGCCGTGCCGGCCGGGCCCGCGACTCCCGATGAAGATGCGCAAGTTCTGGCCAAGGCCCGTGCAGCCGTGCCTGGCGAGGGTCGCGCGGTCGGCATGCGGATCGTCGAGGCGCAGGAAGTCTCCGATCACGGCCGGCCGGCGTTGCAGGTCCGGGCACGGGCCGACCAGCCCTTCGCCGCGCCTGACCTCATCGCCGAGGTCAAGCCCGAGGTGAACCTCGGCACGCCGCGCGTCAAGCTTGCGGCCGGCGGCCGCGAGGCGACCATCGACGTGGCGCTCTCGCGAGCCCTGCCGGTCGGCGCCCGGCTGGCCGGACGCGACGCCGTGCTGACCCTTGTCGACGGCGGTCGATCCTTCGAGCAGCCGGCCCGGATCGGGCAGGGCGCCTCGGCGCTGGCCGAGGACGCCGGCCCCTCGTTCCCGGCCATGCTCGGCATCGCCCTCATCGGCGGCCTGATCCTCAACCTGATGCCCTGCGTGCTCCCGGTGCTCAGCCTCAAGTTCATCTCGGTGGTGAGCCAGGGCGGCCGCGCCCCGGCGGCGGTGCGCGCCGGCTTCCTGGCGACGGCGGCCGGCATCATCGTGTCGTTTCTCGTCATCGCCCTGGCGTTGATCGCGGTGAAGGCGGCCGGACGCTCGATCGGCTGGGGCCTGCAATTCCAGGAGCCGGCCTTCATCGCCGCGATGGCGCTGCTGGTCACGGTGTTCGCCTGCCACCTCGCCGGCCTCTTCGAGGTGCCGCTGCCGCGCTTCATCGCAAACGTCGCCTCCGCCCGCACCGGACCCGACGAGAGCCTCGCCGGCCATTTCGTGACCGGCGCCTTCGCCACCCTGCTGGCGACTCCGTGCTCGGCGCCCTTCCTCGGCACGGCCGTCGGCTTCGCGCTCGCCGGCAACGTCGCGGTGATGCTCGGCGTCTTCGCGGCGCTCGGGGTCGGGCTCGCCTCGCCCTACCTGCTGATCGCTGCCGTGCCGAAGCTCGCCGCCGGGATGCCGCGGCCCGGCCGCTGGATGCTGTGGCTGAAGCAGGCGATGGCGATCCCCCTCGTGCTGACCGCCGTGTGGCTGGTCGTCATCCTGGCCGCGCAGGTCGGCCCCGCCGCCGCCTTCGGCGTCGCCGCGCTGCTCTTCGCCGTGGCCGGGCTGTTGATCGTCCGCGACCGCTTTCCCGAGGCACGGCGCGGGCTGGTGCTGCCGGCCGTGGCCGTCGCCGGCCTCGCCGCGGTGGTGCTGCCCGATATCATCGCCGCGCGGGTGTCGGGGCACGGCGGCGGGGAGAACGGCGCCGTCGCCTGGACCAGCTTCGACCGCGACCGCATCCGTTCGCTCGTCTCGCAGGGCAAGACGGTCTTCGTCGACGTCACCGCCGACTGGTGCCTGACCTGCCAAGCCAACAAGCGCTTCGTTCTGTCAAAGGACATGATCGCCAAGCGGCTGAACGGTCAGGCGATTTCCATGCAGGCCGACTGGACGAGGCCCAACCCGGCGATCGGATCCTACCTCGCCAGCTACGGGCGCTACGGCATCCCCTTCAACATCGTCTACGGCCCCGGGGCGCCCGGCGGCATCGTGCTGCCGGAGCTGCTCACGGAAGGCAGCGTGTCCGGCGCCCTCGACAGAGCCGCCGGGGCCAAGGCGTCGTAGACGACGGGGCTGTCGCCCATGCCCCCGTGCTGCGCGCGGGGGAAGACATTCCGCCACTTCGTCAGGCCGCCCGCAACGCCGCCACCACGGCATCGCCCATCGCCGACGTCGAAAGGCTCGCCTCGCCCTTGCCCACGAGATCGGCCGTGCGCAGGCCCTTGGCCAGCACCGCCGCGACCGCCGCCTCGATGCGGTCGGCGAGGTCGCCGCGATCGAAGCTGGTGCGCATCGCCATCGCCAGCGAGCCGATCATCGCCAGGGGGTTGGCGAGGCCGCGCCCGGCGATGTCGGGGGCCGAGCCGTGCACCGGCTCGTAGAGCGCCTTGCGCCGCCCGGTCGAGGCATCGACGTCTCCGAGCGAGGCCGAGGGCAGCATGCCGATCGAGCCCGTGAGCATCGCGGCGACGTCGCTGAGGATGTCGCCGAACAGGTTGTCGGTGACGATCACGTCGAAGCGCTTGGGTGCCCGCACCAGCGCCATGCCGAGTGAATCGGCGAGTTGGTGCTCCAGCTCGACGTCGGGATACTCGCGCGCGCCCAAGGCCGAGATGGTCTTGTGCCAAAGCACCCCCGAGAGCATCACGTTGCGCTTCTCCGACGAGCACAGCCGGTTCTCACGCTTGCGCGCCAGCTCGAAGGCGACGCGGCCGATGCGCTCGATCTCGCCGGTGTCGTAAACCTGGGTGTCGATGGCGCGCTGTTCCCCGCCTTCGAGATCGAGGATGATCTTGGGTTCGCCGAAGTACACGCCGCCGGTCAGCTCGCGCACGATCATCAGGTCGAGCCCGTCGACCAGCTCGCGCTTCAACGAGGACGCGTCCGCCAGCGCGGGATAGCACAGCGCCGGGCGCAGGTTGGCGTAGAGCTTCATCTCCTTGCGCAGGCGCAGCAGCCCGGCTTCGGGCCGCGCGGCGTAGGGCACGCCGTCCCATTTCGGCCCGCCCACCGCGCCGAGCAGCACGGCATCCGCCCCTTGCGCCTTGGCCATGTCGCCTTCACTGAGGGGCACGCCGTGCGCGTCGTAGGCCGCGCCGCCGACGAGCCCATGCTCCAGATGGAAGCGGGCCGCACCGGCCGCCTCCAGCGCGGCGATCACCTTCTCCGTTTCCCGCATCACCTCGGGGCCGATGCCGTCGCCGGGCAGGAGGAGGAGCGAGTAGGTGTCCATGGCGGGTCCGATGCGGTGTGGGCGGGGGCATCAAGCACGGGTCGGCGCAGCTGCCAAGATGGGCTCCCCCCCCGAACGTCGACTTGCCGGCCTCGACCGACACCTTACCTCCGAGGCAAGCGGCAAGGGAGACTTGAGCATGCGAGCGAAGGGCTGGTCGATGGTGTTCGCCGCCGCGGTGCTCGCCGGTCCGATGCCGGCCGCGGCGGCCGATGACGGGGCGGCGCCGGCCAAGGCGGCCGTGTTCGACTTCCAGCTCGCCAACCTCGGCCAGCTGCCCCCGACCGACGCGGACAAGGCCCGCCTGCCGCGCTTGAGCGACATGCTTCGCCAGCTCCTGACCGCCAGCGGGCGCTATCAGGTCGTGTCAACGGAGGCGATGACGGCCGAGGCGAACGAATTCAACCTGCGATCCTGCGGCGGCTGCGCCGACGATGTCGCCCGGAAGGCCGGTGCCCGGCTCGCGATCACCGGCGAGATCCAAAAGGTGTCGGACCTGATCCTCAACATCAATGTCTACTTCAAGGATGTCGACGGTTCCAAGCCGGAGCAGGCCTACAGCGTCGACATCCGCGGCGACAACGACGACTCCTTCGACCACGGGGTCAAGTACCTCGTGAAGCACAACATCCTGAAGGAGTAGGGGCGCATTGGCGCTCGCCCGAGCCTCTCCTACATGAAAGGCCCTCCGGGCTTCCGCCTCGGTTTCTCCCCATCGAGGCGTCGTGCCGTTCTTTTCCGATCTTTTGTTCGAGGCGCGCGCGCTGGCGCAGAGCGTGGCCGAGAGCGTCGGCACACCGGTGCTCAGGCTCGGCGTCACCGGCCTGAGCCGGGCCGGCAAGACCGTGTTCATCACCGCGCTCATCGAGCATCTGACCGCCGGCGGTCGCGCCGGCACGAACGGGAGCCGCGTCGCGCTGCCGGTCTTCCGGGTGATGGCCGAGGATCGCCTGACGCGGGGGCGGCTCGAACCGCAGCCCGACGATCAGGTGCCGCGCTTCGCCTACGAGGATCACCGGGCGGCGCTGGCCGGAGACGCCGATGGCACCGGCCGGCACTGGCCGGAGGGAACCCGGCGCATCTCCGAACTTCGCCTGCGCCTCGATTTCGAGCGCGGAACGGAAGCTCGCCTCGGCGGTCTCCGCGCCGGGCCGACCTCGCTCATCCTCGACATCGTCGATTATCCCGGCGAGTGGCTGCTCGACCTGCCGCTGCTGGAGAAAAGCTACGCGCAGTGGTCGGCGGACACCCTGGCCGCCGCCGCCGGAGCTGCCCGCGCGACACTTGCTGCGGAATGGCGCGCCTTCACGCTTGGCACGTCGGCCGGCGCACCGGCCGACGAGGGGGTGGCGCGCCGCGCTGCGGAGCTGTTCACCGCCTATCTCCGCGCCGGCCGCGCCGATGCCTACGCCCTGTCGACCCTGCCGCCCGGCCGCTTCCTGATGCCGGGCGATCTCGAAGGCTCGCCGGCCTTGACCTTCGCGCCACTGGTGCTCGAGGCCAGCGAAACCTACGGCACCGGCAGCCTCGCCGGCATGATGGAGCGCCGCTACGAGGCCTACAAGACCCACGTCGTCCGCCCCTTCTTTCGCGATCACTTCGCCCGCCTCGACCGGCAGATCGTGCTCGTCGACACCTTGGCCGCGCTCAATGCCGGGCCGGCGGCGGTGCGCGACCTCGAAGCGGCGCTGGCCGACATCCTCGCTGCCTTCCGCGCCGGGCGGAACTCGCTGGTGTCGGCGATCTTTCGCCCGCGCATCGAGAAGATCCTGTTCGCCGCGACTAAGGCCGACCACCTCAACCACGCCAGCCACGACCGGCTGGAGGCGATCCTGCGCTCGGTCGTCGCCCGCGCCATCGCCCGCGCCGACGATGCCGGTGCCGTTATCGACGTCATCGCGCTGGCCGGCGTGCGCGCGACTCGCGAAGCGCGCATCGGCACCGGCGCCGAGGCGCTCGACGCCGTGGTCGGCGTGCCCGCCGCAGGCGAGGTGATCGACGGCGACACCTTCGACGGCCTCAGCGAGGCGGCGGTCTTTCCCGGCGACCTTCCCGCCGACCCGCAGGCGGTGCTGCGCGGCGGCGGCTATCAGGCGGCGGACGAAGCCGCCATCCGCTTCGTCCGCTTCCGGCCGCCGGTCGTCGCGCGCGATGTGGACGGGCAGCGGCCGCCGCCGCCGCACATCCGGCTCGATCGGGCGCTGCAGTTCCTTCTCGGGGATCGTCTGGCATGACCGAGGAGATCCGCCGCCCCCGCGCCGTGCGCCTGGGGCCGGCACCCCTCCGCGAGCCTGCCGGCGAGGCGGGACGCGACGCCCCCCGCGCGTCGTCGGCGCAAGCGGCGCTGCCCGCCTCGCCGATCGTGGAACTCACTCCCGATCCGTTCTTCGCCGAGGAACCCGAGCCGGCCGAGCGCGCGATCGAGGTGGCGCAGCGACGCGGCATCTTCCAGCGCAGCCTCCTGTCGTGGGCCGGCCTGTTCTGGTCGGCGCTCGGCGGCCTGGTGTCGCTGGCGCTCGGCCTGTGGGTCACTCGCCTCGTCGACGACGCCTTCGCCCGCGCGCCCGCGCTCGGCATCGTCGGCCTGGTTCTGGCCGCGCTCGCCGTTCTGGCCCTGCTGGTGATGGCTGTTCGCGAAGCGGTGGCGATCGGCCGGCAGCGCCACATCGCCCGCCTGCATGGCGCGGTCGCCCGCGCCCATGCCGACGACGATCGCGAGGCGGCGCGCAGCCTCGTCGCCGACCTCGCCAAGCTGTACGAGGTACGCCCAGGCACGGCGCGGGCGCGACGCGAGGTTCTGGCGCTGCGCGGCGAAATCGTGGACGGGCGCGACCTCCTCGACATCGCCGAGCGGACGCTGGTGCTGCCGCTCGACGCGCAGGCGGTGGCGGCTGTGGCGATGGCGGCGAAGCGGGTTTCGGCCGTGACCACGCTGGCGCCGCGCGCCATCGTCGATGTTGTTTTCGTGGCGTTGCAGGCCGTGCGGCTGATCCGTCTGGTGTCGGAGATCTACGGCGGCCGGCCGGGCCTGCTCGGCTTTCTCAAGCTGGCACGCTCGGTCGGCAGCCACCTCGCGATCACCGGCGGCATGGCGGCCGGCGACACGCTGCTGAGCCAAGTCGTCGGGCACGGGGTCGCCGCCAAGATCTCGGCGCGGTTGGGCGAGGGCGTGCTCAACGGCCTGCTCACCGCGCGCGTCGGCCTGTCGGCGATGGCCGTGTGCCGCCCGATGCCCTTTGCCGCCGAGCCGGCGCCGACCCTGCGCAAGGTCGTGCCGTTCCTGTTCCGCTCGGCCGGTAAGAGCCCGTCGTCAGATTGAGTCCTACTTCGTGCAGTTCGCGTTGAGCAGCTTGGCGATGTCGAGGCCGTTCTTCATCTCGCCTTCGCGGTAGATCTCGCCGGGCAGGTAGTCGAGCCGGCCGGCCCGGCCGCCGATCTCCACCGCCTCCTTGGCGCTCCAGCTCTTGTCGTCGTTGTGCTGCCATTTGCTGCAATCGAAGGCGGCCTGCGACGAAACCGCGCCGGTGCACAGGAGCGCCGCGGCCAAAATCAAACGTGTCATGGATCCTCCCGGTTTTCGCGCAAACCTCGACTGGGCTGGTTGGTTGCGGCCGGGCGGCGAGCCGGACGGAGACGGCGCCTCAGCTGATGCCGAGGCTTCTCGCCGCCTGCGTCGGCTCGGCATCGGCGACGGCGTCGATCAGCGCCTCGAAGGCGAACAGCGCTTCCGCTCGGGCCCGGTCGACGTCGAGGCTGATGCCCTGGGGTTGCACGCCGACGTCGTGGATCGTCTCGGCCAGCCGTTCGGCCTGCGCCACGGCGTGATCGCGCGCCGCGTCGATGGCGGGGCTGGGGATCACGTAGAAGAGGGCGTTGGTGACGAGGGCGCGCATGGATCCGGACAGGTAGTTGTAGTCGACGATGGACACGGTCTCGATCGGCACCGTGGCCGAGCGCAGTTCGCGTGCGATGGTGAAGCCGAAAGGTGTCATCAAGCTGTCTCCTCCCAAGGGCACACAGCAAGCCTCGCGCCTGCCGACCCCGTATTCGCCGCCCTCGTCCTGCTGGTTTGGCCGCGAGGCGGAGGCGCCGCTCTTCAACCCGAAGTCCAGGATACGCGATGCCGACCAGAAAAGCGTCCATCAAGGAAACCGGCGAAGAGCTGAGTCAAGCCGACTGGGAGCGCTTCGATGCCGCAGTGGCCGCCGCCAAGGTAGAGTCGGAGACCGGAAACCCGAGGGTGAACCGGGCGCGACGCGGCGACGTTCCGGGCAACGCCAAGTGCTCCGCCAAGGACTGCGCGGGGCCGGCGGCGCCGAGCGAGGCCGGCGAGGGTGGCGCCCCGGTCCGGCGCTGACGGCGGCAGCGAGGAGTTTGTTCGGGTCGGTCCCGGTTCGAGCCGATCCCCGACCCTGCGGCACGGGCAGTCATCGCGGCCTCGCCGATGCCGAACGGGCCCGCCCCATCCCAGGCAGCCTTTCGAAAAGTCGTAAGACCCTAAGCATCTTTGCGAGCATGAACTGCGCAGGAGGTGTCTGATTACTGTCTCCGAGGAAACAAGGAGGGTTGTCATGCGACCTTTATTGCGATCTGCCGCAGTCGTGGTTGTCGCCCTGTCGCCGGCCGTTGCGCTGGCGCAGGG
>CALMGA010000320.1 GCA_937863205.1 uncultured Beijerinckiaceae bacterium | reverse complement strand
GACCCCCTCCGGTGTGCCACGAGCACGATGCCTGTTTCCGGTGTGGAACAGGTGGTGGGGAGATGAAGGGCGTGGACACGATTGCGCGCATCCGGCGCGAGCATTTCGTTCACGGCCGCTCGATCAAGGAGATCGTCCGCGAGCTGCACGTGTCGCGCAACACGGTGCGCAAGGTGCTGCGCTCGGGCAAGACGGCCTTCGCCTACGAGCGCGAGGTGCAGCCCCTGCCCAAGCTCGGGCCATGGCGGGCCGAGCTCGACCGGCTGCTCGCCGTCAACGCCGCCAGGGCAGCGCGCGAGCGTCTCACCCTGACCCGCGTCTACGAGGCCCTGCGCGAGGGCGGCTACGGGGACGGCTACGACGCCGTCCGGCGCTACGCCCGCGGCTGGCGGCGCGGCCATGCGACGGCAACGGCGCAGGCCTACGTGCCGCTCTCCTTTGCGCCGGGCGAGGCGTACCAGTTCGACTGGAGCCACGAGGTGGTGGTGGTCGGCGGCGGCACCACCAAGGTCAAGGTCGCCCACGTCCGGCTGTGCCACTCGCGCATGCTGTTCGCCCGGGCCTACCCGCGCGAGAGCCAGGAGATGGTGTTCGACGCCCACGACCGGGCCTTCGCCTTCTTCAAGGGCGCCTGCCGGCGCGGCATCTGCGACAACATGCGCACGGCGGTGGACGCCATCCTCGTGGGCAAGAACCGCAGCTACAACCGGCGCTTCCTGCAGATGTGCGGGCACTGCCTCGTCGACCCGGTCGCCTGCACGCCGGCGTCGGGCTGGGAAAAGGGTCAGGTCGAGAACCAGGTCGGCCTGGTGCGCGAACGCTTCTTCACGCCGCGGCTGCACGCCAAGAGCTACGACGAGATGAACGCCTGGCTGCTCGACCAGTGCGTCGCCTACGCCAAGGCGCACCCGCACCCCGAGTTCACGGAGCAGACGATCTGGCAGGCGTTCGAGGCGGAGCGCCCGAGCCTGGTGACCTATGCCGGCCGCTTCGACGGCTTTCACGCCTTGCCAGCCTCGGTGTCGAAGACCTGCCTCGTGCGCTTCGACAACAACCGCTACTCGGTGATGGCCCACGCCGTCGGCCGCCCGGTCGAGGTGCGCGCCTATGCCGAGCGCATCGAGCTGCGCCAGGACGGCCGCATCGTGGGCGAGCACCGCCGTTCGTTCGGCCGCAACGAGACCGTGTTCGACCCCTGGCACCATGTTCCCGTGCTGGCCCGCAAGCCCGGCGCGCTGCGCAACGGGGCGCCGTTCAAGGATTGGGTGCTGCCCGCCGGCCTCGACCGCGTCCGGCGCAAGCTCGCCGGCGCCGACGACAGCGACCGGCAGATGGTGGCCATCCTGTCGGCCGTGCTGAGCGACAGGCTGCCGGCGGTGGAGGCCGCCTGCGCCGAGGCGCTCGCGGCCGGCGTGCACTCCGCCGACGTGGTGCTCAACATCCTGGCTCGCCGCCGCGAGCCGACCTTTGCCCTCACGGTCGCCACGCCGGCCGCGCTGCGCCTGCGCCACGAGCCCACCGCCGACTGTGCCCGGCTCACGACAGCCTGAGGAGTATCGCGTGATGAAGCGTTCCGCCATCCTGGCCACCATGGTGGACCTGAAGCTTTACGGCATGAAGGCCGCCTTCGACGAGATCATCACCACCGCGGTCAAACGCCAGCACGAGCCGCAGCGCATCGTGGGCGACCTGCTGCAGGCCGGGATCACCGAAAAGCAGGCGCGCTCGATCAAGTACCAGGTCACCATCGCGACCCCATGCGATCCTGATCGCATGGGAACCCTTCCAAGCTGCCGCTGGCCAAGGACATCAGCGAGTTCAGCTTCGCCGGGACACCCATCAACGAGGCGCTGGTGCACGACCTCGCCGGTGGCGACTTCCTGGCCCACCAGCGCAACGTCGTGCTGGTGGGCGGCACCGGCAAGACCCACCTCGCCATCGCGATCGCGCGGGCCTGCATCCGCAACGGCGCCCGGGGCCGCTTCCACAACGTCGTCGACCTGGTGAACCGGCTGGAAGCCGAGACCCGTGCCGGCCGGCAGGGCCGCATGGCCGATTACCTGTCGCGGGTGGACTTCGTGGTGCTCGACGAACTCGGCTACCTGCCCTTTGCCCAGTCGGGCGGGCAGCTCCTGTTCCACCTTGTCAGCCGCCTCTACGACCAGACCTCGATCGTTGTCACCACCAACCTCGCCTTTGGTGAGTGGCCCACGTGTTCGGCGACGCCAGGATGACCACCGCGCTGCTCGACCGGCTCACCCACCATTGCGAGATCGTCGAGACCGGCAACGAGAGCTGGCGCTTCAAGAACCGAGCCTGAGCGACCCGCGCCCGCCCGGCTGCGCAACCCCGACCAGCTCCACCGGGCGGGCGCTCACGTCCAGGCACGCGCCAAAA
>CALMGA010000319.1 GCA_937863205.1 uncultured Beijerinckiaceae bacterium | reverse complement strand
GGATCGATGCAGGCGGCGACGAGAGGACCCCACGCGGTCACCGCGACCGGCAGGAGGCGCTCGGGGCGGAGCCCGAGATACTGGTCGAGCAGCCTGTCGCGGTTCGGGTCGGCGGCGGCGATCGGCGGGCGGTCGCGGCTGTAGCCGCAGGCGGTGAAGGAGCAGCGGGTCTTGGCGCCGGTCTGGCATTGGAGCGGCACGGCGCGGCAGCCGCCGTGCTGGGCCTTGTTGAAGCGGCCGACCAGTGACCCGTCGGGGCGGCGCTCGACGTGGATGCCGTGGTTGCCCACGGTGAAGGGCAGGATGTCGCCCGCTTCCGCCACGTCGCCGGCGAAGCCGACGGCGCTCCACGCGCGCGTCCAGATGCCGGCGTCCTCCGCATCCTGGAAGGCGCGGGACAGGAAGGCGTCCGGCGGCACGGGACCGCCGCAGCGGTCCCGCACAACCTGTTCCCGCGTGAGTTGCGCCTCGGGCAGCACGGCGCCGGCCCGTCAGGCCGGGATCGGCTCGCCGCGCGCGGTGCGGCTCTGGTGCGCGACGGAAGCGGGATCGTAGTCCGCGCGCCCGCGATGCCTGACCGCGTCCGCGGGCGGTGCCGGCAGCGGCCCGTCCTTGGCGAAGCGGTCGAGCACGTTCTTGACCAGCGTCGAGATGTTGTTCTGGCAGTTGTTCCACGGCAGCGAGCCGCAGAAGGCGATGGAGGAGAAGGCGAAGCAGGCGCCGCCGTTCGGCGTCTCGTGAAAGGCGATGTCGCCGCGCACGCGGGGGTGCGTGGTGCCGTCGAGGCCCTGCTGGTTGAAGCCGAAGTCCTCCATCACGAGGAGGTAGGCCTCCGTGTGGCGCCCGGCGGAGGTCGCCACCGCCAGCGTGTGCGGGGGCGAGCCCAGCATAGTGTCGACGATGTCGAGCTCCAGCCCCGCGGCGCCGCCGCCGACCAGCCCGAAGTTGCCGAGCTTCTCGTCGTAGCTGATTCCCTCGAAGGCCCAGGCGACGCGCGGGTCGAGGCTGTCGGGCGTCCGCGAGAAGTAGGAGGACACGTCGAAGCCCTCCGACGACATGCCGACGCCGGCGACCGAGTGGAGGTAGCGGCCGCGATAGCGCCACATGCCGCCGAGCTCGCCCGTGCCCTGGTGATAGTACTCGCCGGGGTCGGCGCGCCAGGTCCGGATGCCGGACTCGCAGCGGCGCATCTCGGTCACGACGCCGCGTCCCTTGTCCTCGTAGGCGGGATGGTAGGAGTGCACCCAGTACCAGGCGTCGGCGCCCATGTACATCAGGCGGCCGCCGCGCTGCGTGTAGTTGTGCAGGGCGTCGAGCTGCGGCCCGCTGTTGTGCTCGGGGTGCGAGCCGGTGATGACCACGTTGTAGTTCTCGATGCGGGCGACGCCGTCGTAGGTGAGGTCCTCGTCCGTGATGACGTCGTAGTCGTAGCCCATCGTCTCCAGCCAGTAGATCAGGTGGAGGTCGGCCGGGTACTGCCACGGGGCCTGGGCCAGGAAGTGGTCGTACTTCGGGCGGATCGACAGGATCGGGCGCAGGCGGGAGGACACGGAGATGCCCGTGCCGTCGGTGTGGGTGTCGTAGATGGAGCCGCCGTACTCCCGGTGCTCGGCCAGGAACATGTTCTGCTGCTGCATGATCGGCACGCGGTACACGAAGAGCTCTGCCCCGCCCGCGTTGCAGGCGACGTGCTCGTTGGCATAGGCCATGTAGCTGATGGTGGGCACCATGAAGGCGATCTTGGCCGTCTCCTCGCCGACGCGCGGCACCACCCAGAAGGGGATGAACTCCTCGTCACCGTCCTTGGTGGTCAGCTTGGCGGCGAAGCAGCGGCTCTTCAGGCCGGTAGGCGGCACCTGCCACTCGAAGTCCGAGCTCCAGCGGGCGTCGTCCACGTCGTCGTCGTGGAAGCTGATCGCGCCGTACTCGTGGGGCGCGTGCTTCCAGTCGAAGTTGTGGCCCGACCAGTTGTGGCCGGTCATGCCGCGGTTGGGGCAGTTCACCAGCTGCGCGTCGAAGCGGTAGGGCCCCTCGTCCTTGGCGACGATGGTGTCGATGCCGACGGCGAAGTTCCAGGCGGCGACGATCACCTCGGACAGGCGGCCGCTCGGGCCGCTGTTGCGCCGCTCGGTGAGGCCGGGCTGGGCGCCGAGTTTCATGGCTTCGATGTCCTGGCGCGACAGGGCGGCGTTGCAGATGCGCGGCGAGTCGATCTTGCCGTTGTACTTGCCGGCGAACACCACGCCGGCCGGCCGAGAGGAGGCGGCGAGCGAGTCCTTGGGCGCGAGCGAGTCGACGTAGGCGGCGATGGCGACAGGCACGGGCGCGTGGCTGATCTGCGCCTTCACCACCGTCCTGACCGGCTCGATGATGGGGTCGAGCGCGTAGACGACCTGGGGCTCGTGGTAGAGCACGACCTCGCCCGTGCCCGCGTCGAAGGTGGCGGCGCAGAAGTGCCAGGCGTGGTCGCGGACCGGCGCGCCGGTGGTGATCCTGTGCTCGTTGATGCGCAGCTCCAGGCAGCCCTCCTCGTTAATGAAGAGCCCGTAGCCGCAGTCGCGCGACCACTTCGTCACCAGCCCCTGCGCGCCGTGCTTCCAGTAGCGCGCGTGGGTCTTCGGCGCGGTCGGCCAGATCCAGCACTGCAGGGTGAAGCTCTCGAGGTTCAGCGGCTTGGCGTCAGGGGCGAAGCCGTAGGAGCCGCTATGGATGACCTGCTTGCGGCCCTTGTAGGTGCCGTTGACGTCGGCCTGGACCTTTTTGTCGACGTAGCCCGGGCCGCGCGGGTTGGTGTCGCCGTTGATCATCTGCACGATCTCGACGTCGTACTCGGCCGCGCCGTCGCAGTTGACGAAGAACTTGATCGGGTCGCCGGGGTGCACACCGAACTTGTCGGCGTAGCCGGTCAGCCTCATGGATGTCATCGCTTGGCTCCCTTGCTCGCAAGGCTTGGTTGACGGCTTGGTTGTCGGCGCGCGCGGCCGGTCAGGTGACCGGCCAGTTGTCGTCCTTGCGCTTCCAGCCTTCGTTGAAGTCCTCCGGGAAGCCGTAGCTCTCGGGCAGCTCGTCGAGCCGCATTAGGAAGATGGCGTGCTGGATTTCCTGCTCGTCGGTGTAGATCTTGTCGTCGATGAAGGTCGGCGGGACGCCGCGGATGCCCGACAGGCGGGCGATGCGCCATTCCGCGTCGACCTTGGTGCACACCACGATCAGCTTGCCCTTGGGGCTCTCGCCGCGCATACGCAGGAGCACGCGCTTGAGCACGGGGTCGGCGTGCACGCCGCCGCTGATCTCCGTGATGTCGCCGGGCGACCCGCACTTGAGGACGGAGAAGCCGGCCACGCCCTTCATTGAGTCGATGCAGGCCCGGTGCTCGTCGATGAGCCGCTGGCGTTCTGGGGTGCCCTTCCTGGGTATCAGCTCCATGGTGCGTCTCCTCTTGATCGGGGATCAGATCGTCATGTGCCGCGTGACGAGCTCGTCCGTCATGTCGGCGATGGGGCCGCGGGCGACGACGCGCCCGTTCTCCATAATCAGGAACGCGTCGCTGAGGCTGCGCGCGACCTTGATGTGCTGCTCCGTCAGGACCAGGGTGATGCCGTGCTCCCTGTTGAGCTGGCGCAGGGTGTTGCCGATCTCGGCGACGATGTTGGGCTGGATGCCCTCCGTCGGCTCGTCGAGCAGGAGGATGCGGGGGTTGGTGGCGAGCGCGCGGGCGATGGCGAGCTGCTGCTGCTGCCCGCCCGAGAGCAGGCCGGCGCGCTTGTCGAGGTTGGCCTTGAGGTAGGGGAACAGGCTGAGGCACAGCTCGGGGACCTCGCGCAGGCCGTCGCGGCGCGCGAAGGTGCCGAGCAGGATGTTCTCGCGCACGGTAAAGTTGGGGAGGATCTGACGCCCCTGCGGGACGAGGCCGAGGCCGTAGCCGGCGCGCCTGTGCGTCGGCGCCGCGCTGATGTCGTCGTCGCTGACGCGGATGGCGCCCACGGTGCGGTCCGTCAGGCCCATGATGGTGCGCAGCAGCGTCGTCTTGCCCGTGCCGTTGCGCCCGATGACGCACAGGCAGCGGCCCTGCTCGACGCCCATGCTGACGTCCTTGAGGATGGGCGTCTTGCCATAGAAGGACGTCACCATCTCCAGGGCGAGCAGCGCGCTCACGCGTCCACCTCGCCGAGATACACGTCGCGCACGCGGGGGTTGGCCTCGATCTCGCCGATCGTGCCGCGGGCGAGCAGGCTGCCCATGTGCATCACGGTGACGACGTCGGCGATCTTGCGCACGAAGCCCATGTCGTGCTCGACCACGATCAGCGTCTTGCTCTTCTTGAGCCGGTTGAGGATGGCAACCGTGTGCTCGACCTCGTGCTCCGTCATGCCGGCGACCGGCTCGTCGAGGAGCAGGATCGAGGGGTTCTGCATCAGCACCATGCCGATCTCCAGCCACTGGGTCTCCCCGTGGGACAGGATGGCCGCCTCGTCCTCCAGCCGCGGGGCGAGGCCGGTCAGCGCGAGCACCTCCTCCAGAGTGGCGGCGAAGCCGGTCGAGACGCGCCGCAGCATGTTGCGGAACGGGTTGGTGTCGCGGCTGAAGGCGACCTCCAGGTTGTGGCGCACGGTGAGGTCGCGGAACACGGCCGGCACCTGGAACTTGCGGCCGATCCCGCGCCGGGCGATCTCGTGCTCGTCGAGGCCGGTGATGTCGTCGCCGCGCAGCAGGATGCGCCCGCCCGTCGGCTTCTGCCGCCCGGTGATGAGGTCCATGGTGGTGGTCTTGCCGGCCCCGTTCGGCCCGACGAGGCAGCACAGGGTCAGCTCCGTGATGTCCAGGCTGAAGTCGTTGATGACGGGCGTGCCGCCGAAGTCCTTGCTGACGTGGTGGATGTCGAGGACGCTCACGCCCGCCTCACTCGCCGGCCGGGTCGGGGAGCCCGACCGGCTGGGGCAGGGAGGGCGGCGCCCGGCGGCGGCGGTCGAGGAGGTCGAGCGCGCTCTCGAGCAGGCCGGCGAGGCCGCGCGGCAGGAAGCGCACCACCAGGATGAAGAACCCGCCGAGCAGCAGCAGCCAGGTGTTCAGGAACTGGTCGCCGAGGTAGCTCTGACCGCCCTGGATCGTGAGCGCGCCGATGATCGACCCGATCAGCGAGAAGCGGCCGCCGATCCCCGCCCAGATCACCATGCCGATCGAGAAGTTCACGTCGAGCTGGGCCGGCGACACGTACTGCACCAGCATCACGAAGCAGCAGCCGGCCACCGCGGCGATGAAGCCCGATCCCGTGTAGATGATCGTCTCGTACAGGGCGACGTTGTAGCCGAGGAAGCGGACCCGCTCGGGGTCGCTGCGGAGTGCCTGCGCGATCAGGCCGAACTTGCTTTGCGTGAGATACTTCGAGCCCAGCGTCGTCACGAGCAGCAGCGCGTAGACGATCCAGTAGCTCGCGGGACCGTAGGGGTCGACCGTGGCGCCGAGGATGGCGAGCGGCGCCGGCGGCGTGATGCCGTTAGCGCCGTTGGTGTAGGGCTGCATGTCGACGATCAGGGTGGAGAAGGCGCTCAGCAAGGCCAACGTCATGATGGCGATGAAGGCGCCAGACACGCGGGCGCGGAACACCAAGCTGCCGAACACGGCGTAGAAGGCCGTCGGCACGGCCAGGGACAGGGTGAGGCCGAGGGCGGTGTTCTGGAACGGCATCCAAAGCATCGGCAGGTGGTCGAGGCTGTTGTTGGCCATGAACGGCGGCATCGGGTTCGAGGCCGGGTCCTGCGACTGCATCTGCATGGTCATGGCCATGCCGTAGGCGGCGAGGCCGAAGGCGATGCCCTGGCCGAGGTTGAGGATGCCGCCGAACCCCCAGCACAGGCTGATGGACACCGCCAGCATGGCGTAGACGCCATAGGTGGCGAACTGGTTGAGGAAGAAGGAGTCGTCCGTCACGAGCGGCACGCAGGCGAGCGCGACGAAGAAGGCGGCGTAGACGGCCCACTGCGCCGTCCGCGTGTTGTAGAGGCTGGTCGCGCGCCGCGCCCCCGCCAGCCCGATGGACGCAGGGGCCCTCACCGGCGCGCCGCCCCCGGCGCGAACAGCCCTCTCGGCTGGAAGCGCAGGAACACCACGACGAGCACGTAGAGGATGAAGCGGGCAAAGGTGTCGTTGGTCATGAAGGCGAAGGCCGACTGCAGCTCCCCCGTGAGGCCGGAGGCCACCACGCTGCCGAGCAGGGTCCCGCCGCCGACGACCACGACCAGGAAGGCCTGGACGACGTAGTTGGCGCCCATGTTGGGCAGCACGATCGCGAGCACGCCGAACAGCGAGCCGGCGATGCCGGCGAGGCCCGCGCCGAACGCGAAGGTGACCATGTAGATGCGGTCGGCGTTGATGCCGAAGGCGGCCGCCATCTCCTTGTTCTGCATGACGGCGCGGACCTGCATGCCGTAGCGCGTGCGGTAGAACAGCCAGAAGCACAGCCCAACGAGGGCGAGCGCCGCCGCGAACACCACCAGCCGCAGCACGGACAGGTTGGCGAAGCCGACCGAGACGTTGGTCTGCAGGAGCGGGGGCACCGCGATGTACTTCGGGTCGCTGCCGAAGGCGAGGCGCACCCCCTGGGTGAGGACGAGCGAAATGCCCCAGGTCGCCAGCAGGGTGTCGAGCGGCCTGTTGTAGAGATGGCGGATCAGCCCGCGTTCGAGCAGGAAGCCGACGAAGGCCACTGCGATGAAGGAGGCCGCCACGCACAGGACGAAGGGCAGGCCGATCCAGGACTGCAGCGCGTAGGACGTGTACGCCCCCAGCATGATGAACTCGCCGTGCGCCATGTTGATGACGCCGATCGTGCCGTAGATGATCGTCAGCCCGAGGGCGGCGACGAGCCAGATGCTTGCGATGCTGAGGCCCAGAATGAGCGTGTTCGCGGTCGGCGCTATGTCGAAGCCGTGCATGATCCGCCTTGGCTTGAGCGTCTTGACTTGGGTCTTCTCTCGAACGGCGCCTCCGTCCGTCAGATGACGTTCGCGCGGAGCTTGCCGTCCGGGGCCTTCAGGCCGGTCGGGGTGCACACGCCCAGGTTGGGGTAGATCGAGTAGGGGTCCGGCTTGACGTTCTCGGACGCCTCCTTGACGATCTTGAAGCTGCCGTCAGCTTGGCACTGGCCGATCTTGGGCTTCAGCCAAGTGTTGAAGTTCTGGTCGTCGATCCAGATCACGCCCTCGGGCGAGAGGTCGGCCTCGAGCCGGACGCCGCCGCTCGCGTCGCGGATCATCTTCGAGCTGATGCCGTCGATGCTGCCGTTCTTCTTGGCGAGACGCTCCACACCGGCCTTGAAGACGTAGGCGGACAGGTATGTTTCTTCCATGTTGTAGTGCGTGACGCCGTTCTTGCCGTACTTGCTCTTGAGGAAGCCCTCGACGAACTTGTGGTTCGTCGGGTTGTCCAGCGTCTGGAAGTACGGCGCCGACAGGAAGTGCCCGGCGCCGACGTCGTTGCCCATGGCGCGCGTCTCGATCTCGCCCGTGGTGAGCGAGGCGATCGGCATCGAGTCGACCTTGAAGCCCTCCTGCTTGAACTGCTTGTGGAAGGCGATGTCGGAGGCGCCGACCACCGTTGAGAAGATAAAGCTTGGCTTGGCGTCCCGGATCTTGCCGAGCACCGGTCCGAACTCAGAGCTGCCGAGCGGGATGTACTCCTCGCCCAGCAATTCGCCGCCGGCGTTCTGCAACCAGACCTTGGCGTTCTTGTTGGACTCCTTTGGCCATACGTAGTTGGAGCCGACGAAGAAGACCTTCTTGCCGAACTTCTCGACCATGAACGGGATCAGGTCCTTCGAGTGCTGGTTGGCGAGCGGGCCGGTGCAGATGTCGTTCTGCGTGCACTCGGCGCCCTCGTAGCACGTCGGGTAATAGAGCAGGTTGTTCTGCGACATGACGATGGGCAGGATCGCCTTTCGGCTGGCGGAGGTGTAGCAGCCGAAGATTGCGATCACCTTGTTGCGCAGGATCAGTTCTTTGGTCTTCTCCGAGTACACGTTGAAGTCCGACTTGGCGTCGATGACGATCGGCTCGATCGGGTGGCCGGCGACGCCGCCGTTCTTGTTGATCTCGTCGATCGCGTACTGCATCACCAAGGTCGAATCTTCCTCGGGCACCGCAAGCGCGCCGGTCAACGAGAAGAGCAGGCCGACCTTGATCGGCTCCCCCTTCTTCAGGGTCGCCGCGCGCGCCTCGGAGGCGCCGGGAATCCAGAGGTGCGGTGCCGCAATGGTCGCCGCGGCCAGGGATGAGCCTGCAATAAACGCCCGTCGAGAGTAGCCCATCCAGTCCTCACTGTTCAGGACGTGAACACTTTGCCTCATCAGCAGTCAGCGGTGCGCATTATTTGCGCCTTGATCGTGAGGGCTCTGCCGATAAACAACGTTGCTTCCAGCGAAACTAGCGAGCCGGCCGGCCGGGCGTCAACAGGTTTTTTCTTCTCCTGCTAATAATCTTCTTCAGGAGCAAATAAGGGGAGCGGTGAACCGCGTCGGTCCGCTCTCGCCGGGCAGCGGGGCTGGACGCCGACGCCTCGTCCGTGCAAGGGGCGGACGGCATGTCCGAGGCGCACCGGTTCACCCCGGCGCAGCGAGGCACATCCTCTGCGCTGCCGCGCCATCCGGCGCGGCGGCGGCCGTCAGACCCCGGTCATCGGGACGATCCTGGACCCGTCGCTGAAGCGCGAGAAGCGGAAGGCGGAGGGCTCCACCACGGGTGCCGCGCCCGTCACCAGATCGGCGACCAGCCGGCCGGCACCCGGGCCGAGCCCGAAGCCGTGGCCTGAGAAGCCGGTCGCAACGGTCAGGCCGGGACGGCCCTCGACCGGCGAGATCACCGGGACGGCATCGGGGGTCACGTCGATGAGGCCCGCCCAGCGCTGCGCCACCTTGGCCGATCGGAAGACCGGGAAGGCCGCGGCGAGCTTGGCCAGCGCCCGATCGGTCATGGCGACGTTCGGCTCGGGGTCGAGCACGCGCACCTTCTCGAAGGGCGTCGCCTCCCCGGCGCGGGGACGTCGCATGTCGCGCCACTCCTGCACGAAGCGCGGCCCGATCCGCGGCCGCATGCTCATCCATTCCCTTCTCGCTATGGGAAGGAACTTGGCGAGGAAGCGGAAGCTGTCGGGCGTGAGGTCGTAGTTGTTCGCGGCGAGCGTGGACACGGTGTAGCCGCCGTCGAGGCGCTTGCGCGCCGAGAACCCGGGCCCGCGCACGGTCAGCTCGGGGCCGCCGGGCAGGGGCTCGGTACGCAACACCGAGTTGAGCACCTTGAGCTGCGGCAGAGTCACCCCGATGCCGCGCAGCAGTAGGCGGGACCACGCCCCGGCGGCGACGACGACGGCGCCCGTCGCGATGGTCCCGCGCTCCGTCACGACCCCGCTCACGCGCCCCCCCGCCGTCTCGATGGCGCGGACGGCGCAGTTCGTCAGGATCGCCGCGCCTCGCGCCTGCGCGGCGCGCGCGATGGCCGGGGCGGCCCTTTGCGGCTCGGCGCGCCCGTCGGTCGGCGAGTACAGGGCGCCGTCGCAGTCGAGGAGCATGTCCGGCAGCAGCTCCCGCACCCGATCGGCGTCGACGGCTGAGACGCGATGCTGCGTGCCCGCGACGTGGCGGAGCCAGTCGACGTTCTCGTTGCGGAAGGCGCGCGAATGGAACGGCACCACGATGCCGCACTGCCGGTAGCCGACGTCGTGGCCGACGCGTTCGGCAAGCCCTTCCCAGATCCGGATCGACGCCGCCATGAGGTCGATCTCCCGTGGATCGCGGCGCGATAGGCGCACCCAGCCCCAGTTGCGGCTGGACTGCTCGCCCGCGACGATCCCCTTCTCGCAGACGGCGACCGTCAGCCCTCGCTCCACCAGCTCCAGCGCCGCGGAGATGCCGACGATGCCGGCCCCGACGACCACCACGTCGGCACGCTCCGGCAGGCGCGGGCTGGACCGCACCGCATCCACGACCGGACCTGGCATGGCTTCGCTCCTTCAGGGCCTCATCTGTCTCGCATGATGCACTGTCGCCGTGGTTGCGCCTGCTCCGTTGGGACGTTCTCTTGTCTCCATGGGCCGTCCGGATCACCCCGCAGCAATCGACCGCTCCGTCCAGGGCATCGGCTTCGTCCTGCTCCCGGGCTTCGCCCTGATGTCGTTCGCGGCGGCCAGCGAGCCCTTCCGCGCGGCCAACCGGCTCGCGGGGCGTGCGCTGTACCACCTGCGCTACTTCGGCGAGGAAACGTCGGGGTCGGTCGCTGCCTCGTCCGGCATCACCGTGCCCACGGAGCCGCTACCCCGCGAGCGGGAAGGCCTGCACACCGTCTTCGTGTGCGCCGGCGGCGACGGCGAGGGCTGGGACAGGCCCGCGGTCCACGCCGCGTTGCGACGCCTCGCGCGCCTTGGGGTCAGGATCGGCGGGATCTCGGGCGGGCCTTTCCTGCTGGCCGCCGCGGGCCTGCTAGGGGAGCGGGACTTCACGATCCATTGGGAGCACGCGGGCGTCCTGGCGGAAGCCTTCCCGGACCTGGCGCCGCGCAACGCCCGCTTCGTCCTCGCGGGGGATCGTGTGACCTGCGGCGGCGGCGTGGCATCTATCGACATGGCGCTCGCCATCATCGCCGAGCGCACAGGCCCGGACTTCGTGCGTCGGGTGTCGGATTGGTTCCTTCACACCACGGCCGGCGCGCCCGGCGATCCGCAACGTGCCTCCCCCGCCGAGCGCTACGGCATCCACCACCCGGCCCTGCTCGCCGCAATCGGGATCATGGAGAAGACGATCGAGCGGCCGCTGAACCGCAGGGCGGTCGCTGCGCTCGCCGGCATTAGCGAGCGTCACCTCGACCGCCTGTTCCGAGAGAAGCGCGGCTGCAGCTTCGCGGAGCAATACAAGGCCCTTCGCCTAGACCAAGCTCAGCGCCTCCTGCGCCAGAGCGCCTTGGCGGTCGCCATTATCGCGGCGGCGACGGGGTTCGCGGACGCGGCGCATCTCTCACGATCCTACCGAGCCCGTTTCGGCCACAGTCCGTCCGCGGAACGGCGCACCTTGTCGACACCCGGCCTGTAGCCGGCAAGACCGCGGCACGGTGCCCGCCCGCATCCCAGGTCTAAGGCGCGACCCTCGGTGGCCTCCGCAACCGCGAGCGCCTGTCCGCTTCTCGGACCTCTCGCCTCGAAGCGGACGGACCGCTTCCGTGGAGAGTTTCGGGCGCCGCGAGGCGTACGAAAGTCCCCGAAGACCGAACCCGCGGGCCGCTTGCGAGGGCTATGGCGTTTTCGGATTTTCGCCGGTGCCGGGACGGGGTCGAGCAGCTGCGGCAAGCACGGCGGATGAGCCGGCCGAGGCGAAAAACGGTTCAATCCGGTGATGGTCGCGGCCTGGAATGCTGCAACGATGTGGCTCCCGGCGGGTGCCGGCGAGGGAGGGCGCAAGCGCGGACCGCGGCCGCGGCGGCAGAGCCGCGGCATGGTGATGTGGCGACGCGTGCCGGGTCACGCGCAGGTCCTTCCGGCTTGCTGTGGGTGAGGTGGAGGTCCTCTGGGCTGCCAGCGGCGTGGTAGGATCTCGATGACGCGCATGCGGCCGCCGCAGCAGGGACACGGCGGCTGCCGGTTGGGCGGCTCGACGGCCTTGCCGGGATCAGGCGGTGGCGGCGCGTCCAGCAGTTCGCGGACGCGGGCGAGGCTGGCCTTGCGGGCCGAGCCGGCGAGCAGGCCGTAGTGCCGGATGCGGTGGAAGCCGCGCGGCAGCACGTGCAGCAGGAAGCGCCGGATGAACTCGCCGGCAGCGAGCGTCATGGTGCGAT
>CALMGA010000318.1 GCA_937863205.1 uncultured Beijerinckiaceae bacterium | reverse complement strand
CCCCGGCGATCAGCGCCGGGCCCCTGCGGCGCCACCTCACCACGGGCGTCGTGGTCGGCAGCGGCGAAGGCGCGGTGACGGTCGGCGGCGGCGCGCCCATCGTGGTGCAGTCGATGACCAACACCGATACGGCCGATGTCGACGCCACCGTTCGCCAGGTCGCGGCGCTGGCCCGCGCCGGCTCGGAGCTGGTGCGCATCACCGTCGATCGCGACGAGGCAGCCGCCGCCGTGCCGCGCATCAAGGAGCGGCTCGCCCGCATCGGCTGCCACGTGCCCCTGATCGGCGACTTCCATTACATCGGCCACAAGCTGCTCACCGATCACCCGGCCTGCGCCGAGGCTCTCGACAAATACCGCATCAATCCCGGCAACGTCGGCTTCAAGGCCAAGCGCGACACGCAGTTCGGCACCATCGTCGAGAAGGCGATCCAGTACGGTAAAACGGTGCGCATCGGCGCCAACTGGGGCTCGCTCGACCAGGAGCTGCTCACAACCCTGATGGACGAGAACGCAGCGCTGCCCCAACCCGAGGATACGGGCGCGGTGACCCGCGAAGCGATGCTGCAATCGGCGCTGCTGTCGGCCAAGCGCGCCGAAGAGATCGGCCTGCCGAGAAATCGCATCATCCTGTCGGCCAAGGTGTCGGCGGTGCAGCAGCTCATCGCCGTGTACAAGATGCTGGCCGCCCGCTCGGACTATGCGTTGCACCTCGGCCTGACCGAGGCCGGCATGGGCTCGAAAGGGATCGTCGCCTCGTCGGCGGCTCTCGGAATCCTGCTGCAGCAAGGCATCGGCGACACCATCCGCGTGTCGTTGACACCCGAGCCCGGCGGCGACCGCACGCTGGAGGTGAAGGTCGCGCAGGAGATCCTGCAGACGATGGGCTTTCGCACCTTCGTGCCCTTGGTGGCCGCATGCCCCGGTTGCGGGCGCACGACGTCCACCGTGTTTCAGGAACTGGCCCGCGACATCCAGAACAACATCGTGGCGTCGATGCCGGAGTGGCGCACGCGCTATCCCGGCGTGGAGCAGCTCAACGTGGCGGTGATGGGCTGCATCGTGAACGGGCCCGGCGAATCCAAGCACGCCGACATCGGCATCTCGCTGCCCGGCACCGGCGAAACCCCGGCCGCCCCGGTGTTCATCGACGGCCAGAAGACGGTGACGTTGCGCGGCGCCAACATCGCCGACGACTTCAAGGTTCTGGTCGAACAGTACATCGAGCGCCGCTTCGGTGCCGGGGCAAGCCAGCCGGTGACGGCGGCGGCGGAGTAGTTCGGGCAAGGCGCTTGCCCCGTTGCGTCCGCCACCCAGCCTAAGCGACGGTGCGCCAGGGCGCGATGATCACGTTGACGCGCGAGCCGCCGCGTTCGAGCAGCATTCTGCGTAGTCGCTCCGAGCGGTTGCTGTGCAGGATGTGGTCCCACCAGTGCCGCTTCTGCAGCTCCGGGATCAGCACCGCCACCGAGCGGCCCGGTGTTTCCCGATCGAGTCTGGCCATCAGCTCCAGGATCGGCTCGTGCAGTTCGCGATACGGCGCCGGCAGCAGCACGAGGCGCGGCGCTCGCCGGCCGCAGGCCTCGAGCGGTTCGACCACCTCGGCCTGCCAGCGCCGCAGCAATTGGCTGTTGTCATCGCTTTCCGGTCCGCTCAGGCGGAGAAGATGGATCGCGATCACATCAGGCGACAGTGTCATCGCGAACTGCAGCGCCCGATCCGTCATGCGGTTGCGCTCCTCCAAAGCGACAAGCACCGTGGGTGGGTCGCTTTCCTCGACCGCCAGCGGTCCGGTGCAGCGTAGGGCGGCGTCGTAGCGGTCGTAGTGCCGACCGATCGCGACCAATACGGCGATGATGATCGGGATCGCCACCATGGTGATCCAAGCCCCTTCGATGAACTTGGCCGCCAGGATCACCAGCAAGGCGAGGATGGTGGTCGCGGCACCGACGGCGTTGATGAGAAGCGGCGTCGAGTTGCCCCTGCCCTGCCGTCGCCAGTGCACCACCATGCCGAGCTGGCTGAGCGAGAATGTCAGAAAGGCCCCGATCGCGAACAGCGGGATCAATCGGTCGGTGATGCCCTCGAACAGGATCAACAGCCCACCGGCGGACGTCGCCAGCATGAAGACGCCGACCGAGAACACGAGACGGCGGTCCGGGACCGCGAAGGACCGCGGCAGGAAGCCATCATCGGCGATGATGCGGCACAATCGCGGGAAGTCGACGAAGCTGGTATTGGCCGACAGGCACAGCACCGAAAGCAGGCTGGCCATGGCGACGTAATAGATCATGCCGCGGCCGGCGACCGCGCCGGCGAGCTGGGACAGGACGCTCTGGTAGTCCGGCTTGGTCTGGTCCATCGCGCCGAGACCGTAGAAATGCGCCACGGTGGCGATCCCGGCGAGAAGGAGGCCGAGGACGAGGCAGATGACGGCCAGGGTCTTGTGCGCCTGGTTGACCGCCGGCTGCTTGAAGGCAGCAACACCGTTCGAGACGGCCTCGACGCCCGTCATCGCCGTGCAACCGCTCGCGAAGGCGCGCATGAGCAGCCACAGGGTGATCGTGCTGGTCGCCGCCCCGAGAGGCGGCGGCGCCAGCAGCGGCGTCGGATGGCCGGCCGAGAGCACGATGGTGACAAGGCCGGCGGCAACCAGCCCGAGGAAGCTCACGACGAACAGGTAGGTCGGCAGGCAGAGCAGCCATCCGGCCTCCGGAAGGCCGCGCAGGTTCACCACCGTCACGAGGGCGAGGATGGCGAGGCAGAGCGTCACCGTCCACGGCTGCAGGGCGGGAACGGATGAGGTCAGGGCGCCGACGCCTGCCGAGATGCCGACCGCCACGTTCAGGATGTAGTCCACCATCAGGGCTGCTGCCGCGAGGAGGCTCGCGCGCTGCCCCAGGTTCTCTCGCGACACCGTGTAGCCGCCGCCGTTGCTGGGATAGGCCGCGACGGTCTGGCGGTAGGACAGGTAGAGCACGAGGAGGAGGAGCACGATCGGCGCCATCACCCACCCGACCCAGGTCAGGCTCGCGGTGCCGAGCGGGATCAGGACGGTCAGGGCCGCCTCGGGACCGTAGGACGCCGAACCCAAACCATCGAGGCCCATCGCGGGCACAGCTTCGAACCAGCCAATCTTGCGGGATTCCTGCTCGCTGGTGGCGAGGCGGCGACCGAAGAGGACGTCGATGAGGGTCAAGCCGGTCTTGCTCCCGAGCGGGTCTGCCGATTGCGCTCGTCGTACCGGCAAGGCTTGAGGTCGGCACCTTCATGGCGGGCCGGCAGCCCGACAGCGGCCACCGTATCGTCGTGGTCGAGCGCGTCCAGGACGACCTCGCAGCCGGCAGTCAGATCTTCGACGATGCGGGCGGTGGTGACGCCCGGCAGGTCGGACGAGCGAGCGGCGCTGGCCGACGCCGGCCGCCCGATGTCCTGGGCGGGGTTGCCGCGCACGCAAGCGTGCGACGGGCGCGCCATCCTGGCGACGCGGCGCGCGTTCAGCACCTCCGCCCTTGTTGAACCCGACATTCGCTCCACCACGGCCCCATCGCTGACGCACCGACCCGCCGCACCTTGAACACCCGGCCGGTGCTGCGCCACATCGCTGATGACGCACCATGGCGATGCGCGCTTAAAGAGTTCGTATCGCAGAGATCCGGGGAAGGATGCGGTGCCCGGCCGGTGATCCAGAGTTCCACCGTGGGCGGCCCACTGTCGACGCCTTTGTCCGGAACCGCAGCAGGTTGGTGTTCCAAGGTCCTTTCCTGCGTAACGCCGTGGCCACAGGATGATCGCTCTTCTCGAAAGCCGCCGTCCAACAACAAGCTTCTGCTGATTTGGCTGAAAAATCGGTCTGACTTATCCAGTGTTTTTCCGTTGGCTTTCGTCATGCTCGGGATCAGTCGCGTGGACGGGGGGCAACATGTCGAGACGTGCTGTTGCAAGTCACCGAAGTCGCAAGTTCAAGCAAGCTGCCCTGTCGACCGCCGCCATGGCGCCGCTCGTGCTGCTGACGCCAGCCGCACGAGCCGAGCCGTCGCTTGCGGAGATCGCGCATGAGATCGCGGCGCTGAAGGCGGAAAACCAGAGGATCATCGCCGAGAACCGGCAGATGAGCAAAGCCATCGACGAACTCCGAACGCCTTCCGGGCGGCGCGGGGCGAGAAGCAAGTCGGTCGTCGCACCTCCCATCCTGGCGAACGCCAGCGCGGCGCCACCAGCTCGGCTTCCCGGCATTCCGGAAGGCTCGCAGCCGGCGTCCGTCAACGCCATCAAGCAGTTGCAGTACGGCTCCCTCGTTCTGACGCCCGGCGGGTTCCTGACAGCCGACAGCATCTTCCGGACGCGGACGCTCCAGTCCGACATCAGCTCATCGTGGAACAACATCCCGACAAACAACAACGGCCTTGCCCACCTCAACGAGCAGAAGCTGTCCGCGCGGGCAACCCGTTTCGCTCTTCTGGCCGAAGCGCCGGTTTCGTCGTCGACCATCGTCGCCGGCTATGCCGAGTTCGACCTTCAGGGTGCCGGCACGCAATCAAACAACAACCAGAGCTTTTCCTACGTTCCGCGTGTCCGCAATCTCTACTCGACCGCCGACTTCTATGACTATGGCTTCCACCTGCTCGCGGGGCAGAATTGGTCGCTGGCGACGCTGAACAGCAAAGGCATCACGCCGCGCAACGAGGTGACGCCGCCCTCGATCGACTCCGGATACGTTCCCGGTTTCCAGTATACCAGGGCACCACAGATCCGGATCACGAAAGACTTCGACAAGAAGCTCTGGCTGTCGCTCGAGGCCGAAGCGTCCGCGACCGAAGGCGTCAACAACGGCCTCTGCGGCAACGTCGTCAGCAACAACTCGACGGCCGCGACGACGGCGACCGGGATCGGCGCGACACCGGGGCTGGGCATCGCCGGCGGCAACTGCCTGACCGTCGGCACGGGCGGCAACTTCGGACAGCAGGGCGACCAGACGCAGTTCTCGCTCAACAAGGTGCCCGACGTGATCGGCAAGGTCGCCTACGAGGCGATCACCGGCGTCCGCGACATCCACCTGGAAGCGTTTGGGTTGTACCGCGACTTCCTCGACAACGTGAACTATGGCGGCGTGGCGGCGACCTCGACCTATGCCGCGCCGGGCGGCTACGTCGCCTCCTCGAACCACAACAGCAGCGGCTACGGGTTCGGCGCGGGCATCATCGTGCCGCTCATTCCGCGCAAGGTGGATTTCCAGGCCAGCGGGATCATCGGTCGCGGCATCGGCCGTTACAGTTCCTCGCAGCTGCCCGATGCCACGGTGGACGGCAACGGCGCGGTCAAGCCGCTCGGCGGCGCCGCCGCCCTCGTCGGCAGCATCGTCCATCTCACGCCTGCCATCGACGTCTATGCTTTTGCCGGCTTCGAGCAGGTCAACCGCAACTTCTCAAGCAACGGCGCCGGCGGGCTCGTCGGCTACGGCGCCCCCGGCGGCGTCAACAACTACGGCTGCAACGTCGAGGGCGGCACCTGCCAGGGCGCGACGCATCGCATCTTCCAGGTCACCGGCGGCGTCTGGGACAAGCTCTACCGCGGCAGCTACGGCGAGTTGCGCGCCGGTGTGCAGTATTCCTTCACGCAGCGGAGCCTCTTCGCCGCCACGACGAATGCGAACGGCATCGGAACGGCCGCGGCCCCGCTCGTCTCGGCCAAGGCGAACGAGAGCATCATCGAGACGTCGCTGCGCTATTACCCTTTCCAGTAGCGTCGGCCCAGTAGCGTCGCCGTTCACATCCAGCTTGCCCGTAGATAGGGGCGACACGAAAGCGTCATGTCGACTCTGCTGCATTCCATACAATGGCCCTTCGCCCTCTCCGGCCTGCTCGTCGGCGCGCTCGTCGGGCTGACCGGCGTGGGTGGCGGCTCGCTGATGACGCCGCTGCTGGTTCTGCTGTTCGGCGTCAACCCGGCGACCGCCGTCGGCACCGACCTCCTGTTCGCCTGCCTGACCAAGCTGACGGGCATGACGCTGCACGCCAGCCGCGGCACCGTGGACTGGCGCATCGTGCGTCGGCTGGCACTGGGCTCCGTGCCGGCCACCGCTCTGACGATCGTTCTCGTCGGCCGTCACGGCACGGCCTCGCACGGCCATGTCATCACCACCGCGCTCGGCGTCGCCCTGATGCTCACGGCCATCGGCATCGTCTTTCGCGGCGTGATCGTCGCAGGCGTTGCGCCGCGCCTCGAGGCGCTCGACGATCGGACGAGAGTGCTGCTGACGGCGGCTCTCGGCGCCCTCCTCGGCGTGCTCGTCGCGATCTCCTCGGTCGGCGCCGGCGCGATCGGCGTCACCGTGCTGCTCGTGCTGTACCCGCGACTGCCAACGGTGCGCATAGTCGGCTCCGACATCGGCCACGCCGTTCCGCTGACGCTGGTCGCCGGCGCCGGGCACTGGCTGTACGGCTCGGTCGACTTCGCCCTTCTCGGCTCCCTGCTCGTCGGTTCGCTGCCGGGGATCGCGGCCACGAGCCTGCTCGCCTCCCGCGTGCCGGAGGCGGTGTTGCGCCCCGTGCTGGCGGCGACGCTCGCCGTGGTCGGACTGCGCCTCGCCGCATGACGGGTCTGCGCCGACCCGCCCTTCCGCACCGCAGCCGGGCGGACTACATCTCGGCGCGATGACAGCGACAAACGTGACACGCCCCTTGACGCCTCACCTGCGCCGGCTGGAGGCGGAAGCCATCTTCATCCTGCGCGAAGTGGTGGCCGAGTTCGAGCGCCCGGTGATGCTCTACTCCATCGGCAAGGACTCCAGCGTGATGCTGCATCTCGCGCTCAAGGCCTTCCACCCGGCCGTGCCGCCGTTTCCCCTGCTGCACGTCGATACCACCTGGAAGTTTCGCGAGATGATCGCCTTTCGCGATGCCGTACCGGCGCGCACCGGGATGCGTCTCATCGTGCACATCAATCGAGAGGGGGTGGCGCGCGGCATCTCGCCGCTCGCTTCGGGATCGGCCGTGCACACCCGCGTGATGAAGACGGAGGCGTTGCGTCAGGCTCTCGACGAGGGCGGCTACGACGCGGCCTTCGGCGGGGCGCGGCGGGACGAGGAGAAGAGCCGCGCCAAGGAAAGGGTCTTCTCGCACCGCACCGCGAGCCACGGCTGGGAGCCGCGCGACCAGCGCCCGGAGCTTTGGAGCCTTTACAACACGCGGCTGCGCCGGGGTGAGTCGATGCGGGTGTTCCCGCTGTCGAACTGGACCGAGTTCGACGTGTGGGACTACATCGCCGGCGAGGGCATCGACGTGGTGCCGCTCTACTTCGCCAAGCCGCGGCCGGTGGTCGAGCGCTCGGGCTCCCTCATCATGGTCGACGACCACCGCCTGCCGCTGCAGCCGGGCGAAGTGCCTGGGATGGAAAGCGTGCGCTTCCGCACGCTGGGCTGCTACCCTCTGAGCGGCGCCGTTCGCTCGCAAGCCTCGAACCTCGACGCCGTGATCGCCGAAATGCGCGCCTCGACGGTGAGCGAGCGCGAGGGCCGGCTGATCGACCAGGACGAGACAGGCTCGATGGAGCGCAAGAAGCGCGAGGGGTATTTCTAGCATGTCCGGCGGTTTCGAGATCGACGCGCCGGCCGGTGCGGCTCGCCAGGAGCGAATGGAAGACAAGCCGACGCTGCGCTTCCTCACCTGCGGCTCGGTCGACGACGGCAAGTCGACGTTGATCGGCAGGCTCCTCTTCGAGCAGGATCTCGTGCCCGACGACGTGCTGGCGGCGTTGCGCCGCGACACCGTCCTCCACGGCACCACCGGCGAAGCGCTGGATTTCGCCCTGCTCGTCGACGGGCTGGAGGCGGAGCGCCAGCAGGGCATCACCATCGACGTCGCCTACCGCTATGTCCGCACCAAGCGCCGCTCCTTCATCATCGCAGATACGCCGGGCCACGAGCAGTACACCCGCAACATGGTGACGGGCGCGTCGAACTCCGAGCTGGCCATCCTGCTCGTCGATGCGCGCAAGGGCCTGCTGGCGCAAACAAAGCGCCACGCCGCGATCGCCTCCCTGCTCGGCATCCGCCACGTCGTGCTCGCCGTGAACAAGATCGACCTCGTCGGCTACGACGAGGCGGTGTTCGCCGCGATCACGGCCGCGTTCCGCCGCTTCGCCGTGCCCCTCGATTTCACCGACGTCACGGCAATCCCGCTGTCGGCGCGCCACGGCGACAATCTTTCAACGGTGAGCCCGAACATGCCGTGGTACGACGGGCCGGCGCTGCTCGACCATCTCGAAGGCATCGACGTCTCTGACGAGCGGGCGGGCGGCGACTTCCGCCTGCCGGTGCAGTGGATCAACCGCCCCGACCTCGACTTCCGCGGCCTCGCCGGCACGCTGGCGAGCGGGCGCATCGCGGTGGGCGATGCGATCGTGGTGGCGGGCAGCGGTCGCGGCACCAGCGTCCGGCGCATTCTCGTCGCGGGCGCCGAGGCGACGCAGGCCGTCGCCGGCGACGCCGTGACCCTGGTGCTGACGCAGGAGATCGACGCGGCGCGCGGCGACGTGCTGGCATCACCGACGGCGCGCCCTTCCGTCGCCGACGGCTTCGATGCGACCCTGGTCTGGATGGACGAGGAGCCGCTGCGTCTGCGTCAATCCTACCTTTTGAAGCTCGCGACCCGCACCGTCCCGGCGAGCGTGTCGGCGCTGGCGCATCGCCTCGACATCGACCGCTACGCACCGGAGCCGGCGGCAACGCTGAGCCTCAACGAGGTCGGCCGCGTCACGATCCGGGCTGCGGCGCCGCTGGCCTTCGATCCCTACGCGGCCAACCCGGTCACCGGCGCCTTTATCCTGATCGACCGCGACACGAACCGCACGGTCGCGACCGGCACGGTGCTCGCCGGTGCGAGGCTTGGCGAGAGGCGCGGCTCCGCCGTGCCACCGGGGCCGGCCGAGCGGGCATCGATGAAGAACCAGCGCGCCGGCGTGGTTTGGCTCACCGGTCCTGCGGCCGAGGCCGTGGCGCCGGCCGTCGACGCGCGGCTGCACGGGCGCGGACTGCACACCGCTTTGCTGCGCGAGGCCGACCTCGCTGGCGGCCTCAACCGCGGTCTCGGCGACCGTGATCCGGCCGAACGCGCCGAGGCGGTGCGGCGCATGGCCGAACTGGCGCGGGTGCTGCGCGACGCGGGGCTCGTCGCGGTCTGCGCGGTCGAGCGGGACGAGCCCGAGGCGATGCGCCCCGTGCTGGCCGGCGAGGCACTGCACGAGATCGCCGTCACCGCGGACGCCTCCGTCG
>CALMGA010000317.1:4415-6977 GCA_937863205.1 uncultured Beijerinckiaceae bacterium | reverse complement strand
ATCGACAACAACCCGGCCGAGCGGGCGCTGCGCGGCGTCGCCGTGGGGCGCAAGAACTACCTGTTTGCCGGCTCCAGCCGCGGCGCCGAGAGGGCCGCAGCTTTCTACAGCCTGATCGAGACGGCCAAGCTGAACGGGCTCGATCCGGAAGCCTACCTGCGCGACGTCCTCGGCCGCATCGCCGATCATCCCGCATCACGTCTGGTCGAGCTGCTGCCCTGGCGATGGACGCCGTCTGAGGCTGCGGCCCAGGCCGCCTGATCAGAGCGGGCCACTCTCCGAGCGATTACGGAAGGAATAGCCGCAGCGCCACTGGAATCGGCACCTCGCCCCGCGCCGGGGTCAGCGACACCAGCGCTTGGCAGTTCGCCTTTTCACCGCGTGCCCGCAGTACTGGCGCTTGAACCCCCACAGAGTTCCGGCTCTGCTTGATGAATGCAGTGTCGTCCACAACCAGCATGGCATCGGGTCCGCCCACGAGCCGCTTGGTCTACCCGGCCAGCACGCGCTCCAGTCGCTCATGCGGCCAGGTTGAGACGGAGATGGAGCGACTTCATTGCTGAACCTGCCCTGGGCAGATGCGCGCGGTCATTAGCTTTAAGATCTTGCGCTCGCCCGACAACAGCGGCCCGCGGGTGGCGAGGCGCTCAACGGCGCTGCTCGGCACGCGACAGGGCGGAGAGGAACGTCGCCAGCCATTTATCCGCTGCCTCAACGAAGCGTCCGACCCGACCCGGCCCATTCTGCGCGCACAGTGCTCCTCAGCAGATAGGAGATTTTTTGTCGGCAACACGGAAGAGTAACGTTAGGCTGATATAAGCGGGCAAGGCTTTTTTCTAATGGTATTGGGGCCAGCAACTATTTCGAGTTCAGCATCTTCATGTGATATGAAGACCACGCCATCATAGTACATGCGCGCCGTGCTGATACATCTGAAAACCTCATAGATTTCCCTTCCTCGCGAAAGACCCGAGAGCGGAGACAGAAACACTGCATACTTTAAGTTTTTCTCCGTAATCCATTCAACATCGACGAGAAGAACTCTTCCTAAGTCACTCATATCCGATCCCGCGGCACGAATCGACGCCTTACCTTTCGGTAGTAGGGGACCCACCTTCTCGATAAGGTACACCTCCCAGTCGCTAGGCGACTTCGAGGACTTAGATCGGGAGGAGGTAGCCACGGACGCAAATCTAAGAACCTTCCGCGACGTAATGGTCCCTGTCAGGGCATCTTTCATGATCTTGGATGCCTGCTCAGGACGTACCGCTTCGAGACGGGCTAACGCTTCCGCTGTTGTCCAGGCACACTTAACGTCGCCAATGGATAGCCCAAAGCGTCGACAGGTCTGAGCAAGCCACTCCGCTGCGAGCATCTGCCTGTGCGCGGTCTGTGGTGAAACCGACCCCGAACGATGTCGCTCTTCGAGGAACCGCCGACGCGTCGAAGGACTCTGATCGCGCGTTGCATCGGCCAAGCTGATGGCCTCGGCAATCCACGCTCCTGTCGCGACTCTCACCACGCCCCCTATTGACAAGCATCTTATTCATATGGTTTTTTTCAGGGGACACTAGACGTGGGCATTGACACACGCCTACGTGCTTTCCTGCGCTCTCTCGGCCGCCACCCGGCTAAGTCGAACTTATTCACCAGATGCTGGCGAGAGAACAGGAGAATGACTGAGCAGACTGACGGAATTGATGCGTTCAAATCTGAATCCAAGAGACTGGATCATTATTTCCAGCATAACTTTGATCGTGTTTCGCAGGAGATTGCGGGTCGCATTCGTGTAGATTGGGCGGCGATCATCGGGGCTGCGGCGCAAAAGCACATCACTGGCCGTCGCGGCGGAAAACTTTCAAGTCAGCTCTGTCGACGGACGTGGAAGTCTGTAGTAGATCGAAAAAAGCACCGAGCTTCAGATATCACTGCAATCGCGCCTGTAGCAGCTCTCAACAGCCCAACTCGGGCTGACGAGACGGAGATCAAGAGCGCGACTGTGGATCGCCGTCCGGCAGCCCCGCAAGATCTCAGCGCTCGCTTTCAAATGGCCGAAGATCGACGCAGGGCAAGCACAAGCGATCGACTTTTTACCAACAGAGAGAAATGAGCATCAATGACCAACAAGAAGAAGTCCTCCACTACTCATCAGCTCGACCCGGATGCGTCAACGATCACGGTTGAGCCGGGAACCAGTCTGCTTTCCGACTCGGACGAAGCTCCCGATGGCAACTCCTCCTCTGTCGACATAAGTGCCTTGCCGGAAGGTAAGAAGATCGCCGATTGGCCTAATTCGCTTTTCGTCTATTGTGGGCGGGGTAAGACTTTGAAGACGTCGACTGCGCTATATCATTCAGAACGCCTTCTCCACAAAAAGCGCTCCTTCAAGATCCTCGACTTCGAACCCATAAACAAGGGACTCTCCTCACACTTCGAAGAAGAGGTAACGTCGACGCCAGACTACACTGTTGAGAACGGCTCTGACTTTGCCCATGAATTTTTTGAGTTTGCAAGTATGTGTAGTAAGGGTAAACATATCGGCATTGTCGACACACCTGGCAA
>CALMGA010000317.1:0-4405 GCA_937863205.1 uncultured Beijerinckiaceae bacterium | reverse complement strand
TCTTAGTTGAGTGCGCCGCCATCACTGACCTCGTCGATGGTGTTCATGCCTACAACATGAAGCTTATCGTAGTTCTTTGTTGTGGCGCTGAAGACAATGATGCCGCCCTGTTCGATAAACTCGCGGAAGTTATGATGCAGCCACCCGATGCGCTTGTTTTGTGCGTCAACAAGCATAATCTCCCATCTCACCTTAAGTCGGAAGCGGCATTAAGAAATTATTACATTACGCAAAAATCGATACAGTATCTGATGCAGGGCATCTCAGGCGTGGTCTTCACACCCCCTTGTAGGATTATGACGAAAACCGATAGATTAAGTGTCTCATTACATAGGGCTGCCGGCACTCCTCCCGTCACTGGCTTAGAGGTTCATGAGGCAGGCCAACTTTCGACTCACCTGAGAGCACTTGCTAATATTTATAAGGACTTTATGCCTTGAGGGTGCACGTCGGCAAGAACTCATACCACTTCCCAGGTGCGCCTGCGCGACCCGTATTTACGTCATCGCAGGCGACTGTCAGTTACATCTGGGCGCAGACGTACTATATAGCATCTCAAGCGCAAATCGACTCTGACAATCCTTACTACATGGTCCTCACAGGACAGGCGGTTATCGCGGATGTAACGGTTCAGTCGTGTTGGATGCTAAAAAGGGCCGTCGATGATATCGCTTCTAAACTGGAGTCCGCGGAAATCAAATTGGTAGCTCAGCCGGAACAAGATTACCGGTTGTTCAGGCAGCTTAGATGGTTAATGAGAGCTGTCATCCTCTTCCGTTTCATTGATGCGAGTGCAAGAGTCCTCGAGAGGAAGTCCTTTTCAATTGATTGGAGAAACTTGAAAAAGGAATGCGGAAGCAGCACTTCTCATCATGACGGCCAAGATAAATGCCAAGTCTGGCTTCCGGTGGACTAAGACATACGCAGGTCACGCTTTTATCCTTGGTGCTGGTCCGCGTAGAATCGGCTTCTCACAACAGGTTCTCTACTTTGTGCTCTCAACTGCCAGTTCAAGTCATCGGTCTGGCTAGATCTACCACCGAGTTTCGTTTGCTCTGCATAGGCGGAACGCTCTGGGTCTGTTCAGAACCTTACCTCATCCAACATGAGCGACAGCGACAGCGAGGGCGTTCAGCGACACGAGACCGACAGCCGAGCCTCTTGCATACGAATGGAGCAGGTCATGAACGGGTTTATGGACGCGACGGTGGAGTCGCAGCCGATCGCCTTTGCAAGCTACGGCGATGCTCATCTGCCGCCACAGCTCCGGGGCGCCTGCAACGCCGACACCAGCGTCTGTATCTCCGACGCTGAGGCAGCCGACCTCATCGCCTCCGTTCCCGGATTGTCACGGGAGCTCGCGACGATGCTCAACGGCGGATGGGCGATGGATCGGCATGAAACCCTGATTGCTCCGCTGATCGAGGAGCTGCGCTATGGACGCTTCCTCACCGGGCTCCGGGACAGAAGGCCGGTGATCGCCGCCCACGTTTCCAGGCTGCTGTTCGATGGTGTCTGGGTGCCCGCTGAGGAAGTACCTGACCGAGATCAGCTGCGCGAGCGTGTTGTCTCGGCGGTTCAGCACCACCTTGCGAGCGACGACTTCCGCGCGGCGATGGACGGCTTGGATCGGGTCTTGGCTGGGCGGGACATCGCCCTCTTGGCGGAGTTGCTGCCCGACATGCCTGGCCTCCGGTCGTACCTGACGACGCATGCCGGCCACATCGCAGACTTCGTCGGGCGCCATCGGCCGGATACCCTGGAGAATGTGGCGGACGTCGATGGAGCCGTCCGCCTCCTCCACGCTCACCGTGACGCATGGGGGCGGTATAACAAGCTGATCGCCACGACCTGCGCTGACGAGCTGCCTCGGACGCCGATGCCGCCGTCGCTGCTCGCTGGTCCCCTCGCATACCCGCGAGCCAAGCACGGCCCGCAGGGCGGCGACAACGAAGGGCACTGGCGCGCTTGGCGCGCCGATGGTCCCATGACCTTCGCAGCGGTCGAGCAACGCCCCTCGCTCCAGCTTGCTCGCCTGATCGGGGCAACTACGGTCGCGCTCGCCGCGGAGAACCGGCGTGAGGATGTGACCTGGATCATGGATGGGAGGAACTGGGTCTTCGACATCAAGCAAATGTACTGGGGAGACATCGCGTTGTTCTCGGATCCGTACGCGATGGGCAAGCGCCGCTCACGAGAGCTGGCCACCGAGGAGGCTGTGGTCCTCATCACGCCCGATCGCATCCATGGCGGCGATCTCCTCGCAGCGCGCAACCGGCTCGTGAATGGCATGCTCAGCAACGAAGTCGAAAAGAGCTCGCTTCTTACGCTGCGGGTTGCTGATTTGACGATCGAGCATATCCTCGAGACTTATCACCTCGTCGTGAAACGAACCCGCAGCGACGGCACCAGCCGCGAAGACGAACTCATGCCCATGAGCGGCAGCGAGGCGTGCGACTTCTTCGCCCTCGTCCGCGCTAACGGCGACCCAGACGGTTTCCTGTTCTCTTGCTGCGAGGAAGGAGTTCCCTACGGCAGTCGGGCACTGACGCAATCTGAACTCGATGCCATACCGACCTGACATGTGAGAATGTGCTAGGAAGAGGGGCTGAGCCGGCCGACCTGCGTGCGATCATCAACGCTGGCGGGGGTGACGTGCAGGGCGATGAGGTGGCCCAGCGTGTCCACCGCCATGTGAAGCTTGGAACCCTTCTTGCGCTTGTGCCCGTCGTAGCCGGCGCGCTGCCCGCTCTCGGGCGTGCTCCGCAGCGTGCGGCTGTCGAGCACCGCGGCGCTCGGCTCGGCGTCACGCCCCGCCGCCATCCGCAGCACCGCGCGCCGGTCGTGGGCAAGGTGCTCGAAGCAGCCCGCCGCCAGCCAGCGTTGTGCTTGCTGGTACACCGCCGCCCAGGGTGGCAGGTCGTTGGGCACCATCCGCCAAGGGCAGCCGCTGCGGATGACATAGCGCAGGCCGTTGAACACCTCGCGCAGACCGTACTCGCGCTGCCCGGCGTCCTCCGGCAGCAGGGCGAGGTAGGGCGCCACCAGCGCCCACTCCTCGTCGGACACGTCGGAGGGATACGGCTTGCGAGATGAAGGCATCCCGCAGAACTTGGGCGGCCCTCATCACAGGTCCATAACGCGCTCTAAGTGCTGCATCCGTTCACGTCTCTGGCGGGTGGACTCTGCGGTCTTGCGACAGACAGTCTCCCGCGCTCTTCAGGTACAATTTAGGATTCCGATAGAGATATTTATTTCCGAGCACCACGCGCGCACCTGGAGACCTCCAAGCACCCTGGTTGTTGCCGCTGGAAATGCGATCGGGTCGAGCTTCCAGGTCTGAAGCGAGGTACTCTGCCATGCCGTAGCGTGCTGCGCTAGCCTTTGCCGCCGGTCATCTGGGCGACATAGCGGTCCGACATTCACATCTTCGACCGATGCCAATCCAAGATGACGTGCATCTGAACTGCAGTGATTGGTGGCAAACGCGTTCGGGCGAAACTGGCCCATAGCCGAAGCTCCGGACGTCCGCTTCTGCCGCCGTCCATCGCGGCTGAGGCATCGCCTTTTCCTGCGACTCGATCTACTTCACCTGATGCGACTCCGAGGAAATGGACATCAGTGACGGAAGCCCGAAGGGCCGAGACCGCCCTGCGGGTTCGGCTTGCGACAGCACGGCCCGCAGGGGACGCCCTAAGGCGCCTGTGGGTGGCACCAAATACGGATTGTAGGCGTTCGTCGTCTGTTCTATCGTTTGCTCCGATGCACGACGCAAGGGCCATAGCGAATTTCTTTATCCACCGCGCCGACGAAAAGGCGTGTCCGGTGACGTCGATGATGTTGCTGAAGGTGTTGTACTTCGCCCACGCGTGGCATCTGGCCCAGTTCGATCAACCTTTGGTCGCCCCGCCTTTCGAGGCCTGGAAGCGAGGGCCGGTCAATCGCGTCGTCTACGACCAGGTCAAGACGGCCGGGTCACAACCGATCAGGACCTATCTCAGCTGCTTCGATGCCAGCCTGTGCAAATTCGTCGATGCAAAATTTGACTTTGATGCTAGATTGGGCAATTTTTTAGGCAATATCTTTGATTTTTATTCTCAGTTTCACGCCTTCACGCTTTCCGACCTGACTCACGAAAAGGGTTCGCCTTGGGATCAGGTCTGGTCGGAAGCGGAAAAACGAGCGGTTCCGGGGATGGTCATATCGAACGAAAAGATCAGGACTTGGTTTTTGCAATCGGGCTCGCAGCATCTGCGTAGCGCCCAGCAGAGGTACGTCGTATGAAGCTGCCTGTTCCTTCAGTCCCCGATCTTGTCAGGCTTAAGGGCGATACGCGCGACGCGATCGCAATCGCGCTGCGGGACTTTTACGCGGCCAACGGCGCGCCCTTTAATTACATCTCGGG
>CALMGA010000316.1 GCA_937863205.1 uncultured Beijerinckiaceae bacterium | reverse complement strand
AGCGGCTCGTGCGCGCGGGTGAACTGGCTTCGCGGGCAAATCGGGACGACGACTACGAGGCGTTCGGCGCGGTATTCCGCGCCATCGCAGGCCGGCTGGAGCTTGTCGAGCGGTGGGTGGAGAGCGGCCGGCAGGAGGTGCTGGCGCTGCGCGCGTCAACGGCACGTCAGTCTGCGGTCGACCGTTCGGACCCGACTGGTGCATGATCGGGCATAGCGGCGTCCCGTTCTTCGGTGCGACGGCGACGGTCAGGGAAAGGAAGAGAGGTGCGTTGCTCCGCCGTCGGCGCGGTGCGCTTACCTGCTTCAAAGGACGATGGAGAGACGATGATGCAATCTCACGGCTGCACCACCTGCTTGGCCCAGAGAGCGAGCTTCTTGCGCGCCGGCGAGGGCCAGTCGTGCACCGCCGGGTACACCGCGATTGGAGCGTCGCCGGGGTAATCGGCGACGAATACGCGCTGAGCGACGAGGTCTACAGCGATCAGCGCCTGGTGCCGCCCGTCGTGTGCCTGAAAGCCTTCCGCGATGAGGAAGCGGCCCTGGATGGTCCCGTTCGGATCCGCCGCGTCGCCCGCCGCCGGCAGGATGGTCGCCCGTGCCATGCCGGTCCCGCGGTCGAAGTCCTTCGCGAACGCCTCATTGCGGAACAGCTCCACCGGTGCCCCGGTGCCGGCCTGCCGACGCAGGTCGGCCCAGGTCGTGCCGGGCATAGGCGTGTAGGTCAGGTTGGCGACCTTGCTCAGGCCCTTGCCCGGCACGAACCGCCAGAGGTCGCCGTCGAAGGCGAGGCCGGGATCCTGCTGCTCCAGTAGGACCTCGCCGTCGCTGTCGAGCGCCTGCATGTACTTCGGCTCGCTCCAGCAGCTGGCGACGGGCACGCCCTTCACGCCGCCGGCGTCCGACATGGTGGCGTCGATGAACAGGCTGGTGCCGTCGTTGCACGATCCCCCGCTCCTGTCGGCGTAGATGATCGCGCTGGGCACGCCGTTGACGGTGTGCTGCAGCTTCAACGTGAACGACATCGCGTCATCAACGAGCACCTTGCCGTCCATTAGGAGCTTCGGCATCGCCTCGGGAAGCCGGACCTCATCGATGATGTGGGCGCCGACCTTGAGGTGCAGGGGTGCGGGCGGTTCGGCCCGTGCGGCGGGCGCCGCGAAGCCGAGCAGCAGCAGGGCGAGGCTGAGGTGGCGCAAGATCGTGGTGCTCCGACTGCGAGAGAATGGTTACTGCGCCAACGGTCCCGGCCGTCAGAGCAGACCCGAGCGTGACGCGGCGGCTGCCGCTGAGGGACTGCTACTCGTCGGGACCGGGCACACGCGCCTCGAGGTCGACCCCCATCAGCTGCCTGAAGCCGAGGCTGGCGCTTGGGGCATCATACGTCGAGGCGACCACCCGGCATGATGCCCTGTCCCAGAGCGGCGCCGCCCCCTGCAGGTGAAGGCGCGCCGCTTCGCCGTCGAGCTCGTCCGACAACACGCCCCTGACGTCGTAGGCGGCAGGGCGACAACCGGCCTTGAAGGCGTAGGCGCGCCCGGTGAGGACGTGGTCGCGGATCGTACCCCGGAACAGCACGTCACCGCTCGCGACGACGCTGCGCATACCGGGTCGCGGCCGCGTATAGACGATCAGGCCCTTGTCGGCGAAGAACAGCACGTCCGAGCCGTTGTGGTCGAAGAGGACGCCGCCATCGGACTCGCGGTCCGATAGCACGATGGGGTCGCGCGCTTCGGGCCGCACGCGCCCGCTCGGCAAGGCTCCGGCCAGCACGGCGGGAACGGGCTGGCGCCCGGTCCCGCCGTGCTGGAACTGCTCCGCCTTGGCCGCCGGCGCAAGGCTCAGGTACGCGACCAGGGCGACCCCGGCGGCCAAGGCGGGCAGGCCGATGCCGAGGCTCTGCCAGAGATAGGCTGGCAGCGAGCGTTCTTGGCGCGGCGGCATCAGACGGTCGGAGGCGTCGAAGTCGGCCATGGCTCAGTAGCCGCCGGCTGCTGCGGCGAGGGCGCCGAGCGCCAAGCCGCCGAGCACCGCACCGGCCGCGCCGTCGTCGGCGTAGCCGTAGTATCCGTAACGGTGCCCCCATCGGCCGAAGCCGGCATAGCCGCCGCGAAAGCCGCGGTAGCCACCGAAGCCGCGGACGCCACCACCGTGGAAGCCGCCGAACCCGCCATGGAAGCCGCCACCATGGAAGCCGCCACCACCGAACCCGCGTCCGAACGCGGAGGCGTCGCTGGCTGCGACCGACACGAGGCCGAGCGCGACGACGGTCGTCATCGTGAGCTTCTTCAACATGGCTTTTCCCCTCTCGGCCGATAGCCGCGATGAAGAGAGGATGCCGGGGGCGTGTAAGGCTGGCCCTGAGTTTTTCCCTAAAAAGCTCGACATTCCCGCCAGCATGGCCGGGACGGGCGGTTGTGTTCGCCACAGGGTAAACGCTTGCAAGCTGTCAGCTACGGCTGCGTAGCTGTTCGAGACGACCCACGCCACTGCTTTGCTTCCGGGCGGCATCAGGAATCCGCATCGAGGCAACGGTCAGCTCCGACCGATCTTATATTCAGAGGTCGACATCCGGATGCGGCCAGCTCTCGCCGAAGAGCGGTCAGACGGCAGCGCGCCCATGCCGGACGTTCGACGCGCGTTGCGCGTTGGTCCGAAGCCGACCTTCAGACCATCGCATCTATGCCCAGCATGGGTGGAAAGAAGCTGGTCTGCTCCCAAATCCTAATTTTCACTAAGCGGACATTGCGATTGGAAAATTCTTGTTAAAAAAAACTAAAGTGTGAATATTGGCCGTAAGCGCGCCGCTATCGACTGCTCCGGTAGATTCAACCTGCTAAAGCCGCCCGACGGAAGTCTTTCTGCAGCCTCTTCGAGGTTAAGTCGGCGTGGACATGGGTGGCAATGAGAATGTAAGGGATCGACGATCCTGTGGAAACGACGCAGCCAGAAAACACGTCGCCGAATCTTTTGAGGTGTTTAATTGATCTGATGAGTCTGGACAGAACAGGCCGACAGGTTTATCCAAAAAGCTAATATGCCATAATGCTGGGACTAAATATCCAGATGGCGAGTGATTCAGGAAGGCCGATGTCGCCCGTCACCAACCGGCTCAAAATATCCGCAGCTGTCTGGCCCCATGTCATTTGTATCGGGCTCGTTCTTGTACAATCGCCCCCGCCTGCCATGGCCGACAATCCCGCAGTCCTGGCCGTCAGCAGACCCGCCGCCCAACCTATGGACACCGTCGCCGGCCCAAGCGCAGAGCCCGCGAGAGGTGTATCGATGCTCCCTGCAGGCTTTGTCTACCTCCGCGATCACGATCCTACCATTGTGCAGGATATACGCTATGCCGGCTCGTACAACTTTATAGGCTCACCCATTCCCGGGTATGCGGCGGCGGAATGCATCCTTACCCGAGAGGCTGCCGATCACCTTGCGGAGGTCCAGGCCATGCTGGCGTCCCAGTCGCTGTCGCTGCTGGTTTGGGACTGCTACCGCCCGGAGAGGGCCGTCAAGGCTTTCGTGGAGTGGAGCGGGAGGGCGGGTTCCAGTTGGACCGATCAGGTCTTCTTCCCGCGGCTCCGCAAGGACCGACTATTTTCGCTCGGCTACATCGCGTCCCGGTCGTCGCATTCCCGGGGCAGCACGGTCGACCTCGGGCTCATGCCGAAGGGCAGCAAGATCCCCCTCGTCGCTCCCGGTGATCCTGATCGTTCCTGCCGCGGCTCACCCGCCGAGCGACGTGGTGAGGGTACGCTTGATTTCGGCACCGCCTTCGACTGCTTCGATGCCTCGTCCGGCGATGGAGCGCGCGATATCTCGCGCGAAGCGATGGCGAACCGCGCGAATCTTCGCCGCGTCATGGAGAGGGCCGGCTTCAAACCCTACGCACGCGAATGGTGGCACTTCACGCTGGCGGACGAGCCCTACAGGTCACGCGCCTTCGATTTTCCCATCGTCGCCCGGCCCTGATGCCGCGGCGTCATTCCCGCTCCAGCCCGTTCGACGAGACCCAGCCCGACCTGCCGTTCCATCGAACCGCGCACCATGCTCCGGTGCTGCGCCCGTCGTCGGGTTGGCGGCACGCCCCCATCGATACGCCTCCGGAGCCGACCGGGATCGACGACAGCAGTTGATGCTGCTGGCCGGGGCCATCTCGCATGTTCAGGATGCCCAGGGACACGTTCCGCTTGATGCGGAAGAGCCGCGCGGCGGGCTGGGCGGGACGCGCCGGGCGCTCCGGCGGGAGGGCTGCGACGCTCGTGTGCCCGTCGCTCGCCCCCGCAGGCCTCGGTCTCGCACCCTGCGCCTCAAGGGCGACTCCCTCCCGCAGGGCGCGGACGGCATCGCGCGCGACGTCGGCGAAGGTGCCGGACGGATAGGCTTTCAGGTACGCCTCGTAGCTCCCGACCGTGCCGCGCTCCTTGGCCGCGTTCCAAAGGCTGAACTCTCGACCGAAGGTGTCGACGGGCGCGGGCGGATGCAGCTCGGCAGGCTTGGCCTGTTCGGGAGGGCTGGAAACCTGCGGGGGGCGACCGACTTCCGGGCTCGGAGGCACGAAGAAGTAGCTCTCCTCGCTCGGATTGGACCCGTACTGGTAGGGCCGCTGACGATGGCCGGTGGCGTGCAGCACGTCGGCGGTGACCACGTCGAACAGGTGTCGTATCTCGAGCCCCGGCTGTGTCAGCCGGCTCGCCAGCGCCGTGGTGAAAGGGCTGTGTTGCCCCAAGCCGTCCTCTGCGACCTCGCCCGCGGCCGCCGAGTACACGACGATGACACCGGCTTGCGGTTCGGGGCGCGACAAGCCCCGCCCGACGGCGCGGGTGGCTACGGAGCACCGCATCGTCGCGGCGAAGGGATTGTTGCGGCAGGCGTCGAGGATGACCATCCGCAGCTTGCGGGCGTTCGCCACCGTGTCCAGCACGCGGGTGAGCGACACCGCCTCGTCCTGCACGTTCCGGTCGACCTTGAGCTGCGCGTCCGTCGGAAGGAGGTAGTTTGTGCCGCCGATCTCGATGCCGTGCCCGGCATAGAATACGAGCGCCCAGTCCGCCTCGTCCGCCCGCTCGTTGAAGCTGTTCAAGGCGTCGAGCATGGCGGAGCGCGAGGCGTTCCGTACCAGGGTGACGGAGAAGCCCGCGCTCTCCAGCGTAGCGGCCATCAGTGCGGCGTCGCGCTCCGGATTGGGTAGCGCGCCGACGGCATCGTAGGTCGAGTTGCCGATGACGAGCGCGACCCGCGTGTCGGCGCGGGAGGGCGAGGCCGCAAGCAGCAGCATGATGGCGAGACAGCGACGGAGCCAGTCCATGACGGAAGGACCTTCAGGCGATCGGCGATGGCGTGGCAAGGCCGCCCGACCTCTAGGCGACACGGCGGCTACCGCCCATCGGTCTGACCGCCTCGTATCACATTGCGGTGCACTAATAGCTCCCCCGTCCTTGAAAAGGACAGCGTTGGCCGCCGGCGATGCGGCGCGCAAGTGACGGGCCATTCCGAGCAGACGCCGAGGGGATGGGCAAGTGAGAGCGCGGCGGCAATCTCAGCGGCTTCCACCTCGGCCCTCGATGGCGCAGGTCAGCTTGCCCTCCTCCAAGCGGCAGGATGGCATGGAGGCCGAAAGCAGGAGAACCGGGTCTTCCTCGCCATCCGGCGAGCGGGTCGCGCGGGCGGCGGCGGCGAGGGAGTCCAGCAGGGAGGAGCCGCCGAGGTCGTGCAGCTGCGCCGTGACCTGCTGGGTGAAGTAGCCGCCCTTCGCGTCCTCTCGCCCGTGTGCCCCAGCGGTCGCCACGAGCTGGCGCGCGGCGAACTCGTATTGCGGGTTCAGGCTGCTGTCGATGATGATGACGCTGGCTGCCGTGTTGGCGAGCTGCTTCCCAATCCAGGGGAATGGGAGGGTGTAGCGCAGGCGCCGAAGTTCCACATCGGTCGCCTTCGCAGCGGAGCGGGCGACATCGTCCTTGCTCATGAACAGCAAGGCGTTTGGTATCCCCGCCTCCTCGCCGCCATATCCGCTGAAGTAGAGAAGGTGCACCTTGTCGGGGCTCTCGGCCGCGAAGGCGTTGATCGCGTCGATTGCGGCGGCACGGTCGACATCCATCACCGTCCTCGTCGCCACGCCGAGCGATCTAAGAGCGGCGGACATCTGCTCGACGTCAGGCGACACCCCCGCCAAGACCACCGAGGCGTCGGGCGTGAGGCTTTCGCCGATCAGAAGCGCCATCACCTCGGCGCGCCTCGCTTGCGTCTCCGCGGGTCGGCTCGTAGCTTTCGGCTCGAAGCCGGCATGCACCGACGGCGGCAGGAGGAGGTTGCCGAGCAGAATCGCGGCGGAGGCGAGCGGCAGGCCGTACATTTGAAGGTCCTTGCACTTGCACATGTCGATCACTCCTGCGGCCGTCTTCTGCGGAATCATCGCGCGACGGCGAGGGGGAAGTCGGGCACGGTGGGGGGGGGACTCCCTACCAGTGGTCAAGCTGCTTTTGCGGCACGAGTAGCTTCGTGCTTTGGGTCGTAGGTGGTGCGGTTTGCAAGCATAACGCAGGCGACGCCGAGGAGCCGATCGGCGACGGTTCGCAACGCTCTCCCGTGGGAGTGACCCCTGGCCCGCAAGGCGGAGTAGCGGCCTTTGCTGTGAGGGTCGTGCTGAGTGGCCACCCTGGCCCAGTGGTAGACGGCGGTTCGCAAGCGGGTGGAACAGGCCTGCCGCATCTCGACCCG
>CALMGA010000315.1 GCA_937863205.1 uncultured Beijerinckiaceae bacterium | reverse complement strand
CACCATCCGCACATCCACATGATCGTGCCCGGCGGCGGCCTGTCGCCCGACGGCCGGCGCTGGGTGTCGTCACGGCCGGCCTTCCTGCTGCCGGTCAGGGTGCTCGGGGCGCTGTTCCGCCGGCTGTTCCTGGCCGGACTCACCAAGCTGCACGACGCCGGCCGGCTACGGTTCTTCGGCGAGGGGGCCGGTCTCGCCGACTGCCGTGCCTTCGCTCGCCACTTGGCTCCCGCCCGAAAGATGCGCTGGGTGATCTACGCCAAGCCGCCGTTCGCCGGCCCTGAAGCCGTGCTCGCCTACCTGTCGAGGTACACGCACCGCGTCGTCATCTCGAACCGCCGGCTGATTGCCATGAACGAGAACGGCGTCACCTTCCGCGTCAAGGATTATCGCCGCGATGGCGACGAGCGGCAGCAGGTGATGACGCTCGCCGCCGGCGAGTTCATCCGCCGCTTCCTGCTGCATGTGCTGCCCAGGGGTTTTCACCGCATCCGGCACTATGGCCTGCTCGCCAGCGCGACGCGCCGGGCCAACCTGGCGCGAGCCAGGGAGCTGCTCGCCGCGCCGATGTCGGCTGCGCCACCGCCGGCCGATGCAGAACAGCCTGCGCCCACGTCGCAGCCGCGCCCACCATGCCCGTGCTGCGGTGGTCGCATGGTGATCATAGGGTTCTTCACCGGCGCGGCGCAACCCCGCGCCCCACCGACCTCGTCCGCCTTTGCCCAGGAGTGCACGACGTGACCCGGCCTGTCCTGACCCGTTCCCTCGCCGCAGCCATGCCTCTGCGGTCGCCGGGTACTCCTGCGCCCCGTCAGGCTAAGCCCCCCGCCATGGTCCTGCCGAACACCCGATCGGGCGCGCTTCGGGCGGGGAACAGCTGCCCCGGAGGCGTCGCGGCGCGTGCCTTGCCACCGCCGAGCCCCGCGCGGAACGACGAGGCAGCAAGCAAATCCCCATAGCTTCGGCGCGCAAACCCGCGGGTTCGTGCTTGGGCGGCTTCCGGACGCCGGCCCTCGCTTGACCGCAGCATCGTTGCCGGCCGGCATCCGGAAACCTTCACGATGGCGGTCGTTGCAGACGATTGATGACGCGCTCGGAAGCGGACGTAGGTCCCGCAAAGATGTGCATCGTCGTGAGCTTTTGGGCCGAGCGGTCCCGCGCACCTATAGTGACAGCATTCGCTGAGAATGCCGAGCAGCGTGAAATCCCCGCGCCAGTCTACGTCCGGCACGGCTCCGACTGGAGCCGGGTGGCCTCGCCGGCATCGTGCTGTGGGGGACGTGCGCTAGCCGGGACCCGGCTTGCTGAGCTATCGCCACAGACTTGGCTGCCTGTGTCTGCCGACCAGGCCCGAGTTGCACGGAAAACAGCATGGCGCACGGCCACGACAAGCATCGATCCCGACAGAACCGGGCGCGCGTTCGCCTGCTCCTGCTACATGAATGGGACCCGCTCGGCATTCAACGGTTCCCTGAAGCGGTGACGAGTACGACGCCTACGCCGCCAAAGCCTATGTTATGCTGATGGACGAACGGGCGACGACCGGCGCCATCGAGACCTACCTTTATGCCATTGCGGTCGAGCATATGGGTCTCGGCCACAGCGTGCAGGGAGAACCACGGCGAGAGCGGTGGCCGAGGCGCTCGTCGCGTTGCGGCCGGTATTCGAGTTGCCCTGAGAAGCCTACGGTTTGCCGATGGAGCGGCAGGCGGCACTCCCTCAACGTGGCCAAATGCTCCCGATCACCTGACAACCGTGTTCGTCAGGACGGACGATCACGGTGCAATCTCCTTCCGTGCGACGGCTCGCGAAGAACATCAGTCCGCCCGATCGACCAAGCCGGAGCATCCTTGGCCGAGCCGGTCGTTCGATGGTATAGCGCGCCATGAAGCCGCGCTCCGAATTACGTCGTCGACAGCAAGCCGAAGCCGACCGTCGCGCCGCGATCGCGAAGGAACTGTCGACACCGCGCCGCTATGCAGTCGAGCGGCCGGACATCGACCTCCAGGCGATCGTCCGCGATGTCGCCGCCCTCGATCCCAAGCGCCGCCATCGCGACCCGCAAAGCCACGTCCTCCGTTTCCGCACCAAAGACAAGGGCAAGATCACCTCGGCGCTGGTCAACTACGCCTACAAGCGCTTCCCGGTCCCCGCCTGCCTGGAAACGGTCTGGC
>CALMGA010000314.1 GCA_937863205.1 uncultured Beijerinckiaceae bacterium | reverse complement strand
CGTCTGGGCCGGCGCGCTCGGCGGAGCGGCCGATCCGGGGGAGATGGTCGAGGGTTTGCGGACTTGGGCCGGCGCGGCCGCGCCGAGCGGCGGGGCGCGCTGACGTGGTGTGCCAACCCATGATCTACGCCTGCCGATGTCGCATCGCACCGACGATCAGCGCTCGCAGCCCGAAATCGAAGTCGACATCGGGGGCGAGCTGGTCGGCCACGGTCCGGGCGCGCGCCAAGGTCGGCGCCGAAGCGGCGTCGGGCACCATCGTACCCGTGTCCGCGCGCTGAGCGTGGGCCTGTTCTTCCAGCACCCATCCTACGGTGTAGCGGCTGATCGCGAGCAGGGTTCGCAGCGCGTCGTCCGGCGACAGGCCATGGTCCACCAACGCCGACAGCAGGCGGTCGAGCTCCGGCAGCATCGCGCGGCCCGGCGCGGTCCCCGCATGGATCGCCGCTCCGTCGCGATGGCTGAGCGAACCCCATGCGAGATCGTCCGCGGCGCTCGCGGCGTTGCTGGCCGGCATGGCGTCGCTCGCCGCCTACGTCGCGCACGCAAGGCGCGGCGGTCCCGGCCGGCGGCCGATCCTCGATGTCGGCCTGTTCCGCTCCCGGCGCTACGCCGCCGCGCAACTCGCGGTCCTGTTCGGCGGCGGCAGCCTGTTCGGCGGCCTCATCGTCCTGCCGCTGTACTTCGAAATCCTGCGCGGCCGCAGCGCCGCCGATACAGGGCTGCTGCTGCTCGCCTACGGAGCCGGTTCCGCCATCTCGCTCAGGCTCGGCGGCGTGCTGACCGATCGCATCGGAGGCGGCCTCACCGCGATCGTCGGCCTCACCGTCACCATCGCGGCAACCTTGCCCTTCGTCCTGCTCGGCGCGGAAGCAAACCTGGCCCTGGTGGAACTGTTGCAGTTCGTACGCGGGATCGGCGTCAGTTTCGCTGGCCTGCCGGTCATGTCCTCGGCCTATGCTTCGGTCGACGCGGAGCAGCTTCCCGACGCGACTGCCCAGACGAACATCCTGCAGCGCATCGGCGGATCGCTCGCAAGCGCGCTGTTCGTCATCGTTCTTGAACGTCGCCAGGTGCCCGATCTCCAGTCCTTTCACACCGTCTTCGCGTTGCTCGCCGGAACAGCGACGGTCGCGCTCGGCCCCACGGTCTGGCTGGCGCTCGAACAGCGACGTGTGCCGGCCTTCAGGTCCGATCAAGGAACACGTCAGCCGTGACGTTCGCGCTCCGATGCCCCTCACCCTATGCAAGGTCGAGCGAAGGTCCGCTTACCACCTTCGTCAACTCCAAACCGGACCGAATGCTATCGGCCAAGCCTCGTCACCCACCGATCGCGCAGCCTATCGGTGTTTTTGGGTCTTCAGAACGCCGTCACGGGTGCGTGCACCTCCAGCATGCGGCCGGTGCGGCCGAGCGTGAGGACGTGGAAGGTGCTCGCCTCGCCGCCGAGCGCGCGCAGTACCTCGTCGCGGGGCATCGCCCTCATGGGCCGTCCATCGATAGCGAGCAGCAGGTCGCCTGCCTCGACACCGTCCATCGTGGACCGGCCCTGCCGGGCAACCACGCCGCCTATCGTGTAGGCGTCCCCGTGCCGCTCCAGCGTCACCCCGACCTGCGCGATGCCGGCCGGCTTGGCCGGGCGCTGCGGCAGCCAGTACAGGGTGCAGCCGGGGTAATCCACCGTGAGCCGGACACCGTCGAGCGCGTCGGCGCCGAGCCAGCCCGCTACCGGCCCCGGCGCGTTACCCTCCCAACTGCCCCAGAACAGGTCGCCGACGATTGCATCGCACGCACGGCACAGCAGCGGCCTTGGACGTCCAGCGTCCCGAGCCGGAAGGCGAGCGGGCGACCCTCTCCCACGCCCAGCTCGCGGGCGAGCGGGGTCTCCAGCGCCATGGTGGGCGTGCCCATATTGACCCAGGCCAGCGCGGGACGCAGCTGCCCGTCCGGCCGCACAAAATCGAGGCTCACCACGATGCGCCCCGCTATGCGCTGAAACGGCACCGAACCGGCACCGGTGACCGGCGCGAGCCGCGCGCGCTGGCGTGCTGCGGCACTGTCGCCGCCCGGGGCGGACGCGATCACGGCTGTCACGAGAAGGAGGACGGCAGAGCGCCACGGTGAGAAGCGGCCCGGCACTGCCTGTCCCCGCATCAGCCCGCATCCCGCGTTGTGTCGACGGCGCCCTCCGGCTCGTAATCCAGCAGGTCACCGGGCGTGCAGGCGAGCTCGCGACAGATAGCGTCCAGCGTGGCGAAGCGGATGCCGCGCACCCGGCCGGACTTCAGCAGCGACAGGTTGGCTTCCGTGATGCCGACGGCACGTGCGAGATCCTTGGAGCGGCGCTTGCGCCGGGCCAGCATCAGGTCGAGGCGGACGATGACGGGCATCATACGAAGCCGTCGCGGTTCACTTCGGCCGCATAGCCGGCATCCAGAGCATTGGACTCTTACGCAGACGCGATGAACCAAAGGCGTCGGCGCTGCTTCTTCCTGCCGGAGGATGCCGATGGCTCACGGCCTTTCGCTCGATCTTCGCCGGCGCGTGGTCGCCTTTGTCGAGGCTGGGCACTCGCGTCGCGCCGTTGGCCGGCCCTTCAAGGTCGCCGAAAGCGCCGCGATCAAGCGGGTGCGCAGGGTCGCCGCGACCGCTCTAGCGTCAGCGACACTCGTATCAGCTAGAGGGAAATGATCCTTTCAGACGTCATCGAAAATGACCCGTCCCAGATCTTGAAAGAACGTACGGAGGTGGACTGGTCGCTCCATCAGCCCGCGATGCGGAAGCACCCCTACTCGCGACGAACTTCCGCCAAAGACCACGGGTGGGGAAGGGAGCGGAAAAGGCATTGGCCATACTGCCGATTTGACAGCTGAAACAATGACTTAACGAGAACTAATGGTGGAGCCAGGCGGAATCGAACCGCCGACCTCTTCAATGCCATTGAAGCGCTCTCCCAACTGAGCTATGACCCCGACCCCTCGCAGGCCCCTTGGGATGGGCCGGCCGGCCTGCGCCGAGGGCGGGGATATAGCCGCATTGTCGGAGCGCGACAAGCGGAAATCGAGGTCCCCCGAGCGGGCCTCAGCCGGCGGCGGTCGCCTCGGAAATCGCGCCGGCGGGTGCGCCGGCGCGCTCAAGGCAGGCGCGGACGGCGCTCGGCAGATCGCAGACGCAGCTGTCGCAGCGCACGGCCGCGGCGAGCTCAGCGAGCCGTCCCTCGCCGTCGGCCATCCAGAAGGCGACGATCAGCGGCACGTCGGGGAGGCGACGGCGCAGGCGGCGCATCGCGACCTTGGCCTGCGCGAGGCCGAAGTCGGCATCGAGGAAGGACAGCACGACGAGGCGGGCACGCGAGGCATCGTGGCCGGGGGGCAGGCCGCGCACCAGCGCATCCGCCGGCTCGATACGGACGCCGATGCCGTGCTCCTGCAGCACGTCGCCGAGGAGATGGGCCGCCGCCTCGTCGAGCACCGAGCGGCCGGCGAAGCAGAGGATCGAGCCCTCGGCGGCCCAGGTCCTGTCGAGGGTGGCCGCGCCCGGTCGCGCCGCTTCGCCCACCTCCGCATCCGTCGACGGTGGAACGGTGCCTTCGCGCTCCGCGAGGTCCTGGGCCAGCACCCGCATGGCGTCGCGGATGCGCCCCTGCCGGGTCTCGTCGAGGGCGCCGCGCCGCACGTCGCCCTGCGCCAGCAGCAGCGCCCGCATCGCCACCTCGTCGCAATAGTCGAGCAGCGTGTTCTCGGCGAGGAAGCGGTCGGCATGGTCGAGGATTTCCGACGGGTCGCCGGCGAGCATGCGCTGGTAGAACAGTTCGACCTCGGTCAGCGCCGGCGCGTCGCCGAGCAGCACGTCGAGGAAGGCGAAGCGGCTGACGTGGCGGCCCATCACCACCAGGCACACGGTGAGCGGCGTCGACAGCACCAAGCCGACCGGTCCCCACAGCCAGGTCCAGAAGGTCGCCGAGACGACCACCGCGATCGGCGAGATGCCGGTGTTGTGGCCGAACACCAGCGGCTCGACCATCTGCCCGGTGATGAACTCGATGAGGGCGAAGAACGCCGCGGTCTCGAGCACGGCGCTCCAGCCGGGCTCGGCGGCGGCGGCGAGCAGCAGGGGTGCCGCCGCCGCGCCGACGGTCCCGATGTAGGGGATGAAGCGCATGAAGATCGCGACGATCGCCCAGAGCAGCGGGCTCGGCACGCCGATCACGGTCAGGCCGATGCCGACCACCGCGCCGAAGCCGGTGTTGAGGAGGAGCTGCGCCAGCAGGTAACGGCTGAGGCGCCCCGCCGCATCGTTGAGGGCCAGCGTGGTGCGCTGCAGGTCGCCGGAGCCGGCAAGGCGGATCAGCCGGTTGCGCAGGTCCTCGCGCTGCAGCAGGATGAAGACGATGTAGATCGCCACGAAGGCGGCGGTGGCGAGCGGCGAGGCGGCAAGGCCGATCACCGTCTGCAGCATCGCCAGCGGACCGGGTAGCGGCGCCACCACCTCGACGGGCATCGGCGGCTTGCCGCCCGCGACGTCGCCTCCCGCCTCGGCGCTTCCCGGCCCCGCGTCCGTCCTCCCCGCGGCCAGTGGGCGAGGCGTCGGCTGGAAGGCCGCGATCGTCGCGTTCATCTTGGCCAGCAGAGCGTTGTCGGCGAGGAAGGCGCGGACGCCGTCGACCTTGCCGGCGAGATCGTAGCCGCGGCGGATCAGCAGGCGCTGCAACTCGCGCCGGCCGACCCGTGCCAGGCCGGGATCGTCGACCGGCCAGGGC
>CALMGA010000313.1:6892-9013 GCA_937863205.1 uncultured Beijerinckiaceae bacterium | reverse complement strand
GCCGCCGGGCGCACCATCGCCGCCGCGCACCACGAGGTCGTCGCCGACGATCTCGTGCCCGATGCCGTTGAGCCGCAGCCCGTCGGCGACGGCCTGTAGCCGGTCGCTCTCCTTGACGCGCAGCTCGCCCAGGCCGTTCATCCGGGTCTCGCCCTGCGCGAAGGCCGCCGCGATCGCGAGGACCGGATATTCGTCGATCATCGCGGGCGCGCGCGCTGCCGGCACGTCGACCCCCTTGAGCACGGCGGCGCGCACGCGCAGGTCGGCGACGATCTCGCCGCCCTCGACGCGCTCCTCCTCGACGCGGATGTCGGCGCCCATCTCGCGCAGCGTGGCGACGAGGCCGATGCGCAGCGGGTTCATCATCACGCCCTCGACCGTGACGTCGGATCCCGGCACGATCGTCGCCGCAACGAGGGCGAAGGCGGCGGACGAGGGATCGGCCGGCACCGCGATCGGCCGCGGCCGCAGTTCGGGGCGACCCTGCAGCGAGACGCGGCGGCCATGCTCGCCGAACGGCTCGACGACGACGTCGGCGCCGAAGAAGCGCAGCATCGTCTCCGTATGGTCGCGCGTGGCCTCGTCCTCGATCACGGTGGTGCGACCCGGCGAGTTCAGCCCGGCGAGCAGGATGGCGGACTTGACCTGCGCCGAGGCGACGGGGGTGCGGTACTCGATCGGCGTCGGCTCGGCGGAGCCGCGGATGACGAGGGGGCAGCGGCCGCCCTCGGCCTCCTCCTCGATCGCGACCCCCATCAGCGCCAGGGGATCGAGGATGCGCCGCATCGGACGCTTGCGCAGCGAGGCGTCGCCGTCGAAGCGGGCGCGGACGGGGTGGCCGCCGACGACGCCGAGCATCAGCCGCGAGCCGGTGCCGGCATTGCCGAAATCGAGCGTGTCGCGCGGGGCCAGCAGCGTGCCGATGCCGACGCCCTCGACCAGCCAGTCCGGGCCGCGACGCTCGATCCTCGCGCCGAGCGCCCGGCAGGCCGCGGCCGTGCGCAGCACGTCCTCGCCTTCGAGCAGGCCGGAAACGCGCGTCTCGCCGAGGCTGAGCAGGCCGAAGATCATCGCGCGGTGCGAGATCGACTTGTCGCCGGGCGGGCGCAGCCGCCCCTTGAGCGACGAGCCGCGCTCGGCGGTGAGCTGCCGGGCGTGATGGAAATGCACGCCTTGCGTCGTCCGAGGGGAGGGTTGCGGGGATGCGCGGGCCCTAGCACGAGGCGCGCCGGTCTGTCACCCGCGCCTGGCGCCCCGGACGCCACGCCCGCGGTTCCCCGGCAGCTCCCATTGACAGGGCAGCCCGCCACCACTAACGGGGCCGGCTTGACGATCCCGGCAGGCCGGTGCCGCCGTCGATCCCCCCTCTTCCCTTGCGAGTTGCACCTTCGTGGCGAAACCTGACCTCGGCAGCAAGCAGAAGTGCCAGAACTGCGGGACGAAGTTCTTCGACCTCAACAAGAACCCGGCTGTCTGCCCGAAATGCGGCACCGTGCAGAGTGGCGGCGCACCGTTGTCACCGCGCAGCGCAGGAGGCCGCCAGCCGGTTGCGGCGGTCGAAGAGGAGGGCAACGAGCCCGACGCGCCCGAGGTCGTGTCCCTCGACGACGCCGACCAGATCGACGACGGCAAGGTCGCGGCCGTCAATCCGGAGGACGACATCGAGCCCGACGAGGCGGCCACCGACGACGATGACACCTTCCTCGAAGAGGAGGAGGACGACGGCGGCAACGTTTCGGACCTGATCGACGGCGACATCGAGGACGACGAGGAGCGCTGACGCGCTCTTCCCGGGATCGCCCGGCGGGAGCGACGGGCCGCGGACGATGCGGCGACCGCTACTGCGCTGAGGCCGCCGCCGGCTGTCGCGCGGCCAGCGCGGCGAACAGCGCGTCGTCCTCGCCGGCACCGGCGTTGGCGGTGGTCAGCAGCGTGTCGCCGTAGAAGATCGAGTTGGCGCCGGCCACCATGCACAGCACCTGCGCCTCGCGCGACAGGCTGGAGCGGCCGGCCGAAAGGCGGACGCGCGATCCCGGCAGAACGATGCGGGCCGTCGCCACCATGCGGACGAGATCGAAGGCGTCGACCCTGGCGCGGCCGGCCAGCGGCGTCCCGGGGACC
>CALMGA010000313.1:5469-6882 GCA_937863205.1 uncultured Beijerinckiaceae bacterium | reverse complement strand
GCTCTCGCCCATGCCGATGATGCCGCCGCAGCACATCTCCAGCCCCGCCGCCCGCACCGCCCGCAAGGTGTCCAGCCGGTCGTCGTAGGTCCGGGTCGAGATGATGCGGTCGTAGAAGTCCGGTCCGGTGTCGAGGTTGTGGTTGTAGGCGGTCAACCCCGCCGCCTTGAGTCGCGCCGCCTGCCCGTCGTTCAGCATGCCCAGCGTGACGCAGGCCTCCATGCCGAGGGCCCTGACGCCCTCCACCATCCGCAGCACCGCATCGAACTGCGCGCCGTCGCGCACCGAGCGCCAGGCGGCGCCCATGCAGAAGCGGTCGGCGCCGGCGGCCCTGGCGCAGCTCGCGAGCGCCAGCACCGCGTCGGGGTCCATCAGTTCGACGCGGTCGAGCTTGACCTCGCGGTGGTGCGCCGACTGCGGGCAGTAGGCGCAATCCTCGGGGCAACCGCCGGTCTTGATCGACAGGAGGCTCGCGCGCTGCACGTCGCTGGGCTTGTGGCAGGCACGGTGCACCCGGCTGGCCTCGGCGACGAGGTCGAGCAGCGGCTGGTCGTGGATCGCGGCGATGTCGCCCAACGTCCAGTCATGGCGAGGCTCGCTTCGGTTGGCCTCGCTTGAGCGAGGCGCGCCGTGGCGCGTCGCGTCCCGGCGGCGCTCGCTGCCGGTGGCGGTACGGCCGGCGGAAGGTTCGGACATGGGGGCGGGCACCGGCGGCTCGTTCGGTTTGGCGCGGGGATAGTCGATCGGCCGGCGCGATTCAAATCCTCAGCCGACCGTCGCGACCGCGTAGCGACCCATGAACATCGCCACGACCTCGTCGACGTAGGTGAGCATCCGCGAGCGCGGCATCGTCGGCGGATGCTGCAGCACCAGCCAGGTCAGGTGCACGGTGGTGAGCACGGCACCGAGGAAGATGCGCGCCGCCTGGCCCGCATCGGGGCAGTGAAGCTCGCCGCGCCCGGCCGCCGCCGCCAGGAACTCGCTGAGCCGCTCGCTCACCCGGTCGGGGCCGGCGCGCATGAACAGCTCGCCCAGCTCCGGATTGCGCGGACTTTCGGCGATTACGATTCGGCACAGCGCGACCGAGTCCCTGGCGCTCATCGTCTCCAGGATCCTGCATCCCAGCGCATGGAGCACGTCGGCGACCGTTCCCGGCTGCTGGAAGCGCTCGTCGAGGTCTTCGAGGAAGGAGCGGGCGCGCGCGGCGACCACCTCGGCGAACAGTTCGTCCTTGCTGCCGAAGTGCCGGTACAGGGTTGCCTTTGCGGCCCCCGCCTCGACTGCGACCGCCTGCATGGTCGTGGCCGCGAAGGCACGGGCGAGGAAAACCTGCTCGGCGACGGCCACGATCTCGCGCCGCCGCCGTTCGCCCCGTGGTACCGGGTGTGGATCGACGGACGATCGGATGGCGGG
>CALMGA010000313.1:4526-5459 GCA_937863205.1 uncultured Beijerinckiaceae bacterium | reverse complement strand
CCGGCGCGATTGGCGATCGCCTGCATCGTAGTGTCGGCGAAGCCGGTCGCGAAGAACACGTGCTCGGCCACCGCCGCGATCTCGCGCCGCCGCTTCTCGCCGCGGGGAACGGGCGCGCACGCGATCGGCATCTGCCCAGTTGACGCGCCCATGCGCTTCCTGATCTATATGCGAACCAGCGAGTTCGGTTGTTGCTCTGCACCCAAGCATCTCTCGCGGCTGGCGACAACAAACATCTTAGCGAGGCGATCCGATGCCGGGCGAGCGCGACGCATGAGTCGGAATGAACCACCCCCACCGCAGGATGCCGAGCGCATTCCGGGCGGCCGGATGCATGACGGCGAGTTGCAAACGCGTCCGCGCGACGAGCGTCGCGAGCAGCCGAAGCCCGGCGACGACCGCAAGCAGGACGATGAGCAGGGCGGCGGGGACGAGGGCGACGACGAAGCGGCCGCCGATGACTCCGGCGACGAGTCTTCAGATGATGAGTCGGCCGCCGAGCAGGACGAGGAGACGCGCAAAAGGCGCCGGCCCTTGCTCCTGATCCTCTCCGCGACGGTGATCACGGCGCTGGCGCTCGGCGGCATCTACTACTGGCTGTCGTCGCGCTCGATCGTGGACACCGACGACGCCTACACCGACGGCTTCACCGTGCAGGTCGCGCCGCAGGTCGCCGGCCGCGTCGTCTCGCTCGACATCGCCGACAATCAGTTCGTGAAGAAGGGCCAAGCGCTGATTCACATCGACCCGCGCCCCTTCATCAACTCGCGCGAGCAGGCGCAGGGCATGCTGGACACGGCCAAGGCGCAACTCGCCGGACAGAAGCTCGCCGCCGAGGTGGCGAAGAAGAACTTCCCCGCCGCGTTGCAGGTCGCCGAGGCCAACCTTGCCGCCGCCAAGGCGACGCTGGCGCAGCGCCAGGCGGACTACGCC
>CALMGA010000313.1:4051-4516 GCA_937863205.1 uncultured Beijerinckiaceae bacterium | reverse complement strand
AGAGCCTGCCGAAGCAGGCGACGACGCAGCAGGAGGTCGACAGCGCCACCTCCAACCTGCAGAACGCCCAGGCGCAGGTGCTGCTGATGCAGGCCCGCGTGGTGCAGGCCGAGCCGGTCGAGCAGCAGATCGGCGAAGTCGACAAGCAGGTCGGCCAGCTCCAGGGACAGGTCGAGCAGGCGCAGAGCCAGCTCGATCAGGCCAATCTCAACCTCAGCTACACCGTGCTGAAGGCGCCGCAGGACGGCTGGGTAACGCGCCGCCAGGTCGACCTCGGCAACTACGTGCAGGCGGGGCAGCAGATCATGAACGTGGTGTCGCCCGACGTCTGGGTGACGGCGAACTTCAAGGAAACGCAGCTCGACCTGATGCGTGCCGGACAGAGCGTGAAGATCACGGTCGACGCCTATCCCGACCTCGACCTGCGCGGCCACGTTGACTCGATCCAGCTCGGCTCCGGCTCGC
>CALMGA010000313.1:3655-4041 GCA_937863205.1 uncultured Beijerinckiaceae bacterium | reverse complement strand
CGTGCCGGTGAAGTTCATCATCGATAGCGGCCTCGACCCGACTGAGCCGCTGCCGCTCGGCATCTCGGTCGAGCCCACGGTGACGGTGCGATGAGCGCCGCCGCCGGCACGGCCGACAGCGAGGCAGGCAGGTCGGCCACAGGAAACGTGAAGAGCAAAGGGGTCGCGAGAAGCAAGGGCGGCGGCAAGGCCGAGGGGGCCGGCGAGGGCTGGCGCCCTTCGGTCAATCCTTGGATCATTGCGGTCTGCGTCACGCTCGCGGCGTTCATGGAGATCCTCGACACCACCATCGTCAACGTGGCGCTGCCCTACATCGCCGGCTCGCTCGCTGTGTCGAACTACCAAGCGAACTACGCGCTCACCTCCTATCTCGTCGCCAACGGCAT
>CALMGA010000313.1:0-3645 GCA_937863205.1 uncultured Beijerinckiaceae bacterium | reverse complement strand
ACTTCCTGCTCTGCATCTTCATGTTCACGGTATGCTCCTTCCTTTGTGGCATCTCGCAGAGCCTCACGCAGATCATCATCTTCCGCGCATTCCAGGGACTGTTCGGGGGCGGATTGCAGCCCAACCAACAGTCGATCATCCTCGACACGTTCGAGCCGGCGAAGCGCGGCGCCGCCTTCGGCGGCACGGCGGTCGCGACCATCGTCGCGCCGGTGCTGGGGCCGACGCTTGGCGGCTATCTCACCATCAACTACGGCTGGCGCTGGATCTTCTTCGTCAACATCCCCGTCGGCCTCTTCGCCGTGATCGTGAACTTCTTCGTGGTGCAGGACCCGCCCTGGGAGAAGGAGAAGCAGAAGCGAAAAACCCGCGGCATCGACTACATCGGGCTGAGCCTGATCGCGCTCGGCCTCGGCTGCCTGCAAATCATGCTCGACCGCGGCGAGGACGACAACTGGTTCGGCTCCAGGTTCATCGTCACCATGGGACTGCTGGCCTTCCTCGGCATCTTCGGCGCCATCTGCTGGCTGCTCACCGCGAAGAAGCCGATCGTCAAGCTGGATGTCTTCAAGGACAATAACTTCACCATGGGCTGCGTCCTCATCGCGGCCATGGGCGCCATCCTCTACGCCAGCTCGGTGATCATCCCGCAATTCTCGCAGCAGGTGCTGGGCTACGACGCCTACAAGTCGGGCCTGATCCTGTCGCCGGGCGGCATCGTCGTCATCATCCTCATCCCCATCGTCGGGCAGATCATGAAGCGCGTGCAAACGCGCTACATCGTGATGCTCGGCTTCATCCTGATGGGAATCTCCCTGTTCTATTCGAGCGGGCTCGTCCCCGACATCGACTTCGACACGCTGGTGTTCATGCGGTCGGCGCAGTCGGCGGCATTGGGCTTCCTGTTCGTGCCGATCTCGCAGATCGCCTATCTGACCCTGCCCAAGCGCTTCCAGTCGGACGGTGCCGCGCTGTTCTCGATGTTTCGCAACGTGTTCGGGGCGATTGGCATCTCGATCTCCTCGGCGCTGGTGACGGAGCGCACGCAGGCTGACCAGGCGCACCTGTCGAAGTTCATGACGCCGCTGCACAACGGCTACAACAACCTGATCCAGCAAAGCGAGGCGGCTCTGCGTACGCTCGGCCGGGCGCCGGCCGGCATCCACGATCAGGCGGTATCGCACACCTTCCAGACCTTCAGGACGCAGGCGCAGGTGCTCGCCTACTCCAATGTCTTCCTCTACGCCTCCGTCGTCGCCTTCCTGGTGGTACCGTTCTGCATCTTCATCTCGAACAAGAAGGCGCAGGGCGGCGGCGCGGGGCATTGAGCGCACGCGGCGGGTTCAACCGTGCTCGCCGCGCCGAGTCCGGCAAAATTGGAACAGTCGGCCGAAATAGGCCCTGCGGGACGGCACCTCCACGCTTTGGCGATTGCTTTCGCCCCGGCGCCGCCGTGAGTGTCGCCGGACGATGAAGGCATTCAGCACAGTGGCGGACGAGGTTCGTGACAGCCGCACCGTCCGGCGCGGGACGTCCGGTGGGGTCCCGCCGGGCGATGTCCCACCCGATCGCGCATTCTGCGGCGCCGCTCGCCTCGGCTTGGCACTGCTCGGCCTGCCGCTGCTGGCCGGCTGCGTCGGCCCGAATTTCGTGCCTCCGGTGCCGGTCACCGCCGACAGCCGCACCTTCCTCGACACGGGGCGGGCGGTGCGCGCACCCGTAGCGGTGCTGCCCGGCACCAGCGGCGCGCCGAGCAGCGTGGAATGGTGGGCGATCTTCAAGGATCCCGAGCTGTCGAGGCTCGAATCGCGCGTCGCCGACCGCAACCTCGACGTCCGCACCGCGACGTTGCGCATCGCGCAGAGCCGGGCCAACGTCGCCTCCACCGCCTCGCAGGCGCTGCCGACGCTGTCGGGCACCTTCTCCGACTACCGCCAGCAGTTCTCGCAGAATGGCCTGTTTTCCTTGATCCCGATCCAGTCGCTCGGCAGCTCGCTCGGCAGCCTGGGCGGCGGCGCGGCGGGCGGCGGCGCAGGCGGACTCGGAGCCGACCTCAGCCAAGCCAACCGCATCACCAACGGCTTCAACAACTACCTCGTCGGCTTCAACGCCGCCTGGGAGCTCGACCTGTGGGGCCGCGTCGCCCGCTCGGTCGAGGCCGCCGACGCGCAATACCTGCAGAGCGAGGAGACGCGGCGCAACACCCTGGTGTCGGAACTCGCCGAGGTCGCCCGCGACTACGTCAGCCTGCGCGGCACCCAGGAGCTGATCCGCATCGCCCGCGACAACCTGAAGATCGACCAGGAAATCTTCGAGGTCACCAAGGTGCGCCAGGAGAAGGGGCTGGTGACCGGCCTCGATGTCGAGCAGGCGGCGAGCCAGGTCGAGTCGGTCAGGGCGCAGATCCCGACGCTGCAGGCGCAGGAGACGCAGGGGATCAACATGATCTCCTTCCTGCTCGACGAGCCGCCGCTCGGCCTGTCGGCGGAGCTGATCGCGCCCAAGCCGGTGCCGCGCAACCCGCCCCGCGTGCCGATCGGCCTGCCCTCGGAACTGGCGCGCCGCCGCCCCGACATCCGCGAGGCGGAGGCGCAGCTGCATGCCGCGACCGCCAACATCGGCGTCGCCATCGCCGAGTTCTTCCCCTCCGTGCGCCTCAACGCCGACCCGACGCTTCAGGCGCTCGACCCGAAGAACCTCTTCAAGGGCACTTCTCTGCAATACATGCAGGTCGGCCCCTCCGTGACGCTGCCGATCTTCCAGGGCGGTCGGCTCAAGGCCAACCTGACGATGATGGAGAAAAGCCAGCAGCAGGCGGCGATCAGCTATCACCGGGCGGTGCTGAACGCCTGGCACGACGTCGTCAACCAGCTCACCGCCTATCGCACCGAGCAGCAGCGCCGCGACCGTCTGGTGGCGCAGGTCGGCCACGCCCGGCAAGCCCTGACCTTCGCCCGCTCGCGCTACGATCAGGGCGTCGCCGATTTCACCACCCTGCTGCAGAACGCGCAGACGGTGCTCACCGCCGAGCAGCAGCTGGCGCAGAGCACCACCAACATCTCGACCGATCTCGTCGCGCTCTACCTGGCGCTCGGCGGCGGCTGGGAGGAGACCTACCCCGACCCGCACGCCCTGCCGCCGCCGGAGCAGGCGACCTACACGCAGGCCGTCGCGCCGGGCGGGGCGACGCCGCTGCAGCCGTGACTCAAGGCCCGACCGCCGATGCTTCGACGGGGCGGGTGCGGAAGGCGGCGTCGAACAGCGCGCGGGTGTAGGGATCGCGAGGGTTCGCGAACAGCGCCGCCGCCGGCCCGGCCTCGACCACTTGCCCCTCGCGCATCACCACGATCTCGTCGGCCAGCGCCCGCACGACCTTCAGGTCATGGCTGATGAAGAGGTAGGCGAGCCGCCGTCGCCGCTGGATCAGGCGCAGCAGCTCGACGATTTGCGCCTGCACCGACATGTCGAGCGCCGACGTCGGCTCGTCCAGCACCAGGAAGTCGGGCTCGACGACGAGGGCGCGGGCGATGGCGATGCGCTGGCGCTGTCCCCCGGAGAATTCATGGGGATAACGATCCATCGCCTGCGGGTCGAGGCCGGTCTCGGCGAGCGCCGCGGCGACAAGGGCACGGCGCTGCGCAGCGC
>CALMGA010000312.1:5680-6525 GCA_937863205.1 uncultured Beijerinckiaceae bacterium | reverse complement strand
CGGCCGAAATGTGACAGGAAAGCAGAAACACGCCTGAGCCCGGCAAAGGACATTGTCAAGTTTCGGCGAGCCGGCGTTCTGCCGTGGCGATCCCCGGCGCACGACCTTGCGGCCCCGGGAAAGATGGCGGGAGGCGGGCGCCATGGCAACAGCATCGCGCCCTGTCGCAGGCCCGGCGCGATGCTCCAACCCGCCGTGCCGCATCGGATGATCCGAGAACCGCTGCCGCGCTCGCCGGCCCGGTGCCCTACTAGAAGGTCACGACCTTGTTCTCGCCGACGTCGCGCGGCGGCTCGCCGGTCAAACGAGCCTTGGCATAGCCGTAGGCGTAGAGCCATTTCGAGGACGGCGAGTCCCAGAACTCGGCCGACTCGACCTTGACCTTGATGAGCGCCAGCGCGGGATCGTCCGGCCCCTTGGGGAACCACACGCGCAGAGCCTCGCTCCACAGCTCCTTCGCCTTACCCGTATCATGGACGATGCTGGCGGAGCCGGCGACCGACACGTAGTTCTGGCTCTTCGGCTCGGAATAGGCGAGCAACACGTGGTGCTCGGCCTCGATCTCCCCGAGCTTCGGCGCGCCGTCGTTCGAGGCGAACCACAGTTCGCCGTTGAAGTCCTTGTTCAGCGCCGCCATCGGGCGGCCGCGCAGACCCTCATGCGTCGACGTCACCATCAGCGCGATGCCGACATCCTTGATCAGCTCCCAAACCTTTTGCCGGTCATCGTACTTGTCGGTCACCTCGGCCATGCCAGCCCTCCTCCGGATGCAGGCGGATCAACGGCACCTTCACGAGGTTGGTTCCGGCAGCGGAACGCGGCGCGGCGCGCCGGGAAAGGCGGCC
>CALMGA010000312.1:846-5670 GCA_937863205.1 uncultured Beijerinckiaceae bacterium | reverse complement strand
GCGACCCCGACTTCCGGCCGCTCGCGGAGGCCAAGCGCCTGCTGCGGCAGACGCGGGCCGGCACGCTGGCGACGTTGACCACGTCCGGCGACCCCTTCGCGTCGCTCATCACGCTCGCCACCGATCACGACGGCTCGCCGCTGTTCCTCGTCTCGCAGCTTTCCCACCACACCCGCCACCTCGACCGCGACGGGCGCTGCTCGCTCCTGCTCGCCGAGACCGGCCCCGGCGACCCGCTCGCCCATCCCCGGCTGACGCTGACGGGCCGGGCGGCGAAGATCACCGACAAGGCGCAGCGCGCCGGCATCCGCGCCCGTTTCCTCGCCCGCCACCCCAAGGCGGAGCTTTACGTCGACTTCGGCGACTTCTCCTTCTGGCGGGTGGCGATGGAGCAGGCGCACCTGAACGGCGGCTTCGCCCGTGCCGCGCGCTTCCCCGCCCTGCGGCTGATGACGCCGCTCGAAGGCGCCGCCGGCTTGGTGGCGGCGGAGGCGGGTGCTGTGGCACACATGAACGCCGACCACGCCGACGCCCTCGCCCTGTACGCGCAGGCGCTGGCCGGGCGCCCCGCCGGCGCCTGGATCGCCACCGGCCTCGATCCCGAAGGCATGGACCTCAGCTGCGGCGACGACACCGCCCGCCTCGCCTTCCCCGAACGGATCGTCACGCCGGGCGACCTGCGCAAGGTGCTGGTGGCGCTGGCGGCGCAGGCGCGGGAAGGAGAGCGATCCTGAGCGCCACCGACCGCCTCGCCACCGACCGCCTCGCTATGGTCCGCGCCGCGATCAGCCGCGCCGCCCGCGACAGCGGCCGCGAGCCCGCCGCGGTGACGCTGGTCTGCGTTTCCAAGACCTTCCCGGCCGAGGCGATCACCCCCGTGCTCGATGCCGGCGAGCGGGTGTTCGGCGAGAACCGCGTGCAGGAGGCGCAGGGGAAGTGGCCGGCCTTGCGCGCGCGCTACCCCGGCACGATCCTGCACCTGATCGGCCCGCTGCAGTCGAACAAGGCGGGCGACGCGGTGGCGCTGTTCGACGCGATCGAGACGGTGGACAGACCCAGGATCGCGCAGGCGCTCGCCGACGCCGTGCAGAAGGCGGGGCGTTCGCCGCGCTTCCTCGTGCAGGTCAACACCGGCGCCGAGCCGCAGAAGGCCGGCGTTCTGCCCGAGGAGGCCGACGCCTTCGTCAAGCAATGTCGCGACGGCTACGGCCTGGCGGTCGCCGGCCTGATGTGCATCCCGCCGATCGACGACCAGGCCTCGCCGCACTTCGCCCTGCTGGCGCAGATCGCCGCGCGCAACGGGTTGCCCGAGCTGTCGATGGGGATGTCGGCGGACTATCCGCTCGGCATCCAGCTCGGCGCCACGCACGTCAGGGTGGGGAGCGCGATCTTCGGGGCGCGGTGAACGGCCGGAGCCGTCCGGTCTACCTCAGCATTCGGTCGTGCCGCCGAACCTCCGGCGACACGGCAGCTTCGTCGCCCGATAGCCGCAACCGCGCGTCCAGACATCGGCGGCGAGACCGCTGTCACGTGCGAGCATAAGCGGGTAGGCATCGGGTGCATCTCTCGCTCGTGCAATCCGACGTTCTGGACGCCATTGATGATCTGCCGGCGCCCGCTCCTGATCGCGCTGCTGTCATGCTCGCTCACAGGCTGCAAAACCTACGGGCACTACGTAGCGTTGCCTGTGTACGTGCCCACATCGCGCGGGCCTTCCTTTACGACGGAGCTGCAGGCTATCCTGAAGAACGAGGGCATCCTTTCCGATATTTACGACGGAGGGGTTCACAACGAGCTTCATATACTTGTTGCCATCCGAAGGGGTGTGTCGATCAACGCGATCAATCCGGGCGGAGAGAGAGTTATATGCTCTGACGAGCAAGCTACGTCTTCAGGCGTCATCAGGTACGACGTGTCGGTTGCGCGATCCGGTTGGCAAGCGGGACCCGCCGAGGTCGATGCGGTCGCGGGCCGCCTGAAACGGGATCTGGCGGCGCATGGCTATCCAGTCCGCGCGAACGAAACCAACTGCGCTCAACGCTGATGCTATGATTGCCTGATCGTCGCCGCGAGCCATGTGCCGAAGACCAGGAAAGGCATGCAGAGACATATCGCGACGAGGATGGACACGAACGGGAATGGAGTATCGCCGACCGTCGAGATCATGAGTTCAATCACAAACGTGTAAAGAACGGCGGTCGATCCGACGACGATCGCCGCGAGCACGACTGGAATCCAACGACGCCCTTTCCAGAAGAAGGAGATCGCCACGCCGAGCGCGACGAGAAGACCGACCATCGCGACGGGCGTGATCACGAAGGCGCCGAAGCCCAGAAGCAATCCGAGATGAAACGGCAGCAGACCGGTGAGAAAGGCGAGAACCACGAGCAGCGAGGCTTTTCCAAGCGCCCTCATGGCTTTCTCCTCGGCGATCCTCGAAGGCGCCATGTCGTGTCAGCGCCGCCCCAGAGCCTCCGCGATCGTCTCCAGCGTCGCCGGGTCCTCGATCGTCGCCGGCATCGCGTAGCTCTCGCCGTCGGCGATCCGCTTCATCGTGCCGCGCAGGATCTTGCCCGAGCGGGTCTTGGGCAGGCGGTCGACGACGAGCACGGTCTTGAACGAGGCCACGGGGCCGATGCGATCGCGCACCAGCGCCACCGCCTCGCCCTCGACCGCGCCGGTCTCCCTGGCGACGCCGGCCTTCAGCACCAGGAAGCCGCACGGCACCTCGCCCTTGACCGGATCGCTGACGCCGATCACGGCGCATTCCGCGACGTCGGGATGGGCGGCCAGCACCTCTTCCATGCCGCCCGTCGACAGGCGGTGGCCGGCGCAGTTGATGATGTCGTCGGTGCGCCCGAGCAGGAAGACGTGGCCGTCCTCGTCGAGGTACCCCGCGTCGCGCGTGGCGTAGAAGCCGGGGTGGTCGTCGAGGTAGCCCGGCATCGGCACGGTGGCCGAGCCGGGCTTCGCCGGCAGCAGCCCCAGGCCCAGCGGATTGCCGCTGATGCACCAGCCCGTCTCCGTCTGCCACCAGTGGTCGATCACCGGCCGGCCGGTCAGCGCCGTCGCCCAGTTGACGGTGGCGGCGTCGGCCCGCTCGCCGGCGAGGAACAGGGCGCGCAGCTTCGAGCAGTCGTGCCCGGCGAAGAGCCGCCCTTCCGGGTCCTCCTTGCGCATCGCCCTGAGCGCGGTCGGGGCGGTGAACAGGGCCGCGGCGCCGTACTGCGCGCAGACCCGCCAGAAGGCGCCGGCATCGGGCGAGCCGACCGGCTTGCCCTCGTAGCACACCGTGGTGGCGCCGATGAGCAGCGGCGCGTAGACGGCATAGGAGTGCCCGACGACCCAGCCGACGTCGGAGGCGCAGAAGAACACCTCGCCGGGATGGACGTCGTAGAGCGCGCGCATCGACCAGGCGAGCGCCACCAGGGTGCCGCCGGTGTCGCGCACCACGCCCTTCGGCTTGCCCGTGGTGCCCGACGTGTAGAGGATGTAGAGCGGATCGGTGGCGGCCACGGCCACGCAGTCGGCGCGCCGGCCTTCCGCCGCCTCCAGCAGCGCCTCCCAGTCGTGGTCGCGGCCCTCCACCATCGAGGCCTGCAGGCGGGGGCGCTGCCACACCAGCACGGCGTCGGGCTTGGCGCGCGCCATCGCGATGGCGGCGTCGACCAGCGGCTTGTAGGGGATCGTGCGGTTGGGCTCGATGCCGCAGGAGGCGGTGAGGATCAGCTTGGGCCGGGCATCGTCGATGCGGGCGGCGAGTTCCGCCGGCGCGAAGCCGCCGAACACCACGGAGTGGATCGCGCCGATGCGCGCGCAGGCCAGCATCGCGACATGGGCACGCGGGATCATCGGCAGGTAGATGACCACGCGGTCGCCCTTGGCCACCCCGAAGTCCTGCAGCACGGCGGCGAAGGTCGCCACCTCGTCGAGCAGCTCGGCGTAGGTGATCGGCTTGGCGAAGGCGATCACCGGCGCGTCGTAGAGGATCGCCGGCTGGTCGCCCCGCCCCGCCGCGACGTGGCGGTCGACGCAGTTGTAGCAGGCGTTCAACGTGGCGTCGGGAAACCAGCGGCCGTAGGCGCCGCGGTCGGGGTCGAAGATGCGGCGCGGCGGCTCGATCCAGTCGACCGCGCCGGCCGCCTCGCCCCAGAAGGCGTGCGGGTCGGCCTGCCAGAGACTGTAGGTTTCGGCGTAGCTCACGGCGTGCTCCCGGTCGGCTCGTCGCGGCCGTGGCGGAGAGCTTTGCCGGGGATGAAGATCGGTAGCAAGGCGGCCGAGCTTCGCCCCGACTCAGACCGCAACGCATGAGCGTCGCCGCGCGCCGACCATCGGCGCGCGGCGGGATGTGCTGCTAGGCAGCCTTCGGCGTCTCAACGACGCGGGGCGTCGCGGCGGCACGACCGATCGGGATCTGCCGGGGCTTCTGCGCTTCGGGGATCTCGCGGACGAGGTCAACGTGCAGCAGGCCGTTCTCCAGGCTGGCGCCGACGACCTGGACGTGGTCGGCGAGCTGGAAGCGACGCTCGAAGGAGCGGGCGGCGATGCCCTGGTGCAGGACCTCGCGCTTCGCGGGCTCCTTGCCGGCCTGGACCTCGCGCGATCCGCGGATCGTCAAGGCGTGCTCGCGCGCCTCGATCGACAGATCGGCTTCGCCGAAGCCGGCGACCGCCACGGTGATGCGGTAGTCGTGCTCGCCCGTGCGCTCGATGTTGTAGGGGGGATAGCCGGCCGAGGCGTCGGACGCCTGGTCCAGCATGTTGAACAACCGGTCGAACCCGACGGTCGTACGGTAAAGCGGAGAAAGTTCGTACTTGCGGATGA
>CALMGA010000312.1:0-836 GCA_937863205.1 uncultured Beijerinckiaceae bacterium | reverse complement strand
CATACCCTTCGAGTGAAGCGACATGGTGGTGCGGACCGCTGATCGTCAGCCGGTCCGTGACGGTGCTGCGCGTCGTTTCGACCGCGCAAAGCCGATATGGCGGCGGCCCGATGCTTGCGCAAGGGACCCGATGCTTGCGCAAGAGGAACGGGATCGCAGAGAAGCCGCATCTTGCCCAGGCGGCGCGCGAACCCCTAGAAAGCCGCCGGGCAAGTCATCCGGAAGGACGCAAGGTGCAGGTCTTCGCCACGCCGGGCAATCCGGTGCCCGCCGACCCGACCGTTTCGGCCGTCCGCACCCGCGACGGCGTGCGGCTGCGGGTGGCGCGATGGCAGGGCGCGACCCTCAACGCAGGGCTCGGCGCAGGGCTCGGCCTTGGGCAGCCCCGCGGCACCGTGTTGCTGGCGCTCGGGCGCTCCGAGTTCATCGAGGGCTGGTTCGAGATCGTGCGCGGGCTGGTGGCGCGCGGCTTCGACGTGCTCGCCTTCGACTGGCGCGGCCAGGGCCAGTCCGACCGGCAGGTCGTCGCCCGTCATCGCGGCCACGTGTCGAGCTTCTCCGCCTACCAGCGCGACCTCCTGGCGATCGAGGCGCAGATCCTGCGGGTGTTCTGCCCGAGGCCGTGGTTCGCCTTCGGGCATTCGATGGGCGCGGCGATCCTGCTCGACCAGGCGCACCGCGGCATTTCCCCGTTCGAGCGGCTGATCCTCACCGCACCGATGATCGACGTGCGCTTACGCCACCGCGCGGCGAAGCGGCTGCTGATCCGCGCCCTCGTCCTCGCCGGCTTGGGCCGCCGCTTCATCCCCGGCGGCAGCGAGCGGCCGCGCTTCACC
>CALMGA010000311.1 GCA_937863205.1 uncultured Beijerinckiaceae bacterium | reverse complement strand
GCGCAGCCGTCGGCCGAGGTGGTGGCGCGGCTCGCCGCCCTGCTCAACGAGTCCAAGCGTGTCACCCTGCTGTGCGGCGGCGGCTGCGCCGGGGCGCACGCCTTGCTGATGCGGCTCGCGGAGGCGCTGAAGGCGCCGATCGTCCACGCGCTCGGCGGCAAGGAGAGCGTCGAGGGCGACAACCCCTATGATGTCGGCATGACCGGGCTGATCGGCTTCGCCTCGGGCTACCGCGCCATGGAGACCTGCGACGCCCTGCTGATGCTTGGCACCGATTTCCCCTACCGCCAGTTCTACCCCGCCAAGGCGCGCATCGCCCAGGTCGATATCCAGGCCGAGACGCTGGGGCGCCGTGCCCCGATCGAGGTCGGCGTGCTCGGCGACGTCGGCGCCACGATCGCGGCGCTGCTGCCGCAGCTCAAGGAGCGGAACGATCGCGTCCATCTCGACGAAAGCCTGCGCCGCTACGCCGACACCCGCCGCGACCTCGACGACCTGACCCGGAGCCGCTCGGGCCGCACGCTGCATCCGCAGGCGGTGGCCAAGGCGATCAGCGACCAGGCCGCCGACGACGCCGTGTTCACCTGCGACGTCGGGCTACCCACGGTGTGGGGCGCCCGCTACCTCGCGATGAACGGCCGGCGCCGGCTGGTTGGCTCGTGGTGGCACGGCTCGATGGCCAACGCCATGGCCCAGGCGATCGGCGCGCAGGCGGCCTACCCCGGCCGGCAGGTGGTATCGCTGTCGGGCGACGGCGGCTTCACTATGCTGATGGGCGACCTGCTCAGCCTGCGCCAGCTCAAGCTGCCGGTGAAGGTGGTAGTGTTCAACAACCGCTCGCTCGGCTTCATTGAGCTGGAGCAGAAGTCGACTGGCTTCCTCGACACGGGAACCGAACTCGACAATCCCGACTTCGCGGCGATGGCGGAGGCGGTGGGCATCAAGGGCGTGCGCATCACCGATCCGGTCGATGTCGAAGCCAAGATGGCCGAGGCCCTCGCCCACCCCGGCCCGGTGGTCGTCGATGCAGCGGTGAACCGGATGGAGCTGGCGATGCCGCCCAAGGTGACGGCGGAGATGGCCAAGGGCTTCACCCTGTACATGACCCGGGCGGTGCTCAACGGGCGCGCCGACGAGGTCGTCGAGCTGGCGCGTTCCAACCTGCTGCGGTGACGGCGCCAGCCATCAGCCGCCGCGCAGCTCCGCCACGAGCGCATCGTCCATCTCCGATGTCTACAGGGGCGACCCTTGCCGGCGATGAGCAAGCTATTGGCCAGCCCCGCCGAGTTCGCCGCCTCGCTGCCGTGCGTAGCCGCTGGGCTGCTCTTCGACTTGAATTGGCCGGAAGCGGATCGACGGCTGTCGAGAATGTGACAGAGCAAAGCGGACTCCGTTACCCTGCTGACCCGACACCTAACAGCGTCCGCTCTCAGCGGGCCATAGGCCGATCCGGCGTGGCGCTGCCGGAGGCGCAGATCAAGATCACCACCGACATGACGAGGGTTTACAGCGTGCAAGATAATTGTAAACTCTGACCATGAAGAAGTCTGCGTCCTGGCGTTTCGACGATGTGCCCCAGCAGACCGGACGAGTCGCGCTCGTCACCGGAGCCAACAGCGGCCTCGGCTTCGAGACCGCACGCATGCTGGCGATGCGTAAGGCCGAGGTGATCATGGCCTGCCGCAACCGATCGAAGGGCGAACACGCCGCTCAACGCGTCCGTGAAGCGTGTCCCGCGGCACGGGTCTCGCTGTTGTCGCTTGACCTTGCCAATCTTGAGTCGGTCGAGGAAGCAGCCGTCACCCTCTTGGCCGAGCGTGCCCGCATCGACCTGCTGATCAATAACGCGGGCGTGATGGTTCCTCCTTTCGCGCGGACGAAGCATGGTTTCGAGCTGCAGTTCGGAACCAATCATCTTGGCCACTTTGCGCTGACGGGGCGCCTCCTGCCGCTAATCCTGGGAACGCCCGGGTCTCGCGTGGTCGTGCTGTCGAGCGCGGGTGCTAACTTCGGGCGGATCGATCTCAGTGACCTGAACTATGTGCGGCGGCGTTTCTCGAACTGGGGAGCCTACTGCCAGAGCAAGCTCGCCAACCTGGTGTTCGCGCTCGAACTAGCCCGTAGGCTGTTAGCCGCGCGTCACACCACCATCGCCACCGTCGCTCATCCCGGCGGTGCGGCGACGAACCTGCAACGCGACGCCGCCTTCTTCCGCACCGTCGTGAACCCGTACCTGGCGGCCGCGCCGTCGGAGGGAGCTCTGCCGACGCTGAGGGCCGCGACCGATCCGCAGGCCGGCAACGGATCGTACTGGGGTCCTTCGGAACTGTTCGAGATGCGGGGATCGCCGTCATTAGCCTACGTGCCGCGTCGGGCAAGGGACCCTTCCCTGGCACGGCGCCTCTGGACCATGAGCGAAGAGCTGACGGGCGTTCAATTCGCACTCGGCGGGACGTGAGGGGCGCCTATGCCGCAAGCGCCCGCGAACCTGCCGGCCATCCTCGACGCGGCGATGGAGGTGTTCTTCCGGTTCGGCTTCAGGAAGGCCTCGATGGACGACGTCGCTGCGGCGGCGGGGCTGTCGCGACAGGGCCTCTACCTCAAGTTCCGAACCAAGGAGCACCTGTTCGAGGCCGCTCTCGAGCACCTGATCGGTCGTCTCCTCGACGGTGCCCGCGCGATCTGCGCGCAGGACGGTCTCGACGTCGAAACACGCCTGACCGACCTTTTCGACGCCCTGCATGGAAATATGATCGGCAGGAGCTCGCGGACGGACGTCGCGGAATTGCTGGAGCTCGCGCGCTCCAAGCACGCCGCGCTCGTAGCCGGTTTCGAGCGAGACTTCATCGCGATCGCCGCAGGCCTTCTAACGAGCAGCGGTATCGCCGAGCGTTGGGCCGGAGTGGGATTATCGGCCCGAAAGCTAGCCGAGCACCTGCTGATGGCCGCCGCCGGGATCAAAACTAACGTCGCCTCGGGCGCCGAGTACAGGGCACGAATGGCGATCGCTGCAGCGCTTGTCGTGCGCGGCGCGCCTGACCTGCCGGCCACCTCGTGAGCAATCCGAAGGATCGCCGATGAAGCTCGTCGTGGTCGGTGCGACCGGGGCCACGGGCCGCAGGGTCGTCGAGCGCGCCCTGGCGCTCGGCCACCACGTGGTGGCGGTCGCGCGACGCCCAAGCACGGTGACGCCGCCTTGCGAACGGCTGATGCTGCGGACAGGCGATGTCCTTGACCGGGCGAGCCTCGCACCGTCCTTTGTCGGCGCTGACGCCGCGGTTAGTTGCATCGGACCGGACAGCAATCTGTCCCCGGGCAACCTCATGTCGCTCGGCATCCCGAACATCATCGACGCCTGCCGTCACGCGGGCGTGTCGCGGTTCGTCATGCAGAGCGGGATCACTCTGACGGATGGGGCCGAACTGTCGGGTCCCGATCGCTGGGCGCTGCGCGTGATACGCTTCGTTTATCGCAAGGCGTTAGCTGACAAGCTGCCGGCGGAGCAGGCGGTCAAGGAGAGCGGACTCAACTGGGTGATCGTCCGCCCTGCCGGCCTACGCGACCAGTCTGCGACCGGAACCTACACCGCAGGCCCGCAGGCGCGAATTGTGTTGCTGCGGCCTCTCGCGTTTGCCGACTGCGCGGACTGCCTCGTGCGGGCGGCAACCGTCGAAACCGGCTGGGGGCGCCAAGTCGTCAACGTGGGCGCCGGCGGAAACGCCATGTCACCGCTTCCGGGCCGCGCGGTGGAGCAATGAGCCCGCTCGCGCCCGCTTCGTCGGTAGCCGGCCGACCCACGGCGTCCCGGGGCGAACCCGCTGGTCGTACGCGACCGTGCACCGCTGACGCCAACGGGGACTTGGCCAACGGGGACTTGGCCAACAGGGATGCGGCCCAGGCCATCGTCCTGACGATAGCCCGGCACCTCCACCTCAACGGACAGGCGACGGACGACACCATCCACGCCGTCGACAGGCTCGGAGGACGGCTGGGCTTCAACAGCGTCCTGCTGGCCGGCTGGGATCGCGTGGAGCTGCTGACCGCCGGGGAGGGTCGACCGACCACGGTCGACGTGCGCGAAGTCGAGCCGGTCGTCATGAACGTCGCGCAGGTCTCCGCCGTGATGGCGCAGGTCGAGGCGCTGATCGCCGGCGAGGTACTGCTGGACGACGTTCGGACCCGCATCGACGCTTTGGCATCGCTTGCGCTCCCCTCTATCTGGGCATTCGCGGCCGCTGCCGGCGCGGGCGCCGACGCCTTGACGGTGATCTTCGGTGAGACGGGCCCTGTCGCGCTTGCCGCCATCGCGGCCGCGGCGGGCCTCGGCGGTTTGGCGCGACAGCTCCTCGGCCGACGCGGCGCTGGACTCCTGTTGCAGGACGCCGCCGCGGCCTTCATCGCCGGGCTCGCGGCCGCCTTGTGCGTGCGAGCGGGACTGGCGACGAACCTCCTGCTCGCCGCCGCCTGCCCCTGCATGATCCTGATCCCCGGGCCACACCTCCTGAACGGCGCGCTCGATCTTCTGTTCTACCGCGTGACGCTCGGCCTTGCCCGCCTTGCCTTCGCCGCCATGGCGCTCACGGCCATCTCCACAGGCCTGGTGATCGGGCTCGCGGCAGGCGGGCACACGCTGCCGACGGTTGCCAGTCATGTCACGGTTCCATTCTGGCTTGACGTAGCGGCGGGTGGCGTCGCGGCCGCCTGCTACGCCGTGTTCTACGCCATGCCGGCCCGGATGCTTGTCTGGCCCGCCGGCATCGGCATGTT
>CALMGA010000310.1:3252-3540 GCA_937863205.1 uncultured Beijerinckiaceae bacterium | reverse complement strand
CTGCCGACTTGGCCCAAATAATAGACATCTATCGGCAGAAAGCCTAGTTGGACATACCTGCGCCGTCAGTAGCGACGCTCGGAAGCGCCCTGAGCCTGGGACGCTTCCTCCTGATCGAGCCTCCCGACGAGGACACGATCCTCGCGAGCGCCGCCATCTTCGACTACTCGCCGCCCGGCTGGCGAACCTACGTTGGCGAGCTGTCGGGAACTCGTGTCACGGCCTCGCTCAACGGCTTCGGCCCAATCGGCATCCAACGCCTGCTCCTGGGAGCGAGGCTTCTGGGGC
>CALMGA010000310.1:0-3233 GCA_937863205.1 uncultured Beijerinckiaceae bacterium | reverse complement strand
TCAGCAGGGAATCTCCTCGAGCCTCCTCACGGTCGTGAAGTCCGACAATCACGGCAGCATCCGCAACGTTGAGGCAGCGGGCTTCGCCCGTCTGGAACACCGTCCCGATTGGATCAGGTACGACGAACATTCCTGGAACGGGGCCATAGTCGGCGACGAGTGGTCCTACTATGTCGCGAGCGACGCGACCGTGCGACAAGCCTTCGCCGACCTGGCGGGAGTGGGCATCTTCGATGGAACAGTCCGCCTGTCCCGAAACAACCGTCAGACCGGCGAGGAAGAGGTCGTGTCGATCCGCTCGATGCTGAAGCATTTCGACATGGCGCATGAGGACCTACGTGCCATCCACGATGGAGCGCGCTCATCCGAACTGGGACCGCCCCCGGACGATCTTCGCGAGTGAGACTTCCATATGCCTGACAGACGTCGTCGCGCGAGCGATCCTGACCTGACGACACCCCCACATGCGGATTCCGACTGAAGCCGGCCACTGATTCCGACATGAACCCGGCCACCGTTCCGAGATGAAGCCGGCCACCCTGATCCGGCAATAGCGTCCCCGCAGGTCAGCAACCGCGGCACCCTGCCTCGCCCACGCGAGGAGATCGGGATGCCGGCCAGGAGAGAGCTGACGATGCGACAGATCCGACACATGCTCCGGCTCGCCCATGATGGGGTGAGCGCCCGCGAGATCGGCCGAACGCTCGGCATCGCGCGGTCCACCGTCCAGGACAACCTCGCCCGTGCGTCAGCGGCGGGCTTGGCTTGGCCGATCGATGAAGAGATCACCGACACTGTTCTCGAACAACGCTTGTTCGACCGCGTCGGCGTGAAGCAAGGCGTCAGACGTCGCGTCGAGCCAGACTGGCCGTCGATGGTGCGCGAGATGCGCAGGCCCGGCGTCAACCTGATGGTGCTTTGGGAGGAGTACCGTGGGACGGAGCCAAGCGGATACGGTTACTCGCGCTTCTGTGATCTTTACAGGGAGTTCGAACGCCGCATCACGCCAGTGATGCGGCAACACCACGCCGCCGGCGACAAGGTGTTCGTCGACCATTCCGGCAAACGCGTGCCGATCGTCGATCCAACCACCGGCGTGGTGAGACAGGCCGAGATCTTCGTGGCGGTGCTGGGCGCCTCCAGCCTCACCTACGCCGAGGCGACGTGGACCCAGGCGCTGCCGGACTGGATCGGCGCCCACGTGCGCCTGTTCGGCTTTCTGGGCGGCGTGCTGCGCCTCGTGGTGCCCGACAACCTCAAGAGCGGGGTCAACAAGGCGTCCTTCTACGATCCGGAGATCAATCGCTCCTACGGCACCATGGCCGAGCACTACGGCATCGGCGTGCTGCCGGCGCGGCCGAGGAAGCCGCGCGACAAGGCCAAGGTGGAGAACGGCGTCCGCTTCGCCCAGAGCTACATCCTGGGGCGGCTGCGGGCCCAGACCTTCTTCTCCCTCGCCGAGTGCAACGTCGCCATCGCGGCCATGGTGGAGCGCATCAACGCTCATCCCATGCGCCGCCTCGGCACCACGCGCCGGGCGCTGTTCGAGGCCGTGGAGAGGGCCGCCCTGCTGCCCCTGCCGGCGACACCCTACGCCTTCGCCGAGTGGCGCCTGGCGCGGGTCAACCTCGACTACCACGTCGAGGCCGCCGGCTTCCTGTACTCGGTGCCCCACGCCCTGATCCGCGAGCAGGTGGACGTGCGCCTGACGGACCGAACCGTGGAGGTGTTCCACCGCGGCCAGCGCGTGGCCGCCCACGACCGGCGCTACGGCGGCGCCCGGCACGGCACCGATGCCGCGCACATGCCGAGCGCCCACCGCCGCTACGCGGAATGGACCCCGGCGCGCTTCGAGCGCTGGGGCCGGGAGATCGGCCCCGAAACCGAGGGCCTCGTCATCGCCATCCTGCACGGGCGCCCTCACCCCGAGCAAGGCTTCCGCACCTGCCTCGGCGTGCTGCGCCTGTATCGCGGGCTCACCCCGGCCAGGGCGGAGGCCGTCTCGACGCGGGCCACAGCCATTGGCGCTTTCACCTACAAGAGCATCGCTTCCATCATCGCCAACAATCTCGACAAGACAGCCCAGCAGACAGAGACGACGAAGATCATCGATCACCCGAACCTGCGCGGGGCAGGTTATTTCCACTGACAGGAGACTTGACGATGCTTGCTCATCCCACACTCGAACTTCTACACGGCCTCGGCCTGCACGGCATGGCGCAGGGCTACAAGACCCTGGACGAAAACCCGGAAGCGCAGAGCCTGACGCATGCCGAGTGGCTCGGCATCATCCTGGAGCACGAGAAGACCCTGCGTGAGCAGAAGCGCTTCGAGACCCGCGCCCGCGCCGCCCACCTGCGCCATCCGGCCAGCGTCGAGGACGTCGACTACCGTGCCCACCGCGGCCTCGACCGCGCCCTGTTCCTCAAGCTGTCCGGCTGCGACTGGATCCGCACCCGGCGCAACCTGGTGATCACCGGACCATGCGGTGTCGGCAAAAGCTGGCTCGCCTGCGCGCTCGGCCAAAAGGCCTGCCGGGAGGACCTGTCGGTCCTGTACTATCGCGTGCCGCGCCTCTTCGCGGCGCTCGGCCTGGCGCGGGGTGACGGCCGCTATGCCAAGCTGCTCAAGCAGCTCGCCCGCGCCAAGCTGCTGATCCTCGACGACTGGGGCCCCGAGCCCCTCAGCGCCGAGCAGGCGCGCGACCTGCTCGAGATCGTGGAGGACCGCTACGACGCCGGCTCGGTGCTGATCACCAGCTAGGTGCCGGTCGACCGTTGGTACGAGATGATCGCCATCCCGACCCTGGCCGATGCCGTGCTCGACCGCCTGGTCCACAACGCCTACCGGATCGAGCTGTCCGGTGACAGCCTGCGCAAGCATCGGCCTGCCGACCAGCCGGCTTGACCCGGAACACCCCTCGAACGATCTACAACCTTGACCCGCGGGACGCCGCCGTCGTGGCCGGCTTCAGATCGGAACGGTGGCCGGCTTGAAATCGGAATACCCGGCCGGCTTCGTCGGAATCTGCACCCACAGAAATTACCGGTCATCGACTGGGCCGATCAGGTCACGTGGCATCCATCGCTGACGCAGTGGGTCAAACCTCGCCTGAAACGTGGCGCTCTCGGCCGCATGCGAAAGAGAGACACAAGCGGCTTCTACGCCGATGACTCCGAATGGTCGGACATGCTCGCCACCGAGCTAAAAGATGACATGGAGGTCGTCCGTGA
>CALMGA010000309.1:1099-18183 GCA_937863205.1 uncultured Beijerinckiaceae bacterium | reverse complement strand
GATCTCATGCCGGTCCCGGCCCAATGGGCCGACCGCGGCCGGCCCTTCGTCGTCCGCCGCCGTTGCGCCGCCGACCGCCCGGAGCGGATCGCCCTCGGCCTGCCGCCGGCGCTCGGCAAGGCGCGCCTCGGCTTCGATGTTCCGCATCAAGCCATTTCGAAGTTGGAGCCGCCCCTGCCGCTCGCCGCCGCACGCGCGGTTTCGCCGGCGGGTTGGTGCCGCACGGTCGAGGCCATCCCCGACCTGTCGCACCGGCACGGCCTCGACGTCCGCACCTACGGCAGCTTTGCCTGGCAAACCCTGACCGGGCTGCCCTACGTCACCGCCACGTCCGATCTCGACCTGCTGTGGCCGCTGGCGCCGACCACGCCCGCCCTGCTCGCCGCCCTGCCGGTGATCGAGGCGCGGGCGCCCGGCCGGCTCGATGGCGAGATCATCGGTGCGGAGGGCGCGGGCGCGAACTGGCGCGAGCTGTCGGCCGGCGCGGGCACGATGCTCGTCAAGACGATCGGGAATGTGGCTCTCGTGGACACGGCCGCGTTCCTGCGCGGTGAGCTGCTGCCGGCATGAGGGCTGCACGCCGTTGTCCACCAAGCGGCCGAGCCGCGCACGAGCCGTCGGCGCTGGGTGCCTTGGCCAGGCACTGCCTTGCCCTCGATGTCCGCACCTCGCCGAAACCGGGCCTCGTCAGTCCGAACGACAGCGGAAGCCACGAGGACATGGATGCCGCCCTCCTCCTGCGCGACGCCGACGTGCTGGAGCCGTTCTTCTCCGCCCTGGCGGCGGCGGGGGCCGACGGCGCCGGCATGGTGCGGCTGCGCGCGATCGGGCTTGCGGCGGAAGCGGCCATGCTTGCGGAAACGGGCGGGATCAACACCCATCGCGGCGCGATCTTCGGCCTCGGGCTGCTGTGCGCCGCCGCCGGGCTGCGCTCCACCCCGGATCGAGACGGCAGACCGAGCCTGGGCTCGCTCGTTCGCGAGCGGTGGGGCGAGGCGATCCGCGCCGCGCCGGCATCCCCCGACAGCCACGGGGCCGGGGCTGCGCTGCACCACGGCGCCGCGGGCGCGCGGGGAGAGGCCGCGTCCGGCTTCGCCAGCGTGTACCGCATCGGCCGGCCCGCGCTGAACCGCGGCTGGCGGCTCGGGGGCAGCAATGCGGAAGCGGCGCGGGTGCAGGCCGTGTTCGCCCTCATCGCCGGCGTCGAGGACACCAACCTGCTCCACCGCGGCGGTCGCGACGGTCTCGCCTTTGCCCAGGGCGCGGCGGCGGCATTCCTCCACGAGGGCGGTGTCGGCGCCCCCGGCTGGCGCGATCGGGCGGCGTCGGTGCACCGTGCCTTCGTCGCCCGACGGCTCAGTCCGCGCGGGGCGGCGGATCTCGTGGCGATGACGCTGTTCGTTCAGGCAGTGGACGACGGAGCGGTGCAAGGCGGAGCGGAGGGCGAGACGTGACGATCGCCCTGCTCTGCTCCGGCCAGGGCCACGCCGGCTACAGCGTCGGGGAGCTGGCCAGCTGGGGCTGCGCCGGCCTTCTCGACGCCGGCCAAATGCTCGACCTCGCCACCTCGCGCGCGGCGGCGATGGATGCCGCGAGCGGGCCGGACGACGGCCTCGCCTACGTCAGAGGCCTCAAGCGCGCAGCCCTCGACACGTTGTGCGCCGGCACGGCGTCGCCGTGGCGATTCATCAACCCCGGCGACGTCTTCGTGATGGGCGGCGCGCGCTCGGCTCTCGACGCCGCCTGCGCCGCCGCGGTCGGGACCGGCGCGGCCCATGTCGGGACGCTCAGGGTCGCCGTCGCCTCGCATACCGCACGGCTGGCCCCGGCGAGCGGAGCGTTTCGCGAAATCCTGGGTGGGATCGGGACGGCGCGACCCGATCCGCGCGTGCGTCTGCTCAGCGGTCTCGATGGCACGACCGTGCGCGTCGCCGAGGGCCTGGACAGGCTGGCGCGGCAGATCTCGCAGCCGATCGACTGGGCCGGCTGCATCGAGGCCTGCCTGGAGGCCGGGATGACCGCCGCGCTCGAACTCGGGCCGGGAAACGCGCTGGCCGCGATGGTCAGCGCACGCGAGCCGAGGATCATCGCTCGCAGCCTCCACGACTTCCGCAGCCTGGAGGGCGTCAAGCGCTGGCTCGGCGCCCGTCCTTGAGGACGCGCTCAGAACAGCCCGTCTTCCAACGCCATCATCGACGCCTTGCCGGCCTTGATCGCGGCGAAGGAGGCGGCGGTTTCCGGCAGGATGCGGTCGAAGAAGTACTGCGCGGTGGCGAGCTTGGCCTTGTAGAACGAGGCGTCGCGGTTGGCCGCCGGCAGCTTCGCATCCTTGAGCTTGCCATGAGAGATTTTGGCCGCCTGGGCCCAGGTGTAGGCCAGCGCCACGGTGCCGAACAGGCGGAGGTAGTCGCTCGCCGCCGCGCCGGCCTCCTCGGGATCGCGCAGGCTTCTCTGGGCAACCGTGGCGGTGGCGAGCTGCAGGGCGCCGAACGCCTTGGCGAGGGCTTTCACCTGCTCGCCGATCGCGGGATCGTTCGTGTTGGCCTCGATGAAGGCCGACACGGGATGGAAGAAGGTGCGGAGATAGCGGCCGGTGTGCGCCGGCAGCTTGCGGCCGACGAGGTCGAGCGCCTGGATGCCGTTGGTTCCCTCGTAGATCATCGCGATGCGCGAATCACGGACGAACTGCTCCACGCCGTGGTCGCGGATGAAGCCGTGGCCGCCGTAGACCTGCACGCCGCGGCTGGCGTTCTCGAAGGCGAGATCGGTGAACAAAGCCTTCACCACCGGCGTCATCAGGGCGCAAAAGTCCTCCGCCTCCCGCTTGGCGGCGGGATCGGCGGCATGGTCGAGTCGGTCGAGGGCGCGGGCGACCCAGCCGGAGAGCGCGCGGCAGCCTTCGGTGTCGGCGCGCATCCGCATCAGGCTGCGGCGCACGTCGGGATGCACGATGATCGGGTCGGCCGGCTTGTCCGGGTGCTTGGGGCCGGCGAGGGAACGGCCCTGCAGCCGCTCCTTGGCGTAGGCTACCGCCGACTGGTAGGCGATTTCCGAGACGCCGAGGCCCTGGATGCCGACCGACAGGCGCTCCGAATTCATCATCGCGAACATCGCCTGCATGCCCTTGTGCGGCTTGCCGACGAGCCAGCCCTTGGACGCGTTGAAGTTGATCTGGCAGGTGGCCGAGGCCTTCATGCCCATCTTGTGCTCGATGCCGACGCAGTCGACGCCGTTGCGGGTGCCGGGGCGGCCGTCGGCGCCCGGCACGAGCTTGGGCACCAGGAACAGGCTGATGCCCTTGACGCCCGCCGGCGCGTCGGGAAGCCGCGCCAGCACGAGGTGGATGATGTTGCTCGTGAGATCGTGGTCGCCCGACGAGATGAAAATCTTCGAGCCGGAAACGGCGTAGCTGCCGTCGTCGGCCGGCACGGCCTTGGTGCGCAGCAGGCCGAGGTCGGTGCCGCAATGCGCCTCGGTGAGGCACATGGTGCCGGCCCATTCGCCGCTGACCATCTTGGGTAGGTAGCGGTCCTTCAGCTCGTCGGAGGCGTGCGCCTTCAGGGCGACATAGGCGCCGTGGGTCAGGCCGGGATAGAGGCCGAACGACATGTTGGCCGAGCAGGTCATTTCCTCGACCATCTTGCCCAGGCTTTCGGGCAGGCCCTGCCCGCCGTAGGCCGGATCGGCGTTGATCGCCGTCCAGCCGGCGTCGCGGAACTTGGCGTAGGCTTCGGGGAAGCCCTTGGGCGTGCGCACGACCCCGTTCTCAAGGGCGCAGCCCTCGACGTCGCCGGGCGCATTGAGCGGCAGCAGCACTTCTTCGCAGAACTTCGCCGCCTCCTCCAGGATGGTATCGACCAGCTCTTCGTTGCAGTCGGCGAAGCCCAGGCGTTCGAACTCGGCCATGTCGTGCATCTCGCCCATCACGAAGCGCATGTCGCGGATGGGGGCCTTGTAGACTTGCATGAATGTCCTCCAGCGTGGTCGGGCGAGCGTGGAGCTCAGTTGCGCAGCGGCTTGCCGGTTTCCAGGGTGTGCTCGATGCGCGCCAGCGTCGCGGGCGTCTTCATCAGGCGCAGGAAGACCGAGCGTTCGAGGGCGAGCAGGTCGCCCTCGGCGAGGTCGTCGATCGGATCGGCCGCGCCGCCGCTGAGCACCTCGGCGAGGCCGGCGGCGACGGTGACGTCGTGGTCGGTGGCGATGCCGCGCTTGTGGAAGTCGGCCGCCGCCCCGTTGAGGGCGACGCGGCCGGCGGCGCCGGGCAGGCGGATCGTCTTCTGCTCGGGCGGCTTGTAGTCGACGGCCAGCGCCAGCGCCTTCGCCTTGGCATCGGCGAGAAGACGATAGCGGTTCATGGTTACGGCGTCGCCGTCGCGCAGGATCTTCATGTCGCGGGCCTGCGCCGCCGACTTCGAGACGGTTGCGGTGGACACCATCTCGAACACCTTGGCCACCGGCGGCATCGGCCCGCGCGGCATCTTCGGGTCGGTGGCGAAGCGCACCAGCATCTCCTTGCAGCCGCCCCACCCCGGGATCAAACCGACGCCGCACTCGACCAGCCCGGCGTAGAGTTCGGCGTGGGCCTGCACGGCGTCGGAATGCAGCAGGATCTCGCAGCCGCCGCCGAGCGCCATGCCGCTGGGCGCCGACACCACCGGGAAGGGCGCGTACTTGAGCTGCTGATAGGTGGACTGCCCGGCGAAGATCAGCTTCTCGATCTCGCTCCAGGCGGCGATGTTGGCGGCGAACAGGGCGAGGCCGATGTTGGCGCCGACGGAGAAGTTGCCGCCCTCGTTGTAGACGACGAGGCCCTTGAAGCGCTCCTTCACCAGCCGGATCGTCTTGCCGAGCAGGTCCATGATCTGCTCGTCGAGCGCGTTGCTCTTGCTCGTGAACTCGAAGCAGGCGACGCCGTCGCCGAGGTCCCACACCGCCGCCGAGCCGTTCTTGAGCAGCGGCTTGGACGCCAGCTTGATGTCTTCGAGCAGCAGCACGCCGTCCGGGCGCACCAAGTCGTGGTAGTGCCCGTCGAGGCCGAAGAACTGCCGGCGGCCGTTCTCGACGCGGTAGAAGGTGCCGGAGCCGACCTGCTGCAAAAGCGCCGGCACCTCGTGGCCCTCGGCCCGGAGGCGCTCGGCGAGCCAGCCCGCGCCGACCTTGTCGATCAGCTCGAAGGGACCCTGCTTCCAGTTGTAGCCGAGCCGCATCGCCTCATCGATGCCGGTGATGTCGCCGACCGCCTCCGGCACCAGGCTCGCGGCGTAGGCGAGCGTCTGCCCCATCACCGCCCAGGCGTAGCGGCTCAGGTTGGAATTGCCGGACATCAAGCGGCGCAGGTCCTTTTCCACCCCCTTCAAGTCCTCGACCTGCTTGATGCCGGCCGCGCCGTAGGTGCCCGAGCCGAGGTCGAGCGCTTCCTTGAGCTTGGCCCCGTTGGCCTTGTTCATGCGGTAGAAGCCGCCCTTGCCCTTGCGACCGGTGTAGCCGTCCGCGATCATCTTGGTGAGGAAGGGCAGGTCGCGCACCGTCCTGTGGAAGGCGTCGGTCTTCGGCAGCAGGCCGCCGAGGCTGGCGTTGATGTGCGGCATCAGGTCGAGGCCGACGAGGTCAATGAGGCCGAACACGCCGGTCTTGGGGATGCCGAACGGACGGCCCATCACCGCGTCGGCCTCCTCGATGGTCAGCCCGCCGTCGATGGCATCGATGACGCCGCGCTGCAGCCAGTACACGCCGAGCCTGTTGGCGATGAAGCCGGGCGAATCGTTGCAGGTGACGAGGCTCTTGCCGAGCACCACGTCGGCGAAGGCGGAGATGCGCTCAACGACGGTCGGGTCGGTCTGCGGGCCGGTGACCACTTCGAGCAGGCGCATGTAGCGCGGCGGATTGAAGAAGTGGGTGATGAGGAAGTCCTTGGCGAAGCCCTCGGGCAGGCCTGATGTCAGCGAGGCCAGCGGGATCGTCGAGGTGTTGGACGACACCGGCGTGCCGGGACGGCGCACGGCGTCGAGCTTGCGGTAAAGGTCCTGCTTCACGTCGAGGCGCTCCAGCACGACTTCGACGATCCAGTCGCAGTCCGCCACCGCCGCGAGATCGTCCTCCAGGTTGCCGGGGGTGATCAGCTTGGCGTTGTTCGGCGCCATCAGCGGCGCGGGATCGGTCTTCGCCATCCTGTCGATGGCGCCGCGCGCGATCGAGCTGCGATCGGCACCCTTGCCGACGATGTCGAGCAGCAGCACCGGCACGCCGGCGTTGGCGACCTGCGCGGCGATCCCCGAGCCCATCACGCCCGAGCCGATCACCGCGACCTTTCTGATGTTGCCGACGCTTTCCATCAGATGCGCTCCAGAACCGTGGCGATGCCCTGGCCGCCGCCGATGCACTGGGTCGCCAGCGCGTAGCGCCCGTTCTCGCGCTTGAGCAGGCTCGCCGCCTTGCCGGTGATGCGTGCCCCGGTGGCGCCGAGGGGATGGCCGAGCGCGATGGCGCCGCCGTCGAGGTTCAGCGTCTCGTCGCGGATGCCGAGTTCGCGCATGCAAGCCAGAGCCTGGGCGGCGAAAGCCTCGTTCAGCTCGACCACGTCGATCTGGTTCATCGCGATGCCGGCCCGCTTCAGCGCCTTGCGCGAGGCCTGCACCGGGCCGATGCCCATGATGTCGGGCTCGCAGCCAGACACGGCCACCGCCGCGAGGCGGGCCAGCGGCTGCAGGTTGTGCCGGCTCGCGAACTCTTCCGAGCACACGAGCACGGCCGCCGCGCCGTCGGTCAGCGGCGAAGAGGTGCCGGCGGTGACCGAGCCGTCCGTGTCGAAGGCCGGCTTGAGACCGCCCAGCGCCTCCTTGGAGGTGTCGGGGCGGATGCAGCCGTCGGCATCCACCGTGCCGGCCTTCGTGGCGATGGGCACGATCTCGTCGGTGAAGCGGCCGGCGGCTTGCGCCGCGTGGGCGCGGGCGTGCGAGCGCAGCGCCAGCTCTTCCTGCGCGGCGCGGGTGATCTGCCAGCGGCGGGCGACGTTCTCCGCCGTTTCGCCCATGCCGATGTAGGCGCCGGGGCGCTTGGCGGCGAGCACGGGATTGGGCATCGGGTTGTAGCCGCCCATCGGCACGCGGGTCATGCTTTCCACGCCGGCGCAGATGAAGGCCTCGCCGGCGCCGAGCCCGATCTGCCCGGCGGCGATGTGGATGGCGTGCATGGACGAGCCGCAGAAGCGGTTCACCGTGGCGCCGCCCACCGACAGCGGCAGGTCGGCCTGCAGGGCGACGAGGCGGGCCATGTTGAGGCCCTGCTCGCCCTCGGGAAAGGCGCAGCCCAGGATCAGGTCCTCGATCTCGGCGGGGTCGATGCCGGTGCGCTGCACCAGGGCGCGCACCACGTCGGCGACGAGATCGTCGGGCCGCACGCGGGTGAGCGCGCCCTTTTTGGCCAGGGTGAAAGGCGAGCGGGCGTAGCCGGCGATGACGATGCTCTTCATGGAAACCTCCTTGGAATGATGCGCGGCCGGGCCGGCGGCACGGTATCGAGGGTCAGGATGGATCGTGTTCCCCACCCGAACCGTCGAGAAGGGCGCGGGCGTCGCGTTCGAGGTCGGCGAGACCGGCCAGGGCCTGCTCGATGGCGCCGCGCTGTTCTTCCAGCAGGCGGCGGCGCTGCCCGATCTTGGCGAGAAGGGCACGGGTCTGCGTCTCATGCCGGGGATCGGCGTCGTAGAGATCGAGATAATCCTTGATCTCGCGGATGGAGAAGCCGAGCGTCTTGCCGCGCAGGATCAGGATCATGCGCGCCCGCTCGCGGTTGGAATACACCCGCGCGCTCGCCACCCGGCGCGGCGAGATAAGGTCCTGGTCCTCGTAGAAGCGCAGGGTGCGGGCGGTGATGCCGAGCTCTCCCGCCAGATCGCTCACCGACAGCAGCCGCTCCGCCTCCTCGCGAGGCAGGCGACCCTCGGACGCCGGCTTGCCGGCGTCGAGATTGCCGGCGTTGAGATTGCCGGCGTTGAGGCCAGCGTCGAGAACGATCGTCATGCCGCCGCCCGCCGGGCGCGCTCGGCCTCCTCGGCGAGGATGTCCTTGCGCGAAATCTTGCCGACTGCCGTCTTGGGCAGAACGGTGCGGATCTCGATCAGCTTGGGGCGCTCGATCTTCGACAGATGATCGTGGAGGAAGCGGTCGAGGTCGGGCGCGGTGGTCGCGCTGCCCTCGCGCAGCACCACGAAGGCCTTGGCCGACTGGCCGCGATAGGCGTCGGGAATGCCGATGGCCACCGCCTCGCGCACGTCGGGGTGCCGGTGGAGCGCGTCCTCGATGGTGCGGGGGTAAACGTTGTAGCCGCCCGACAGGATGACGTCCTTGATGCGGTCGACGATGAAAAGGTAGCCGTCCTCGTCCTTGAGGCCGATGTCCCCGGTGCGCAGCCCGTGCGCGTCGAGCACGGCGGCGGTGTCGTCGGGCTTGTTCCAATAGCCGCGCATCACCTGCGGGCCGCGGATCACCAGTTCGCCCCTGGCACCGGTGGGCATCAGCTCGCGCGTCACGGGATCGCGGATCTCGATCACCGTATCGGCCAGCGGCAGGCCGATCGACCCGACCTTGGCCGTGCCTCGGACGGGGTTGCAGGCCACCACCGGGGACGCTTCGGTGAGGCCATAGCCTTCCACAAGCCGGGCGCCGGTGACGCGTTGGAACAGCGAGCCGACCTCCTGGGGCAGCGGAGCCCCGCCGGAGATGCACAGGCGGACGAAGGACAGGTCGCGCTTCTCCGCCTCGGCGAGGTTGGCGATGGCGCCGTAGATGGTCGGCACCGCCGGGAACACGGTCGCCCTGGTGCGCAGCAGCGCCTTCAGCGTCGCGGCGAGGTCGTAGCGCGGCAGCAGCACCATCTCCGCCGCCATGCGCACGGCGTAGTTCATCACCACCGTCATCGCGAACACGTGGAACAGCGGCAGCACGCCCAGCACCCGTTCCTCGCCGGGCTGCCGCGTCGGGTCGAAGGCGACGCATTGCTCGGTGTTGGCGAGGATGTTGGCGTGGGTCAGCATCGCGCCCTTGGGCGTGCCGGTGGTGCCGCCGGTGTATTGCAGGACGGCGATGTCGTCGGGGGCTGTGGCCACGGGCTGGAACGGCTGCCCCGGCGCCGCGAGGGCCGTGAAGTCGAGGTGGGCGAGGCCACCGCCGACAACCGGCATCCGGGCCTGCGCCTTGCGCCTGAGCAGGCGATACAGGGCGGCCTTGCCCCGCGGCAGCACATCGGCGAGCCGGCACAGGACCAGGGTGCGAACCCCGGCCCTGGCGCAGGCGGCGGCGACCTTGGCGTGGATGTCTGCGAGATCGATGGCGAACATCGCGGTCGTGCCGGAGTCGCGGATCTGATGCTCCAGTTCGCGCTCGACGTAGAGCGGGTTGTAGTTGACGACCACGGCCCCGGCCTTGAGCACGGCATGATAGGCGACCACGCTGTAGGGCGTGTTGGGCAGGCACAGCCCGACGCGGTCGCCCTTCGCCACGCCGGCCTTCTGCAGGCCGGCGGCGACGCGCTCGACCAGGACGCCGATCTCGCCATAGCTCCAGCGCCGCCCCATGAAGTCCACCGCCGGCTTGCGGGGAAAACGCGCGGCGATGTCGGCCAGAGTCGCATGCGCGCCCACGGCTCGCGGTGTCATCCCATTGGTGATCCTGTCGAGCATCGCGGCCCTCGCGAGGATTGGTGCGCCCTATGACCTATAGAGGAAGCGCTTGACGTATACGTTAGGGTAGACGTACAGCATCTCCGCGCCAGCGCAACCATTTCGCTCATCCCCCGATCGTTCGAGTTGACCTTTGCTCGATGGAGCCGGTCGAGTGGGCTGTGGTCTGGCCGGGTCGCGCTTCCTTGAAAGCGTCGTCCGGTATCGGCCCATCGAACGCACGGCGCGCAAGTGATACGCGCGACTTTCCCGTTTCCTCCAAGTTGATCCTGGGCCGACACATGAAGATCCTTGTGCCCGTGAAGCGGGTGGTCGACTACAACGTGAAGATCCGGGTCAAGCCCGATGGGTCGGGCGTGGAGCTTGGCGGCGTCAAGATGAGCATGAACCCCTTCGACGAGATCGCCGTCGAGGAAGCGTTGCGCCTCAAGGAGAAGGGTGCGGCCAGCGAGGTGATCGCGGTCTCGATCGGGCCGCAGCAGGCCACCGAAACGCTGCGCAACGCGCTGGCGATGGGGGCCGACCGCGGCATCCTGGTCAAGGTCGAAGGGGCGGTGGAGCCGCTGGCCGTCGCCAAGATCCTGAAGAGCGTGGTCGCCAAGGAGCAGCCGGGGCTGGTGATCCTGGGCAAGCAGGCCATCGACGACGACTGCAACCAGACCGGCCAGATGCTGGCAGCCCTGCTCGGCTGGGGCCAGGGCACCTTCGCCTCCAAGCTGGACATGTCGGGCGAAACGATCACGGTGACGCGCGAGGTCGATGGCGGCGCGCAGACGCTGAGCCTGAAGCTGCCGGCGGTGATCACCACCGACCTCCGGCTCAACGAGCCGCGCTACGCCTCGCTGCCCAACATCATGAAGGCCAAGAAGAAGCCGATCGCCGAAAGCAGCGCCGCCGACCACAACGTCGACGTGGCGCCGCGCTTGACTGTGCTCAAGACGACCGAGCCGGCGGCGCGGCAGGCCGGCTCCAAGGTGACCAGCGTCGCCGATCTCGTCACCAAGCTGACCGCCGCCGGAGCCGTGTCATGACCAGCCTTCTCATCGCCGACGTCCAGGGTTCATCCTTCGGATCGGACATCACCGCCAAGGCGCTGACCGCCGCCGTGGCGCTCGGCCAGCCGGTGCACCTGCTGGTGGCCGGCGAGAACGTCGGCGAGGCGGCGAAGCAGGCGGCCAGGCTCGACGGCGTCGCCAAGGTGCTGGTCGCCGACGGCCCGGCCTACGCGCACGCCCTCGCCGAGCCGCTCGCGGCGCTGCTGGTGGAGCTGGCCGGCGGCTACGGCGCGGTCGTCGCGCCCTCCACGGCCGCTTCGAAGAACGTGATGCCGCGCGTGGCGGCGCTGCTCGACGTGATGCAGGTCTCGGACGTCTCCAAGGTGGTCGCGCCCGACACCTTCGAGCGCCCGATCTACGCCGGCAACGCGATCCAGACGGTTCGGTCGGGCGATGCGATCAAGGTGCTCACGGTGCGCACGGCGTCCTTCGCGCCCACCGGAGCGGGCACCGCGGAGGCGCCGGTCGAGCCGGTGGCGGCGGCTCCTACCGACCCGCAGGTGTCGCGCTTCGAAAGCGACGCCCTCGCCCGCTCCGAGCGGCCGGAGCTGACCGGCGCCAAGGTGATCGTGTCGGGGGGACGTGCGGTGGGCAACGCCGACAATTTCGAGAAGCTCATCGTGCCCCTCGCCGACGCGCTGCATGCGGCGGTAGGCGCCTCGCGCGCGGCGGTGGACGCGGGCTACGCCCCCAACGATTGGCAGGTCGGGCAGACCGGCAAGATCGTGGCGCCGGAGCTTTACGTGGCGGTCGGCATCTCCGGCGCCATCCAGCACCTCGCGGGCATGAAGGACTCCAAGATCATCGTCGCCATCAACAAGGACGAGGAGGCACCGATCTTCCAGGTCGCCGATTTCGGCTTGGTGGGCGACCTGTTCACCGTGATACCCGAGCTGACCAAGGCGCTCGCGAAAAGCGGCTGACCGACCTTTTCCGTGAACGGATCGCGGCTATCCCAAGGTCGGGGTTGCGCCGCCTCGCGAGCTGCCGTGAACTGTCGATGTCGCTTCGCTGGCGGCAACCCCGAGGGTTGCGCACGCAGCGCCGCCGGCATCGTTGCGGAGGGAAGCATGGCGCTGCTGGCCGGCGTTCTCGTGGTCATCGGGGCAGCCATCCTGCTGACGGCCAGCGAGGTGATCGAAAATCTGCTTGTCGCCGGACTGTTCTCGCGCGTTTGCCGGCGCGTGGCGCCGATCGGGATCCGCTACGCCACACTCGCGGTGGTAGTCGGCGCCGCTCTCATCATGGCGGGTTTCGCCCTGCTGCGTGCCGGCTCCTGAGCGGTCGCCCACTGGGTCGGTGGTGTGGGAGCCCAGCGATGTCGAGGACGTCGCGGCGTGCGCACCCGAACGGGCTCGACGGTCGCGCCCATGTTTCAGGCGCGGCTCCCAGGCGGGAGACACCGTCGAGGACGCCGTGTTGCGCGTTGATCGGCAGCGCGGGGATTTTCACACCCATGATTTCGCGCCGAAGCGTTGCGCCGGTACGTCGCACCTGAAGGCTGGAGCGAGTGCCATGACGTCGCCGATCACCGGCAACAACCTGATCGACTGGGGTTTCCAGCCCGGCAACAAGTTCAAGACCATGCTGGCCACCGCCAATCGCCTGCAACGGGAGGGTGCGGACGAGGCCGCGATCCGCACCGCACTGGCGCCGCTGCAATCCACCCGGCCGGTTGAAGCGATGCTGCGCACCAACGCGCTGCCCTTCGGCATCTTCCTTGATGCGGACACGCCCGACGAGCAGGCCAACCGGGCCGCCGTCATCGGGCACATGGACGCATTGCTGCGCGTGCCGACGGTCGAGGCCGGCGCGGTGATGCCCGATGCCTGTCCCTCGGGCGCGGCGATGGGCACGATCCCCGTCGGCGGCGCGGTGGCGGCGCGCGATGCGATCCATCCCGGCTTCCATTCGGCCGATATCTGCTGCTCGGTGGCGCTCACCGTGTTCGCCCGCGCGCACGACCCCAAGCTCATCCTCGATGCGGTCGCGGCGTGCACGCATTTCGGGCCGGGCGGGCGAGCCAGGATGGTGGCCCCGCCCAACGCGATCATGGCGGACGTAACGGCGAACCGCTTCCTCGCCGGACTGGAGACTCTGGCGCTCGGGCACTTTGCCAGCCAGGGTGACGGCAACCATTTCGCCTATGTCGGTCACCTGCGCTCGACCGGGCAGCCGGCGCTCGTGACCCACCACGGGTCGAGGGGCCTGGGGGCGCAGCTCTACAAGCGCGGCATGGCGGCGGCGCGCAAGCACACCGCCATTCACGCGCCGCGGGTGCCCGACCACAACAGCTGGATCGTCGCCTCCAGCGAGCTTGGGCAGGCGTACTGGGCGGCGCTGCAAACCGTGCGCGCCTGGACGCGGGCCAGCCATTTCGCCATCCACGACCTCGTGGCGCGCTCGATCGGGGCCGGCGTGGCCGATCGCTTCTGGAACGAGCATAACTTCGTGTTCCGGCGCGACGACGGGCTGTACTACCACGGCAAGGGCGCGACGCCGTCCTGGAGTGGCTTCTCGCCCGACGATGACGGACGCACGCTGATCCCGCTCAACATGGCGGAGCCGATCCTGATCGCCTCTCACCGAGACCGCGCCGAAGCGCTCGGCTTCGCGCCGCACGGCGCCGGCCGCAACATGAGCCGCTCGCGCTTCCTGCGCGAGCAGCAGCCCGAGTTGCCGCCCGGGATCGACGCGCGCTTCTTCTGCGGCAGGATCGACAGGTCCGAACTGCCGCAGGCCTACAAGAACGCGGCCTCGGTACGGGCGCAGATCGCCGCCTACGGTCTTGCCGATGTCAAGGACGAGGTGGTGCCTTACGGCTGCATCATGGCCGGGGACTGGGAGGTCGACGCACCCTGGCGGCGCAAGCGCGCGAACAAGGCGGCTGCGCTCGATGAAACGTCGGCCGAGTCGGGACCGAGCTGAGCGTCCGAGGCGGCATCCACGCGCCGGCGACGTCCCATCAGCACACTCCACGTGGATCGATGCCGCGGATTGGGGCCTCGCATTGCAACGAAAGCGGTCGCACCTTTCGCGTAGGATCCGCGAAAGGGCTGCTTGTTATCCGGCCGAAGCGTGGCGGGCGGTGGTGCGCCGATCAGGACATCTTTTTCATCATCTTTTTCTTCATCGCGAACCGGCGCTTGGACGAGTGGCGCACGAAGCGACGGCGCATCGGCGGTGCGGGCTCGGCGACCGGGGCGGGCATGGGCGCCAGGATCGGCTGCAGGATCGGCTGGGTGACGGTGTTGACGACCGTCATGGCTTCGGTGAGGCCGGGAATCAGCGTCTCCCCGGGCAGGTTGGTCGGGGCGCCATGGTTGATCGGCGTCGCGGGAAAGTCCACGGCTCGGGCGCTGACGGCAAAGGTCAGCGTCGTGCCGGCGACGAGGCTTGCGGCGATCAGCTTCTTCATGATGTTGGGAATCCTTTCCAAGGGCTTGAGATGCCGTCGAATGTCGAGCGGGGCTCGTCCCGATCCGGTCCGTTGTATCGTCACCGTGCACGGGAAACGAGATGCCAAGCCGCGATGTGGTCGAATTTCGCCAGTCCACGACCGCCTGTCACGATAAAGCCACACTCCGCCGGTCGCAACCACCAACGTGAACGATTCACGGGCGCGTCCGTTGATGACATATGACCGGACAGACATCGAGGGCTGAAGACGGCCTCGCCTATGCCAGGGAGGTTTACGCCGCCTGCGCGACGGTTGGCTTCAGCAATGGTCAGGTGACCAAGCTGAAGCGGCTCCTCGATGAACACGATGCGGGGTACGTCGACATCGCCGACCTCGTCGCCGCCGCTCAGAGCGTACAGCTCGCCTCGATCGCCTGGGTCAGCCGGTGAGGAGGGAGTTGGAAGGAGATGGAATGAACAAGGATGCTCCGACTTCCACTGACCGGCTCGGCGAGACGCCGGCTTCGCACCCGAAGGTGAAGACAGCGCAGCCCTTTTCCGACGATGCCACCGATGACCAGTACAACCAGATGGGTGGTGGCAGCCCCAAGCCGCGTCCCGATCAGGTCGACGAGCCTCCGACGATGGAAGAGTCGAACAAGACGACTCAGCGTCAGGAATGACTGCGCAGCCAACCGTCGCGTTGGCTCTCGCTAGGCGGCGCGGCTGGTGAGCGGTGAAACTATCGATCTGACACGCGAAAGGTCAGAGCCGTCCGGTTAGCAGCAGGATAACCAGAACAAGTACCAGCACGCCGGCGATACCCGAGGGGAAATAACCGGCGTTGAGCAACCCGACTGAAGGGAAGCCACCCACTGTGGCAAGAACAAGGACGATGATCAAGATCAGAACGATGGGGTTCACGGTCGACCTTGCTCCGCAACCGGGTTCAAGCTTGAGCAATGCCGCAACAAGCTGCGAAACCGGCGAAATGTTCCAGTTCTTTGGGGAAATCGCCCGGCCGTGACGGATCTCGTCAGCTTCTGCGTCTCACGGTCGGACGAAGGGTGGTGAACGGCAGCGAGCCGCCGGCATCCGAAGCGCCGGCGGCATTCCCGCCCGCCCTGCGCGCCACCCTGCGCCTCGTGATCGTGCTGAACCTGTCGATGTTCGCCATCGAGGCCGCGGTGGCGTCCCTCATCGGCTCGGTATCGCTGTTTGCCGATTGTGCCGACTTCCTTGAAGACGCGTCGTTGAACCTTCTGGTGGTCGTCGGGCTGTCCTGGTCGGCGCGGGCGAGGTCGCGACTTGGCGGCGCCCTTGCCGGCGTCCTGCTGGCCCCGACGCTGGCGACGGTGGTCACGGCCTGGGTGCGCCTGGAGGTTGCGACCCCTCCGGCGGCGGGTGCGCTGGGCCTGACGGCGGCCGCGGCGTTGGCGGTCAATTCGGTCTGTGCGGGGCTGCTGGTTCGCCACCGCGAGGTCGGCGGCAGCCTGTTGCGTGCCGCCTTCCTGTCCGCGCGCAACGACACCCTTGCCAATGCCGCGATCCTTGCCGCCGCCGGCCTGACGAGCCTGACGCGGGCCACCTGGCCGGATCTCGTGACCGGCTGCGTGATCGGCCTGCTCAACGCCGGTGCGGCGTGGGACGTGTGGCAGGCCGCCCGTGCCGAGCGCCAAACGTCGGGTAGCCCGATCGCCGTTGGTCCGCCCTGAAGCGGCCCCACGGGGACTACACGTCGTCGATGCGGGCGAGCCGCCAGCCTTCCGCCGTTGCGGCGGTCTGCCAGTCGCGCCAGGCCGGCAGGGCCATCACCGCCTCCATGTAGGCGCGCGTGGCCGGCGAGACCGGCTGCGCATAGGCGTGCAAACGGTTCACCACGGGCGCGAACATGGCGTCGGCCGCGCCGAAGGCGCCGAACAGGAAGGGGCCGCTGCCGTGTCCGAAGCGGGCGCGCGCATCGGCCCAGGCCGCCTCGATGCGGGCGATGTCGAGCGCGACGGCGCGGGCTGTCGCGTCGTCGCGCGAGGCGGGCGGCCTTGGCGCGCGGCGCATGTTCATCGGCAGGGCGCGCCGCAGGGGTGCGAAGCCGGCGTGCATCTCGGCGGCGAGCGAACGGGCCAGCGCCCGCGCCGCGCGGTCGGGCGGCCAGATCGCCTGTTCGGGGTGCTCCGCGGCGAGGTGATCGATGATCGCCAGCGACTCCCACACCCGCAGAGGCGCCCGCGCGGGTCCGTCGAGCAGCACCGGCAGTTTGCCGGCCGGGCTGTAGCCCAGGATGATCTGCGCCGTATCGGGCTGGTCGAGGGGGATCACGACCTCGTCGAAGGCGATGCCGAGGACGCGCATCAGCAGCCAGGGCCGCAGCGACCAGGACGAATAGGCCTTGTTGGCGAGGACGAGCTTCAAGGGATGCGGACCGCGAGGCGCTCGATGGGGCACTTGCGAGCCTCAGCGGAAGGGATCGGCACGCTGCACCCACGCATCGACCGCGCTTCCGGCGCGTTCCTCCGCCTGGGCGCGATGCAGGCGGGCGCCAAGCCCCTCGCTGGCGCTGCGGTCGGCGATGCGGCGCGGCGGCTCGGCGACGCCGTCCCTGCGGCGCTGCGCGAGCACGACCTCCTCGCCGAAGGCGTAAAGATCGATGCTCGGACGCTCGCAGCGCAGCGCCGGCGGCAGAACGAAGGCGTCGGGCTGCGCGAAGCGCGACACAAGGATCATCGATGCCAATCCGGCGGTGAGCGCTCCCTCGGCGAACCGCTGCGCAACGGCGGCGGGCACGACAAGGTGGTAGCCCGGCGCAGCGTCGCAGTGGGCGAGGAAGCGCCGCGCGGCGAAAGGTCCGTGGAGGACGAGATGCGACGCGCCCACGAACGCGGCGAAGGGGCCACCGACGAGACCGGCCAAGGTGCAGGGCGGCAGCAGCGAGATCAGCGGGTGCGAAGGAGCCATGC
>CALMGA010000309.1:0-1089 GCA_937863205.1 uncultured Beijerinckiaceae bacterium | reverse complement strand
TGCTCGACGAGCGAAAGGGCATCGGCGAACAACGCGACCTGCGAGCGGAACACGAGTTGCGGCGCCGAAGCCGGACCGGCGAGGGTGGCGATGGCGGCGGACTCGACCGTGCCGGACACCTCCGCCGCCGGACCGCCCAGCGCGACCTCGCCGGGAGCGTCGAGCGTGCGAGCGGACACGTCGGCGGCGCCGTCGACCAGACCGGGCCCGTGGGTCAGGATGCCCCGGATGGAGTCCGCGACGGCGGCGGCGGACAGGTAAAGGTCGCCGAGATCGCGGCCGCCTTGGTGCGAGGGACCGATCATCGCCGCAGCATCGGCCGCCTGCGCGGCGGCGGCGAGTTCCACCGGACCCAGGTTGCAGGGCACGAGAACGGGGTCGAGGCCGGCTCGCAGGGTCGCCACCAGGGCGACAACGCTGGCAGTCTGCGGCCCGGCGAGGATCAGCACCCGCTCGCCGCCGCGCAGGCCGCCAAGCCGCAGGTGGGCGGCGAGGCGATGGACACGGCGCGCCAGGACCTGCGCCGTCGTTGGGCCGTCATCGTCGCAAAGGAGGACGTGGTCGGGGCTGCTATCGGCGGCGGTGGTCAGCAGGGCGTCGAGGCCGCTCGCGGCGAAGGGCTCCTCGACCCCGGGCAGTCCGGGCGTCATGCGGCGCGAGCGGGCGCGAGATCCGCCACCCGGGCGGCGAAGCGCGTCATCCCCGACCCAAGGTCGCGGAGCATCAAGCGGAACGCGGCAGCGGCGAACTCCATGACGACCGGAATAAACGATCGCCCGCCGATTCGCATGCTCCTTCGCGAACCGCGCCGCTCGCCGTTGCATCGCCGCGAAGCGGTTCGCGCGGATTTGTCAGGGGCGAAGCCGCCCATATGTCGCCTCAATACGGGGTAAAGAGCTTGCCGTGTCGCCGGACGAGCGCGAACGTCCTCCCGGACGCCCTGGTGCCCCCTGCCCGGCTCTGCGATCAGCACGCCTCCCCGGGTAGAGGGGAGGAAGGTCTTGAAAGGAACACCGATGCCGCTGAAGTCCCCGCATTTCCTGGCGCTGGCCCTGGCGGGCGGCTGCCTTCTCGCGGCCTCCGGCATGA
>CALMGA010000308.1 GCA_937863205.1 uncultured Beijerinckiaceae bacterium | reverse complement strand
TGCTTGGCGGCCAAGGCCATCAGCTTTTCCGTCGCCCAGACGTAGTCGCCCTCGTTGAGCTTGAGGCTGCCGAGCGGGTCGCGCCAGTGGGCGTCGAAGCCGGCGGAGATGATGATGAGGTCGGGGCCGAAGCCGTCGACCCGCGCGAGGATCTTGGCGCACGCCTCGCGGAACGCCACGCCGTCGTCGCCGGCGCGCAGCGGCGCGTTGACGATCTGGTCGTGGGTGCCCCGCTCACCCACCGCGCCGGAGCCGGGGAACAGCGGCATCTGGTGGGTCGAGCCGTACATCACGCTGGGATCCGACCAGAAGATCGCCTGAGTGCCGTTGCCGTGATGCACGTCGAAGTCAACGATGGCGACGCGGCCGGCCGAGTGGATCGCCTGCGCCTGCCGGGCGGCGATGGCGGCGAAGTTGAAGACGCAGAAACCCATCGGCGTCTGCTGCTCGGCGTGGTGGCCGGGCGGGCGGATCGACACGAAGGCGTTGTTGACCTGCCGGCTCATCACGTTGTCGACCGCGCAGGTCGCCCCGCCGACGCCGTGCAGCAGCGTCGCCCAGGTGCCGGGGCTCATCACCGTATCGCCGCCGTCAAGCGCCACCTTGCCCGTCTTGGGCACGGCCTCCTCGATCGCCTCGACATAGGGGCGGGGATGGACGCGCACGATGTCCCGGAGCGATCCCCAGGGCGCGTCCTCGCGGATCAGCGCGTCGAAGCGGGGATCGGCCAAGGCGGCGTCGATCGCCCGGATGCGGTCGGGACGCTCCACGTGGTGGGGGCCGGTATCGTGGTCGAGGCTGGAGGCGTGGCGGAGAAGAAGCGTGGCCAAGATATCCTCGCGCGGGTGGAACCTGAGCGGGTAAGGCTTTGGCCGCCCGAAAGGTTTCGCTCAGACCACCGGGGAACGCCCGAGCAACAGCAGCACGATCTCGGGCGGGCGAAAGAAGCGGACCGGCGCGAAGGATGTGCCCAGCCCGGCCGAAATGACCATGTGCCGCCCGTCCTCGACGACGTGCCCGTAAACGTGGCGTGGCCCAGTGAAGGGGGCCTGCCGCCACGCGCTCAGCACCGGCACGTCGACCTGACCGCCATGGGTGTGACCGCACAGGGTAAGCGCGACGCGCCGTGGCACCTGTGGGAAGATGTAGGGTTCGTGGGCCAGCAGCAGCACCGGCGCGTCGTCGTGGATCTGCGCCAGCGTGCCGTCGATGTCGTCGAGCCCGCGCCAGTCGCGCCGGGCGCGCAGCCGCAGGTGCCCGGCCCGGTCGCGGGTGGCGAGTTGGTCGGCAAGGCCGGCGACCCAGAAGCGACGACCCCGGTGCATGACCGGCGCGCTCTCGTTCTCCAGCAGCCGGACGCCGATGTCGCGCAGGGCGCGGCGGACCGACCCGGCGTCGTCGCCCGGATCGGTGAAGGCCGGACCGTGCGCCCAGTCGTGGTTGCCGAGCACGGCGAAGACGCCGAGCGGCGCCTTCAGCGCGGCCAGCGCCTCGCCCCACTGCGCGGGCAGAACGGTGCCGGTGACGTAGGGGTGGCCGGCGCTGAAGTCGCCGAGCAGAAAGACGACGTCGGGCCGCGCGGCGTTGGTTGCAGCGACGATCGAGCGGATCCGCGCCACCGACATCCAGGGTTCGCAGGCGTGGAGATCGGCGATCACCGCGCAGGTGAGGGCGAAATCCGGCGGCCAGCCCGGCGGCGTAAGCGCGTAGCGGGTGACATCGAGACGGAGGCCGGGCTCGATTCCGCAGGCGTAAGCGCCGGTGCCCGACAGCAGCAGGCCGCCGCCCTGGAGAAAAAGCCGGCGGTTCACCATCGCCCGGTTGCCGCGCCGGTGGGACCGGACGGTTCAGGCCGCCCGCTGCGGTCGCGCCTGTCTGGGATCGGCGGGGATGACGGACGATGCATGGGCGGGCGCACCCTCCGCGATCCCAAGTGCGGCCGCAACCGCCGCCACACCGATCCCGCGGAGATGGTGCCGGCGAGCCTCGGCCGTAGGGGTCGGGGCAGGTCTGGGAATGAACTCCATGGAACAGGTCCTCATCGACGCGGCAGGTGGGAAAGCCTGAAGGCTTCCGATAGGGAACATCGCGAACCTCGGTTAAGGCTGCGCTAAAGCGGCAGGCGTGCTCCGACGAGATCGTCAGGCGCGTCAGTGGGCGGGGCGAGGCCGGGGCGGCGCCTCCCTCGCGCTCGGCGTGAAAGCGGAGACGCATCGCATTCGTATTGCAGCATTTCCCCGACATCCTGATGCCGTTTCTGAGGACGGTGCGGAGGTTCCCTCGTCAAGATCGTGATCAGAGTCGCAACCGAGATGGCTGCGGCCAACGGCGTGCGGCGCGGCTGCGCCGGTGAGGTGGCCCGGCAGCCTCCGCACCGTCGTTCGCGCGGGAAGAACATCGCCCCCGGCCCGACGCCGACGGGTCCGCCCGGTTCGTGCCGGACGAGCGAGGCTCCTGGATCGCGCGAAGTCCTTGGCTTGCGTCCCCTATTCGCGGATGATCTCTCGGCCGGCATTTGCCCTCCGCCGTACCGCCGAAAGCCATGCGCCGTCCCATCCTCGAAGATCCGCTTGCCCGCTCCGCCATGTGGAGCCGCAACATCGCCGTTTTCGCCCTCGTGGTGGCGGTCATCGGCATTGCCCTGTCGCGCAAGGGCCTCGACGCCAGGCCCGCGCTCGCCATCGAGGGGGGCGCGCTGGCGCTGGCCGGTCTCGCCATCTTCTTCAGCTTCGTCGCGATGGCGGTGATCTGGGTCACCGGGTTCCGCGGTGTCGGCCTGGCGCTGGCCGGCCTCGCGCTGTCGCTGCTGCTGTTCGCCTATCCGACCTACCTCGCCGTGGACGCGCGCACGGCGCCGATGCTGACCGACGTGTCGACCAGCACCGACGATCCGCCGACCTTCCTGTCGACGCCCCTCGCGCTGGCCGCGCGTCACGGCATCACCCCGCCGCCGACGATGACGAGGTCCGACGTCGCCCTGCAGAAGCGCCTCTACCCCGACCTGCAGACCCTGGACCTGGAGGCCGAGGTCGGCGACGTCAGCGAAGTCGTGCACAAGCTCATCAAGCGCCGCGGCTGGCAGATCGTCGACGAGGCGGCGCCGGTGAACTTCGCCACCGGACATATCGACGTGATCATCAAGCCGGCGCTGATGGGCTTCCCCGCCGACCTCACCCTGCGCCTGCGCGGCCTCGGCGAGCGCACCAGGGTGGACATCCGCTCGGTGGCGCGCACGTCCTGGCAGGAGCAGCCCGGCGCCAATGCCGCGCGGGTGGACGCGCTCGCCGCCGACATCGAGGACGGCGTCGACGACAGTTGAGGCGGTTCTCAGGCGAGAACGTAACCGGTGCCATCCGTCGTTACCGTCCCGCGCGCGCAGAGATCTTCGAGGTGGGCCAGCACGGACAGTCCGGCGGCGCGGCGCAGGCGGGGGTCGAGCGACTCGTAGGTGGCCGCGACTATGGCCTCGACCGTGGTATCGCCCGCCGCCAGCCGCGTCAGGATCGAGTGTTCGCGTTGCCGGCGGTGGTGGAGGAGGGCACGCACGAAGCGCTGGGGCTGGCGCACCGGGCCGCCGTGGCCCGGCCAGTACACGGCGTCCTCGCGCAGCCGCAGCCTGTCGAGCGAGGCCATGAACGGCCCCATCGCGCCGGTCGGCGGCGCGATCACCGTGGTCGACCATGCCATGACGTGGTCGCCCGTAAACAGGGCCCGCTCCTCGGCGAGGGCGAAAGCGAGGTGGTTCGCCGTATGGCCGGGCGTCGCCACCGCCTGCAGGGTGAAGCCGGCGCCGGCGATCGCCTCGCCGTCGGCGAGGATGCGGTCGGGAACGTGGTCGAGATCGTTGGAGGCGGCGAGGGCTGCGGTCTCGGCCTCGCCGCGCGGCGGCCGGGACGGGGCGTAGGGCGCGCAGCCGATGACGGGAGCGCCGGTGCGCGCCCGCAGGAGCCGGGCGGCGGGCGAGTGGTCGCGGTGGGTGTGGGTGACGAGGATGGCTGCCACGCGCTCGCCGCCGAGCCCGGCGAGCAGGGCTTCGACGTGGCCGGCTCCCTCCGGGCCGGGATCGATCACGGCAACGTCGCCGTGCCCGACGACGTAGGTGTTGGTGCCGCGAAACGTCATCGGCCCGGCGTTGGGCGCCACGATGCGGCGGACCAGCGGCGACAGCCGGGCCAGCTGCCCCGACGTCGCCGCGAAGTCGAGATCGAAGGCCAGCCCGGCCTGCGCGCCCGATTCGTCCCGGCTCACGCCGGCTCGGCGGCGGTGCCGTCCGCCGGCGTGGCGGTCGGCGGCATGAAGGCGTGGGACAGGGTGTGGTACAGCCCGTCCCGGCAGACGAGGCGGGACACGGCGTCGGCGACCAGGGCCGCCACCATCAGCGGAATGATCATGGCGTGGTCCTGGGTCATTTCGGAAACGATGACGAAGGAGGTGATCGGTGTCTGCACCACGCCGGCGAGGTAGGCGCACATGCCGATCAGCGCCAGCGCCCCGATGGGAAGGCTCGTGAACAGGGCGTGGAACTCCAGGCCCAGCCCGGCGCCGACCGAGAGCGAGGGCGCGAACAGCCCGCCGGGGATGCCGCTGACCGTGGAGAACACCGTCGCCAGGAACTTCGCCGGCATGAACAGCAGCGTCAGATCGCCGGTGCCGTGCAGGATGGCGCGCGCTTCCTCGTAGCCGGTGCCGTAGGAGGACTGGTGCCCGAGGGAGCCGCACAGGGCGACGCCGACGCCGCACAGCGCGGCGAACAGGATCGGCCGGCCCTTGATGAAGCCGCGCAGCCGGCGCTGGGGATCGCCCATCAGGCAGAAGATCACGATGCGGCTGTACAGGCCGCCGAGCAGGCCGCCGGCGGCGGCGATCGCCGGCACGACCAGCCAAACGCGGCCGAGCGGCATCGCGGCGGCGGTGGAGCCGAAATACGTGTAGTCGCCCAGGATCGCCAGCGAGGTGACGCCGGCGGCGATGATGCAGCCGATCACCAGGCCGCTGCTTTTCGCCTCAAAGGAGCGCGACAGCTCCTCGATGCCGAAGACGATGCCGGCGAGCGGCGTGTTGAAGGCGGCGGCGATGCCGGCGGCGGCCCCGGCCAGCAGCAGGTTCTGCTGGTAGGCGACCGGGGCGGTGCGGCCGATGAAGCCCATGATGGAGGCCCCGACCTGCACCGTCGGCCCTTCGCGCCCCACGGACGCGCCGCAGAGCAGGCCGAGCATCATCACCACCACCTTGCCGAAGGCCGTGCGCAGCGACACCAAAGCGGTGCGCTTGTCGGGGTCGTCGATGGTGCGGGCGGCGATGACCTGGGGAATGCCGCTGCCCTGCGAGTTGGGGAAAACGGTGCGGGCCAGCAGGGCGCACAGGGCGAAACCGGCAGGCGCGACGAGGTAGGCGGCGGCATGCCAATGGTCCAGCACACGGCGGAACAAATCCTGAGCCCGGTCGGCGAGCAGGGCCATCAGCACGGCGACGGCTCCCACGCACAGGCCGCCGAGGAGAAACACGCCGCGGCGGATCCACTGGTCGACGACGAGCCGTGAGAACCCCAGGCGCCGCAGCAGCGAGCGGGGCCTGGGAGGTTGGGGAACCGTCAACATCGGCGGCAGGGCATGCTGGCAATTCCTGGCAGCGGCGCGTCGGCTCGCGCGCGTTGCCGCTTATCCCGTGCACCCTTCGTGCCGGCAAGCCTTTCCGTCCGGCAACGAGCCCGCGCCCCGGACGGGCGCGAGATGATCCGGCTTGGAACGGCGGCTCAGATGCCGCCGTACCATTCGTAGCCCTGGTCCTCCCAGAACCCGCCCTTGCCCTGGCCAAGGTCTTCGAAGCTCGCCACCAGATCGATCGAGTTGATGTACTTGGTGTTCTTGTAGCCGAGCTGGCGCTCGACGCGCAGCCTCACCGGCGCCCCATGCTCCACCGGCAGGACGTCGCCGTTCATGGCATAAGCGAGCAGCGTCTGCGGATGAAGGGCGTCGCGCATCCCGATCGAGCCGTAGAACAGCGGCGACGTGTCGTTATCGAGCGCGCCGGCGGCTTCGGTGGTGTAGTCGGTGGCGTAGCGGTCGAAGCAGTGAAACACCACGAAGCGTGCCTCCGGCTTGGGCTTCACCAGCGCCAGCACCTCGTGGAGCGGCACGCCCGTCCATTGCCCGATCGAACTCCATCCTTCCACGCAATCGTGCCGGGTGACCTGGGTCCTCACCGGCAGCGCCTTGAGGTCGGACAGGGTGAACGAGCGGGGATGCTCGACCAGGCCGCCGACCGCCATGGCGAAGCTTCCGAACTTCTCCGCCGCGAGCTTCTTGTAGACCGGGTCCTTGGGATCGATCGAGCCGTTGGGCTTGAACACCTTGCTGATCTCGGACACGGGATATTCCGGCGCGAGCTGTCCTTCGGGCAGGGCCAGCGCCGCCTCGTAGGTGAGGGTGCTGCCGAGGTCGAGGGCTTCGCCGCCGTTGCGGCCGGCGGCGAGGCGGTCGCAGCCGGCGAGGGCCAAGCCGGCGGCGCCGCCGACGAACAGGCGCCGATCAAGCTTCATGGTCACGTCGTCAGCTCCCTCGTCGCAAGCTCGGACGAGCCGGGATCGGCTCGGACAGGATCAGACGGGGCGGCCGCCCGGCCGGTGATCATCGAGCGCAGATTGTTGCCGAGGCCGGACACGATCACCATCACCACGTGCACGGCGACGAAGGAGACCAGCGTCCAGGCCATCAGGAAGTGGATGGTGCGGGCGCTCTGGCGGCCGCCGAACACGACGCCCAGCCAGGGCAGGGCGGCATCGATGCGTGGCGACATTTCAAGCCCGGCCAGCACCAGAACCGGCAGCACCACGAACAGCACGAGAACGTAGGTGAGCTTCTGCAGCACGTTATATTGCGGCGCCTCCGGCCCGTGCGAGAATTGCAGCCGCAGGTGCGTGACGACGTCGTGGGGAAGAGACGCCAGCTCGCGCAGGCGCGGGAGCAGGTCGCGGGCGATGTGGCCGCTCACCAGGCCGTAGACGAGGTAGGCCAGCGCATTGAACGCCAGCACCCAGGCGAACAGGAAATGCCAGCGCCGCGCGGTGGCGAGGTCCTGGGTGGAGGGCAGGGTGATCCAGCTGGGAAAGGCGCGCGCGGCGAGGCCGTCGCCCGTTTGCGACACGCCGAGCACGCCGGTCGTATCGAAGGTGTGGCCGAGCACCTGCGTGATGCCGGTGGCGTTGTTGTTGTCGATGTTGAGGATGAGACGGTTGGGTCCGGTGGCGGTCGGGTCGAACGTCGTGGTGTTGCCGAAGTTGAGGCTGGGGTGGGCGTTGAAGATCTGCAGCCCGCTGCTGAACAGGATCAGCAGCGCCACAACCCAGATCCAGTGCGTCACGCGGACCCAGGCGCTGTGGCGGACCACCGGCGCGCGGCGCGGCGCGGCGGCGGCTGCAGGAACGACATGGCCGGCGTCGGCCGTTTGATCCGTCATCTTCATCCCTATCGCTGGGCCGCGTCCATCGGTCGATCTGGCGGCACAATGCCGCTGCCATGGCGTGCACGACCACCTCGGATATCGTTTACCTCGTTAACTTTCACGGAGGCGAGGCTTGTGATCCCATCCGCCTCTTTGAGCGTTAACGACCGCGTCGTCACATCACGAGACCCGTTCATGCGTGTACTTCTGGTCGTCCTGATGGCACTGGCCTTCCCTTGGGCGGGCTGGCAAGCCCGGGCCGAGGACGGGCCGCCCCGGGACGCGCCCGCCGGGACCGGGCAAACAACCAACCCGCCGGAAAAGCGCATCGCCTTCGTTGTTGGCGACGAAAGCTACGCGGCGGGCGCCCTGCCCACCGCCGCCAACGATGCCGGCCTGATCGCGCAAACGCTGCAGGCCGGCGGCTTCGAGGTGATCGGTGCCCGCGACCTCGACGGCGAAACGCTGCGGCAATCCTACGCCGATTTCCTGAAGCGCGTCGCCGACGCGGGACCCAACACCGTCGCCTTCGTCTACCTCTCCGGATATGGGTTGCAGTACGGCGACAACAACTACTACGTGCCCATCGGCGCCGTTGTTTCAGGGGCAACCGACATCCCCGTCCAGTCCGTGCGGCTGTCCGACCTGACGGATCCGCTCGCCTCCTTGAACCTCAGGGCCCGGTTCCTGGTCTTCGACGCCGCCTACAAGGCGCCGTTCCAGGTCGAAGGCAGCACCATCGGCGGCTTTTCGCTGATCGACACGGGTCCGGGCTCGCTTGTCGCCTTCAATGCCGCGCCCGGCACCGTGGCGCCGGTGGGGAAGGGCAACTTCGGCCTCTATGCCCTCGCGCTCGCCAGCGAACTGCGCGAGGCCGGTGCCGCGCCCGACCAGATCTTCGAGCGCGTGCGCCTGCGGGTCAGCACGGACAGCCAGGGCGCGGAAGTGCCGTGGGACGTGTCCAAGGCCGATGCGTCATTCCGCTTCCTCGCGGCCGGCAAGGACGCGCCGCCACCCGCCGCGACGCCCGCGCAGGCGGCGGATCTGTTGACCAAGCCGCTGAAGGATCTGCCGGCGAGCCAAGCCTTCACAGCCGCGCTCGCCCGCGACACCGTTCAGGCCTACGGCGACTTCGGCGCCGCCTTTCCCCGCGATCCGCTGGCCAAGCGGTCGCGGGTCCTGCTTGCCGCCCGCCGCGAGGCGGTGACGTGGCGCAAAGCGGCATCGGTCGATACGCCGGCCGCCTATTGGTCCTACCTCGGGCGGTACGGCAAAGGGCCGCACGCGGCCGTTGCCCGCCAGCACCTCGCCCAGCTGTCCGCCCCCGCCGCGCCGCCAACCGGAACCGAGCCGATCCCCTTCGACGTGCCGCCTCCGCCGCCCGACGAGCTGGCGCTGATCGAGGCGCCGGCGATCGAGCTTGGCGATCCCGCCTACGGCGCGCCGCCTCCGCCGCCGCCGGCCTACTGGCTGCCGCCGCCACCCGCCGGCATCTTCGATCTGCCGCCTCCGCCGCCGCCGGACGAGCTGTTCCTTCTGCCCGTGCCGGCCTTCCCGGCCTTGCCGGCCTATGCCGATCCGCCGGACTTCGTGGCTTTTCCCGCCAACAACTACTTCTTCGTGGGCGGCTTCGGCGGCGGGGTTCCCTTCGGCAGCAACGTGTTCATCGGCAACCGGGTCGTGGTGAACAACATCCACGACTCCGTTCCCGGAGGCGGACCGCGCCTGGGGTCGCGCGGCGTCCGGGGTGGCGTGGGACTGCCGGCGGCGGCGCAGCAGCGCGCGGCCGCTCTGGCACGTCGCGGGCGTGGTG
>CALMGA010000307.1 GCA_937863205.1 uncultured Beijerinckiaceae bacterium | reverse complement strand
CGGCGGTCTCGACGGCACGGTCGACGTGATCGTGCCCCGTGGCGGCCGCAGCCTCGTCGCCCGCGTGCAGGCGGAAGCGCGCGTGCCGGTCTTCGCCCACCTCGACGGGGTGAATCACGTCTACGTCGACGCCAGCGCCGATCGCGGCAAGGCCCTGGCCGTGCTGCGCAACTCCAAGCTGCGGCGCACCAGCGTCTGCGGCGCCGCCGAAACCCTGCTGATCGACGCGGACTCGCCGCTGCGCCGCGAGCTGGTGACGGCGATGCTCGACGCCGGCTGCGAGATCCGCGGCGACGTGCCGACCGGCGCCCTCGATGCCCGCGTCATCCCCGCCACCGCCGAGGATTGGCGCACCGAGTACCTCGATGCCGTGCTGGCCGTCAGGACCGTGGACGGGCTCGACGAGGCGATCGCCCACATCGAGCGCTACGGATCCCGCCACACCGATTGCATCGTGAGCGAGGATCCCGCCGCCGCCGCGCGCTTCCTGCGCGAGGTCGATTCGGCCATCGTGCTGCACAACGCCTCGACGCAGTTCGCCGATGGCGGCGAGTTCGGCTTCGGCGGCGAGATCGGCATCGCCACGGGCCGCCTGCACGCCCGCGGTCCCGTCGGGGTGGAACAGCTCACCACCTTCAAGTATCGGGTTCACGGCGACGGGCAGGTGCGGCCGTGACGAGGTGATGCTTCCCCGGTGATTCCTTCATCCCAATGACGGCGGGGGCATGATGTCCCGCAGCTTCGCCGGCCTGCCCCCGCACGGGCGGGGCCAGCGCATCGGCCTGTTCGGCGGCTCCTTCAACCCGCCGCACGAGGGGCACCGGGCGGCGAGCCTCATCGCCCTGCGCCGGCTCGGCCTCGACGCCGTGTGGTGGCTGATAAGCCCCGGCAACCCGCTCAAGGACACGCGCGGCCTGCCGTCGATCGGCGAACGCATGGCGGCCGCCGCCCGGGTCGCCGCCCATCCCCGCATCGCCGTTTCCGCCTACGAACAAAAGCTCGGCTCGACCTACAGCTGCGACGTGCTCGCCGCCCTTGTCGCCCGCTCGCCCTCGGTGCGCTTCGTATGGCTGATGGGCGCCGACGCGCTGGCCGACCTGCACCGCTGGAAGCGTTGGCGCTTCATCGTCGAGACCGTGCCGCTCGCGGTGATCGACCGGCCGGGCTCGACGCTGCGCGCCGCCCGCGGGCCGGCGGCGACCGCCTTCGCCGCCGATCGGATCGGCGAGGGCCGGGCGCACCTGCTCGCCGACACCAAACCACCGGCCTGGGTGTTCCTGTACGGCCGGCGCTCGTTCCAGTCATCCACGGCGATCCGGTCCGGTTGTCCGCAGCAGGCGAGTTAGGCGTGCCGCTCTACACCTGCGTCGTGGTTCACAAAGGGCGCAGCTACATCGCGCAAAGCCGGGTCAGCAATCCCAGGGCCGCCACGAAAGATTGGACCACCGACCTGCCACTCACAGCGTTTCCCGGCTTCACCGACGCCCTTCGCGCCAAGCTGCAGCAGGCCGCCTCCCGCGCGCCGTTCGAGGACGTGCCGAACCGGTGTCACGTTTGGCGGCGCACGGTGGCCTTCGACGGCCTCGGATTCGAGATCCACGTGATCCAAACGGAAGCCTGACCCTAAAGCATCGGACCGAAAAGTGCGCAGCGGTTTTCGGATCAGTCCGATGCGGCACAACGACTTGGAGCATCGGATCGCATCCGATATGCGATCCGATGCTCTAAGCCGCGCCGGCCTACAGGCCCGGGGTCTTCGCCGCCGCCAGGATGGCGCCGAGCCTGACCGGCGTACCGGCCTGCAGCAGCACCACGTAACCCTCGTCCTCGGCTTTCAGGTCGACCAGGTCGAAGCGGACCGGCACGCCGCCCCAATCGCCGATCTTCTGCATCGCCCGCACCACGTTGGTGTAGGTGAGGCTGCGGCCGGAGTTCTCGCCCCGGTCGATGGACACGGTGGCGGCGCGGGCCACGCGAAGCACGTAGACGCCGACCGGACCGTCAGCCGGAGAACGAACGGGATGGGACGGGGACTCCGCCCCGGTCGCTTCGCCAACAGCGATGACGAGTCGGCCGTTGGCTTCACTCAGGCTGATCAGCACTCTCAACGCCGCCGCATCATCCTTCAGGGTATCGGAGGTTTGCACGATCGCCGAACGGTCGGCGCCGGGCTGCGCCTGCAAGCCATCCACCACAACCTGCGGCGTGTAGATGAGATCGTCGCCGCGCGCCGCCGCATAGGCGTGCTGGCGCTGGGTGGAGGCCGGCGAGGCCAGCGTATCCTTCCAGCCGCCGTAATCCCAGGTGTCGACGGGAAACGACAGGGCCACCGTGTCGGGCTCGCGGGCGATGTCGCCGATGAGTTGATCGGCGGCCGGGCACTTCGGGCAGCCCTGGCTGGTGAACAGCTCGATGACGCGGCTGATGCGGGCGGTTTCCCCTGCCTGCGTGCCGGCCGGGGCGCACAGCAGCGGCAGCGCCGCCGCGAGCAGCCAGCCGATTCGTCGTCCGACATCCATCCGCCGTCACCTGTGTCCACCGCTTCAGCCGGCACTACGCCCCGCCCCGGCCGCGGTGGCGAGTCACAAGCGGGTGAATCAGGCGAGGTCGTGCGCCACTGTGCTCTCGCGTCAGGCGCGGGCGAGCCCTGCGATGGCTTCGGCGAAGTCGCGGGCGGCGAAGGGCTCCAGGTCCTCGGCCGTTTCGCCGACCCCGATGAAGTGCACCGGCAGCCCGAAGCGCTCGGCGATGGCGACCAGGATGCCGCCCCGCGCGGTGCCGTCGAGCTTGGTCATCACCAGGCCGGTGACGCCGGCGACCCGGCCGAAGATCTCGACCTGGCTCATCGCGTTCTGCCCCACGGTGGCATCAAGCACCAGCAGCACGGCGTGCGGCGCCGTTTTGTCGAGCTTGCGCATCACGCGGATGATCTTTTCCAGCTCCGCCATCAACTCGGTGCGGTTCTGCAGCCGCCCGGCGGTGTCGATCAGCAGCACGTCGGCGCCGTCGGCGCGCGCCGCCTCGATCGCCTCGAAGGCGAGGCCGGCTGCGTCCGATCCCTGCTCGCGGGCGATCACCGCGCAGCCCAGCCGTTCGCCCCAGATGCGGAGCTGGGCGATGGCGGCGGCGCGAAAGGTGTCGCCGGCGGCGAGCATCACGCGGCGGCCCTCGCCGGTGAGCTTGGCGGCGAGCTTGCCGATGGTGGTGGTCTTGCCCGAGCCGTTCACCCCGACAACCAGGATCACGAAGGGCTTGGCCGCCCCGGCGGCCGGCTCCACGGCGAGCGGGACGGCGCGCGGCGCCAGCACCCGCTCGACTTCCGCCGCCAGGATGGCCTTGACCTCGTCGGGCGACACGTCGCGGTCGTATCGTCCCTTGCCGACCGCTTCGCAGATGCGGCTCGCGGTGGCGACGCCGAGGTCGGCGCGGATCAGCACGTCTTCGAGATCCTCCAGCATCGCGGCATCGAGCTTGCGCTTGGTGAAGATGTCGCCGATGCCGGTGCCGATCGCGGAGGACGAGCGGGCGAGCCCCTGCGTCAGCCGCGACCACCACGACGCCTTGGGCGGAGCCGGCTCGGCGGCGAGGAACGGGGGCGGCGCGGAGTCAACAACGACGGGATCATCGACGACCGGTTGGTAGGCGACGGCCTCGTCGAGGGCGGGCGGGGCGGCGACGCCGGCGAGAACCGGCGCGGCCTCGACCTGCGCGAAGCTTGCCGGCGCGCGCGGCACGGTGTCGGACGCCGGCATCTCGCGCGGGATCGCAGGGGATTCGGGCGGAAGCAGCTCGACCCGCCCGGCCTCGACCGGCTTGAGGTCGACAGGCTTGAGGTCGACAGGCTTGAGGTCGACAGGTTGGGGCTCCGCGAGACCCTTGGTGAGGCTGCGCCGCGCTTCGACGGCTTCGGACTGCGGGTGCCAGTCCGGCTTGACGCGCGGAGGCTTCGAGGGCGCGGGCTCCGCTTGGCTGAACACCCGGCGGAAGAAGCTTTTGCGCTCCTTGACCGGCGCGCCGTCGTCGTTGCTCAAGGCTCGACCCCGTGGAAACCGCAACGCATATAGGAACCCGCTCGGCGCAAGACCACGTTGGCGCCTTGCCGACCCGGCACGCAATGCGTCCGCTGCCCGGAGCCGTTCGGAGTTCCTGCCTGCCGGTCGGGGCTTCGGCGGCTGGTTCGACCCGCACGGGCGACGGCAGAACGCGATGACCTGCTCGGACGGGCGTCGTCCATCAGCCCAGCCCCGCAAATGCGGCGGTGCTTGCTCTCGGGTGCGGGGTCGCTCCGGGACCGGCCGCGCGCTCCGCGACCTCAGCGGCGGATGCGCGAGGAGTCGATGATGAGGAAGTACATGCAATCGCCCCGGCCGACGTTGGTGAAGGCGTGGTTGGCGTCGGCCTGGAAATACAGCGCGTCGCCGGCGTGCAGGGTGATGACCTCGGCGCCGATCACCGCTTTCAGGGTGCCGCTCTGGACGTAGATGTATTCCTCGACGCCGCGCCGATGGGCGCCGAAGTCCCCGGCGGTGCCGCGCGGCGGCAGGGTGTTCAGCACCCAGTCGATGCCGCGTCCGGGCAGGACCGGCGACAGGCAGCGCCGGACCAGGCCGGACGCCTCGTCCTTGAGGACCGGCTGCCGGGCGGCGGCGATCACCAGCACTTCGCGGTCGACGGGATGCGACATCAGCTGCGAGAAGGTGACGCCGAGCGCTTCGGCGAGCTTGGCCAGGACGGTGGTGGACGGCACGGCCTGACCGCGCTCGACCTTGGAGATCATCGACCGGCTGACGCCCGACAGTTCGGCGAGCTGCTCCAGCGACAGCAGCCGCGTGCGACGCGCCGCATGCACTTCGGCGGCGATCACCGAAAGCTGCCGATCGGTTTCCTGCTCCGGCGCCTCGACGGCTGAACCGCTCTTCATGGGCTTCCACGAACAGGACCACGCAACATTGCGTCAGCCACATTGCTGCATCCTCCGCGTGCAAGACAGCCGTTCCGTTACGCAAGGGCAGCCGGGCAGCCTCGAATAGTTCACATTCGCGTGTTTTGCCTCCGCACCAGGACGCCGCGACACTCGTATCGGCCGGGGATGCGCTGCCCCACTTGCGGTGCCCCACTTGCGGTCCGCCCCCGCGGCACGCCCCTGGAAGATCTGTTCGCAGCGAGATCGGAGGCCTTATGGATCGTCGTTCTTTCATTGCTTCGGTGGGCGCCCGGGCCGGTGCTTGGGCCGGCGCATCCGCCATGCTCGCTTCCGGCGGCGCGCCGCTGTGCTTCGCCAGCCGCGCCTTCGCCGACGTGCCGCCCGCCACCGGCACCCCCGAGCCGCCGCCGATGGAGAACCGAGCCAAGTTCATCGCCTGGGGCGAGAAGGTGCGCGGCGAGGATCCCAAATACCTGGCCGAGCGTTTCGACCGCTTCCGCGGTCTCGTCGGCAACCGCGACCTGACCGATGAGAAGGACAAGCGCGCCTTCCTGATGACGCCGCGCGAATCCTTCGTGCTGAAGCAGAACCTGCCCCGCGCCTACGAGCACGCCTTTCTCGACATCGGCTTCGGCGTCACCATCTCCGGCCCCTACATCGTCGGGCGGATGACGCAGCAGATCGACGTCAAGCCGGGCGACAAGGTTCTGGAGATCGGCACCGGCTCGGGCTACCAGTCGGCCTATCTTTCCAACCTCACCGACAAGGTGTGGACGATCGAGATCATCAAGCCGCTGTCGGAGCGCACCACCGGCATCCGCAACGACCTCATCGGCAAGGGATACAGCGAATTCAAGGCGATCCAGGCCAAGAACGCCGACGGCTACTACGGTTGGGAGGAGGCCGCGCCCTTTGACAAGATCATCGTCACCTGCGGTATCGACCACGTGCCGCCGCCGCTTCTGCAGCAGCTCAAGGTCGGCGGCGTGATGGTGATCCCGGTCGGCCCGCCCGGCGCGCAGCGCGTGCTCAAGATCATCAAGTCGCAGGACAAGGACGGCCAGGTGTCGGTGGCCCGGTCCGACATCTACAACGGCCGCATCGTGCCCTTCGTGCCCTTCACCAAGCTCGCCGACGACGGCAAGATCGAAGGCACCCACAACAAGTAGCGCCGCAGCTTCTCCCCTGCGCGGGACGCGTGGTGAGAGAACCGCCGTCGGCGGTGGAGGCAGGCTGCCGCGCCGCGGTCCCGCGGCGGCAAGATCGAGACGACGCGCCTTCCGCTGATCCAGCGGCCGTTCCTACGCCCCTGCCGCGCGGGGGAGCACATCCCGGAGCCCTCCTTGACCCTCCTCGCCGACGCCGGCCCGTCCCGCCGCTCAGCCCTGCTGGTGTACAGCTCGGTCGGCCTCGTCGCCGGCTCGGTGATCGCGCTGCAGATCGCGATCATGCGGGTGTTTCAGATCGGCTCGTGGGCGCACTTCGGCTCGCTGGTTGTGTCGCTCGCCATGCTCGGGTTCGGGCTCACGTCGGCGGTGATGTGCGTCGCCCGGCCCTGGTTCGAGCGGCACTGGCGCGGCGTCGCCGCCGGCTCGCTGATGGCGCTGGGGCCGCTGGCGGTGGCCGCCAACCTGCTGGCGCAGCAGGTACCCTTCAACGCCATCTTCATCGTGTCCGATCCCGCCCAGAAGTGGCGGCTGCTCGCCAACTTCCTGCTCTACCTCCTGCCCTTCCTCGCCGGCGCCACCTTTCTCGGCACCGTGTTCCTGCGCGCGGGCACCGGCTTCAACCGGGTGTACTTCGCCGATCTCGCCGGGTCGGGGCTGTGCGGGCTGGTGTTCCTGGCCGCCATGTACGTGCTGCGGCCGGGCGACCTCATCCTCGCGCCCCTGGCGCTGTGGGCCGTTGGCAGCCTGCTGTGGTTCGCCGCCGTCGAGACCGGGAGTCGCACTGGCGGGCGGATGGGCATCCTCTTCGCCGCCGTCGCCGCCCTGACGGTCGCCGCGCACTTCGCCGTGCCGGAAGAGTTCGGCCTGACCAAACTCGCCACCTCCGACTACAAGGGCGTGTCCTACGCCCGCAAGTTCCCCGACTCGCAGCGCGTGTACAGCCGCGACACGCCCTTCGGCTTTCTGGAAGTGTATTCCTCGTCCTACCTGCACTTCGCGCCGGGCCTGTCGGACAATGCCGCCTTCAACCTGAAGACGATGCCCAAGAACGCCTTTCTCGGCCTTTACGTCGACGGCGAGGGACCGGCCGGCATCATCCGCGACCTGCCGCCGGACCAGACCGACTACTTCCGCTACCTGCCGATGATCTATCCCTTCGTCCTCAAGCACGATCCTTCGACCTTCGTGGTGCAGTTCGGCGGCGGCATCTCCACGGCGGTGGCGCTGCACAACTCGGCCCACGTCACGGTGGCGGAGGGCAATCCGGCGATCCTGCACGCCTTCCGCAGCGATCCGACCCTGAAAGCCTTCACCGGCGACATCCTGCACAAGCCGAACCTCGACGTGATCGACTACGAGGGCCGGCTCTTCCTCGCCCATACGGCCAAGCGCTTCGACGTCATCGACCTCAGCCTCGCGGATTCCGCCGGCCTGTCCTCGCCCGGCGGCTTCCCCATCGTGGAAAAGTTCGCCTACACCCGCGAGGCGATGGAAAGCTACATGCGCGCGCTGGCGCCCGGCGGCGTGCTCTCGATCACCCTGTGGAACAAGGAGGAGCCGCCCAAGAGCGTGCTGAAGCTCTACGCCACCGCCGCCGCGGCGGCCCGCGCCCATGATCCCGCGACGCTGGAGCGCTCGTTCTTCGTGGTGTCGAGCTACCTGTCCTCGGCAACGGTCCTCTACAAGCAGGGCGGCTTCACCGACGCCGAGGTCGCGGCTCTGCGCGCCCATACCGCCAAGATGTCGTTCGACGAGATCTACTCTCCCGGCATAGTCGTCGACACGTCGGGTTCGGCCAAGCTGTTCAAGGATTACGCCGCCCAGCTCTTCGGCGCGCAGACGGCCATCGCGCCGGCGTCCACCGCCGCGGTGGATCCGGCCGCTCCGGACGACGCCGGTCCGATCCCCGGCGACGGCCCCGAAGCTTCCCCGTCCGTGCTTCCGGCGACCGGCCTCGGCCGCCTCGCCTGGCAGGCGCTGATCCGCGACACCTGGGACGACTTCGCCTCGCGCTACGTCTTCGACGTGCGCCCTTTGACCAACGACCGGCCCTATTTTGCCGCCTACATCAAGCCGGCCGACCTCGGCAGCGTCACCGACCGGCTGGAAGCGGTGCAGGACGAATGGGGCTACCTCATCCTATGGGCGACGCTGGCCATCGCGGTGGCAACCGCCTCGACGCTGATCGCCATCCCCGTCGCCTTCGGCTGGCGCACGGTGTTCTCGCGGACGCCCGGCAAGGCGGGAACCATCGTGTACTTCGCCTGCCTCGGCCTCGGCTACATCGTGGTCGAGGTCGGCCTGATCGCCGATTTCGTGCTCGCCCTGTCGAACGCCACCGTGTCGGCCTCGGTGATGATCACCGGCATGCTGGTCTTCTCCGGGCTGGGATCCTTCGCCTCCGAGCGCCTATTGCCCCATGCGCGGGCGGCCATGCCCTTTGTTTTCGCCGCCATCGCCGCGCTGCTGATCGTCTACGGCCTGTTCCTGCACGTGCCGCTCGACCTCATCGGCACCTTTCCCTACGGCGCGCGCCTTGCCTTCTCCTTCCTGCTGGTATTCCCGCCGGCCTTCCTGATGGGCTTCCCCATGCCCACCGCGATGGCGACGCTGTCGACCTTGCGCAAGGACACGATGTTCCTGTGGGCGTGGGGGATCAACGGCTGCTTCTCGGTGATCGGTGCGGCGCTGGTGCCGATCGTGGCCACCGCCTTCGGCCTGTCCAGCGTGCTCTACCTCGGCGCGGGCGCCTATCTCCTCGCCATCCCCGCCTTCTTCGCCGTGCTGCTGCCGGCGCGCACCGGCGAGGAAACCCGCCGCCACCGCGCCGAACCGCCGGCCGTTCCCGAGGCGATCGGGCGCGCCGGCTGAACATCGGCGCGAAAAGAACGCGGCGGCTTTCGACCGTGGCCGACGCAGCGCCGGCGACAGCCTTCGTTAACCATTCCAGCCCAGCCTCAAGCCATCGAGGACTTGTGCTGGAGCATTCGACCCATGGAGCAATTCCGGCAGGAATCGCGGTCCCGCTCGAACCTCGCCGCTTCGCGGCTCGCCAGGGCGCGGGTGGCGTGGCGCCGGGCAGCCGACGAGCTGCTGATCGATGCCATCTTCGACGACATGCGCAGCGTCCGCCGCGACGGCGACTGCGCCGGTCGGCTGCTGCGGCAGGAAGCGCTCGGCGGAGCCGCGCGTGCCAGCACGCAAACCGGGGCGCAGCAGTTGCGCGCCCCGGTGTTTTAGATCACGAATTCGCAGCCGCCGCCGGCGACCGCCGCACCCGCAGTCAGGGCAGCATCACGGTGTTGATGACGTGGATCACGCCGTTCGACTGCATCACGTTGGGGATCGTCACGGTCGCCGCGTCACCCTTGCTGTCGGTGATGATGAGGGCCTTGCCCTTTTCCGTGACCGTCAGCGGCTCGCCTTGGACGGTCTTCAGCTCGGCCTTGCCACCGCCGGCCTTGACCTGCTCCTTGAGCTCCTTGGCGGTGAGATTGCCGGGTACGACGTGGTAGGTCAGCACGGACGTGAGCTGGCCCTTGTTCTCGGGCTTGAGAAGGTTGTCGACGGTGCCGGCCGGCAGCTTCTTGAAGGCCTCGTTGGTCGGCGCGAACACGGTGAAGGGGCCGGCGCCTTCGAGCGTGTCGACGAGGCCGGCGGCCTTGACGGCGGCGACGAGGGTGGTGTGATCCTTCGAGTTGAGGGCGTTCTCGACGATGTTCTTGTTGGCGTACATCGGCGCGCCGCCGACGGTTGGATTCTTGGCAATGGCGACGCCCGACA
>CALMGA010000306.1:1374-3024 GCA_937863205.1 uncultured Beijerinckiaceae bacterium | reverse complement strand
GGCCTATGCCGCCTACAAGCAGGCGCTGGCGCTGGACCCGGGCAATGCCGACGGCTTCCTGCAGTTAGGCCACCTTCTCAAGCGGATGGATCGCAAGGGCGAGATGGTGCAGGCGTTCCGCACCTCGCTCGACATCCAGCCCAGCGGCAATCCCGCCTTCCACGAGCTGCTGTCGCTGCAGGCGCTCACCGGCGCCGCATCGTCCCTGGCGCTGCCCGCCGCCGCCAACGGCATCTTCATCGACGCCACCGACCTGATGGACTACCTCAAGGTGAACGTGTCGCTGAGCGGCATCCAGCGCGTGGTTTCCAACCTCGTGATCCACGCGGCCGACTTCAACGCCCGTTCGGGGGCGGCGAAGGTCCGCTTCGTGCTCCCGGACTACCAGGGCAGCTCGATCTACGAGCTGGACCAGGACCTGCTCGCCGAAACCATCAACGCCGTCGCCATCGGCAAGTCGTCGCGCGAACAGCTCGACACGGCGCTGGCCGCGATCAGGACCGGCCGCAAGCAGATCGCGCTGCGGGTCGGCGACACGCTGGTCATCGCCGGCGCCTTCTGGATCTTCCAAAAGTACGACCTGCTGAACCTGCTGCGGCAGGAAGGCGCCCTGGTGACCGTGTTCATTCACGACCTGATCCAGATCTACAATCCGAAATACGTCGAGATGCGCGCCACCGCCGTGTTTCGCCAGTCCTTCGTCGACGTGCTCGCCGTGGCGAACTACATCATGACGAACTCCGAATACGTGGCGGGCGACGTGCGCCGCTACCTCGCCGAGCGGATGAACTTCGAAATCCCGGTGACCGCCGTGCCGCTCGCGACCGAGCTCGGCTTCCGCGACACGGACGGCATCGTATCGCCGGAGTACGTGGCCTTCGCGCGGCAGGAGTACGTGCTCTGCGTCGGCACGCTCGAAATCCGCAAGAACCACCTCTACCTCGTGCAGCTTTGGGAACGGCTGCACGGCGAGTTCGACGGCAAGATCCCCAACCTCGTCTTCGTCGGCAAATGGGGTTGGCAGATCGACGAGTTGCAGCAAAGACTGTGCGGGTCGGATTACGCCGGGGGGCGCCTCTTCATCTTCAACGGCATTTCGGATCGCGACCTCGCCTACCTCTACGAGAACTGCCTGTTCACCGTGTATCCCAGTTTCGCCGAGGGCTGGGGCCTGCCGATCGGCGAAAGCCTCGGTTACGCCAAGCTGTGCGTCGCCTCCAACACGACGTCGATGCCGGAGGTTGGTGGCGACATGTGCCGCTATTTCAATCCTTTCGACATCGAGGAAGGCTACAGGGTGATCTCCGGCCTGCTCGCCGATCGCGCGGAGCTGGCCGCGCTGACGCGGCGCATACGCAAGGAGTTCCGCCCCAAGACCTGGCGCGACTTCTCCGAGGAGCTGTTCCAGGTCGTGGAAAGGAGCAGCGAGGAGCGCCTGCCGACGAGGCGCATCAATAATTGCAAGATGGACATCGGCCTGCTGGTGCCGCTCGGCAATGACCCGCTCCTGCAGCTCGACCTGCAGGATCGCCGGCTGCTGACCGCGCGGATGGCGCGGATGAGCGGCTGGTACGACCTGGAGTCCTGGGGGTGCTGGGCCGCGAAGCGCCACGCCACCCTCGCCTTCTCGGTCGACCTCGCCGCCGGCAC
>CALMGA010000306.1:0-1364 GCA_937863205.1 uncultured Beijerinckiaceae bacterium | reverse complement strand
ACTTCCACCTGAAGACGGCGGACCACGACGAGTGCGCGGCGTGCACCGTAGCGATCGGCGAGACGCGAACCTCCTTCGACGACCTTTCCTCGCTCCCGACCTGGTGCATCGCCCCCGGCATCGTCGGGCCGGACGGCGTGATCGAGGTCGAAATGCTCAGCGGCCGCGGCTTCTTCCATCGCCACGGTCGCGAACTGTTCATCGGCCTGATCGAGATCGCCGTCGCGCCGGTCGGCGATGCCGAGGCGGAGGCGCGCATCCAGCGACAAATCCTGCGCAGGGGCGTGGTGAAGACGGCGCCCGTCCGCGGGGGCGAGCCGACGCCCGCTCCCGACCGGGAGGTCGCGCTGGCCGGGGCGACGGAGAGGGTGCGAGCGGACAGGATGTGAACCGCATGGAGGGGGTGAGGAACGACCGGTGATGCCGCCAAGCCGTGATCGTCGGGAGGCGAACTCCTTGCCGAGGATCGCGCCACCCCTGGGCGGGGTGCTCCTTGTCGTCGGTGTCCTCGCCGGTTTGCTGGCCGGTTTGCTGGCTGGCGCGCCGGGCAAGCGCGAGGGTTCAAGCCTTCCGCTGCCCTCCGGGCGGTCGGCCGGCGCGGCCAGCGGCCCTGCGGCCGCGAACTGCCGCAGCGTCACGGCCTACGGCGCCTCCCTCGCGCGGTCCGACAACGCCGCGGCCTTCCAGGCGGCGCTCGATGCGGCGGCGGGCGACTGCGTCTTCGTGCCGGCCGGCGAGTGGCGCGGCGTCAGCAACGTCGTGATGCGGGGCGAGGGCACGGTGCTGCGCTGCGCGAGCCACACCGGCACGATCCTGCGCCCGAGCGGGCCGACCGACGGCGTGCTCGTCGTCCGCGGCGGCACGGGCAAGTGGATCGAGGGTTGCGAGTTCCGCTCCTTCAAGGAGGGCATGCGGCAGACCGCCGGCGCGCTCGTCGTCTTCGACGGGACCTACGATTCCGGCATCCGCGACTTCTCGATCCGCGACGCCTTCCGCGGCCTCTACGACCACGCCAACGGCGCCTTCCACGCCCGCGACGGCATGATCCGCCGGGTGACCGAGTACCGCATCGCCATCGACGGCAACGGCGCCGACCATTTCTACGAGACGATCATCGGCGACAACGACGGCGGCGGCACCAACCTCGATCCCGACCAGTCGGCGGCCGGCGTCTTCATCCGCTCGGGCGGCAACGTCACCCTCACCAACATCGACATGATCCACAGCGGCATTCCCCTTTGGGTCCGCTCCGACGAGGAGGGGCCGGTGCAATGGCTCACCGCGCTCGCCTTCGCCGCCGACACCAGCCGCTCCTCCTGCATGGTGTTCGAGGCGCGCAAGGGAGGGAAGATCCAGACCGCGAG
>CALMGA010000305.1 GCA_937863205.1 uncultured Beijerinckiaceae bacterium | reverse complement strand
CCAAGCCAATCGCCCATCTCCTGCTCCTCCTTCATCGACAATTCCAGCACCGCCTTGTCGTCGCCGGCACCGACCGCGTCGGCCAGGGTGAGAAGAACCTTGTAGGAACCGATCTCGTAGGCCTTGAAGCCGATCGCCGCGAGCACGTTCTTCAACACGTCGTCGCCGGAGGGCGCATGGGCGAAGCCGGCGATCGTCGCTACGGTACCGGTGACGGCCTCCTTTGCCAGCGACTTCCGGGTGCCGTGCTTGGCGAGCAGATCATCGAGGCGCGCGGCCTGGGTCGTTGAACGCGCCTTGTCCTCCTCCATCTTCGCGTGCAGCTCCGGGTAGGATTTCATCCGCGGCAGCTCGTTCTGGATCGTACCGATGGCCTGCGTCTCGACCGCGTGCTGGTTGCGCAGTCCGGTGAGATAGGTTTCCATGACCTTGCTGATGTCGCTCATCGTGTATTTCCTGTTCGCGCTGCGGCGGATGTCCTCAGCGGCAGGCGAAGCGCATCTGGACGGCCCTGGTTCGAGGATAGATTGCCGCACCACGCCTTGGGCGCTTCAGAGAGCGGCCATAAGGTGGCACTTCGGAACGAAGCGTCACATGACTGAGCGTCCTCTCACCGCGGCTTCAGTCGCCACGCTGTTCTGTGCCGGCCTCGCGGCAGCTCTTGGGTTAGACTTGGGCCAGTCTTCTCGGCTTCCGGCTCACGCTGGCGCGCTGAACCATCTGAAACACGACGAGCCCATGCATAGCAGCAGGTGACGGCGCCACTCCCCGGGGTGAAACTTGGAACGGCCCTGAATGAAATGTGGCGCGCCAGGGAGAATGGAAACGCCGATCCCTCTACGTCATTGTTGTTGCGCTCACTTCCCCGTCTTCGGCGTCCACGGCTATGGCGTTGAACGGCTGCAGCGCGGCCTGGATGGCGCGCGCGGCGGCGAGGTGGGCGGGGTTGGCCAGGGCGAAGGTTTCCGCTGTCGCCGCCATCAGCAATCCGCCGTCCGGACGGCGCTCCACCACGACGCCCGGCGGCGGCGTCACCAGATCAGCGAAGCGCGGGGCACGTAGCTGATCCAGGCGAGCGACAGGTCGTCCGCCCGCCCCTCCGGCCAGAGGTCGCGGAGGTCGGCGGGGCAGGCATAGGCCTGCCTCGCCTCGAACTCCTCCGCCAGCGCCAGCACCAGCTGCCGGAACACCGCGAAGGTGACGAGGTGCGGCTCGGGCGCGGCGAAGTCGCTCGTGCCGATGCTGACGCAATTGCGGAGGCTGTGGGGGCCACTGTTGCCCCCAGACATGAAGACGGTGACGTAGCGCGACAGTTGGTCGGTGTCGGTATGGTTCGTCATCTGCACCCCGGCCGTCGGCACCAGCCGACCGGTGACGTGGCGCGGCGTGGCGGCCAGCACGCGGGCGAGCTGGGCGGGCAGCGTCGGCGCGAACGGGATGCGGGTGACGTCGTCCTCCGCCCAGTGCATCCAGTGCGCGAAGGCGGGGTCGATCGCCTGCAGCCGCGCGACGAAGGCGAGCCAGCGTGCCGCCAGCGCCTCGGCCGGCTCCGCCCGCGCGCCCCAGGTGGCGACGGCCGAGAACCGGTCGCGGCGGGCAACCAGCCTGAGCCTGTTCTCATCCGTCATCGCCGTACTCTCTGTTTCGGCCTGCTCGGCGGCAGCACGCCGACGGCGATGTCGCCGAGCCCCTTATCTATGAACACCTCCCGGACGCGGGAGGCGGCCTCCTGCTCAGCAAAGTATATTTTGAACCTCGCGCCGCACATCCGGGCGGCACGCAGGTGGCGCGACATCCATAAGCTGATCCATAGTTTTAGCCCGAACGGCAGCGTCAGCAGCCGGTCGTACTCCTAACCTTTGGCGTCGGCGAAGTCGCTCGCCCTCATGTCGCCGTCAACGAAGTGTCCGGCGTAGCGGAAGCAATCGTCGGGATACTGCCATTCACCCGTTTTCGGGTCGACGATGCGCACGACGAAGCCGCGTGGGAGAGGCGCGAGCGTGTTGACACGCCGGTGCGCGTCGTCCTCGTATTCCAGGACATGTTTCTTGTCGCTGCCAAACTTGTCGATCTCGGGCTTGGGACAGAGCTGCGACCCGTCGTCCTTCGCCGCCGGCCGCGGACGCCCGCGTCAGGGCGATTTCAACCGACGCAAGGTCGAGGTAGAGCGTTCCGCCGAGGTCGCGGCCGAGCGGTTCGCCTGTGGCGCCATCGAAGTAGATGTCGCCCCGGCTGTGCGCGACCACCACGGCCTCGTCGCCGTCGGGTCCTGTCCAGGCAAGCAGCAGCGTGCCGGCCGGACCATCGCGACGGTAGCCGATGTCGGCGGTCCCGGGCCGGACCGTAGGGTTAGTCGAGCATGTCGGCGTAGTCGCCCTTTGCCTCGATCATCCCGCCATCGCTTCCGCGGCAGTCGTCGTAGTGCACCCAGCCCGACGGCGTGCCGCTCGGCGGCGCGAAGGTCACGTCGGGCGACAACTGGTGTTGCGGATTGACGGTCTGGCGCAAGTATTGCCCGTAGAGTTCGTCGAACAGCTTGCGGCCGCCCGGCTGGTCCGGCTTCGGCGTAGGGCACAGCTTGGACTCGTCGTCCCGCTCGGGCGCGTCCGTGTCGACCGCCGGCGCGCGATCGAGGTCGATGAGCACGGCTGCGTCGCCCAGCGCGCGGGCGACCGGGACGCGGGTGGCGACGTCGCGGTATACGCCGTCGGCGCCGAACTGCGCCACCATCGCATGCGAGGTCTCGGGGTCGGCCACGTTCGACAGGCGCAGCGCGCCCGTGTCGCGATCGAGGCGGTAGCGCAAGCCGGGCCGGTCGAGCACGCTGCCGTCCTCCGACACGCCCTCGTTGGGTGACGGGACGAACAGCGCGCCGAAGGTGGCGGTGGGCAGGGCGAGCCGCCCGGCAAGCCGCATCAGCCGTCTCAGGGCGTCGGCGCCGAGATCGTCGACGAGGCTCGGTGCCGAAGGTGCGAGCGCGGGCGGCGGCGCCCTCGCGGGAGCCGACTCGGCGGCCTCGGGTACCGTGGTCCACCGTCCGCTTCCCACCACGCTGCCGGCCGACGCACGCGGCCGGTCGGGATCGTTCTTGGCAAGATTGCCGGTGAGTGACAGGCCGAAATGGCAGGCGAGGTCGCGCAGCGCGAGGCCGTCGTCGAGCAGCGCCTCGGCGAGGAACAGGCGGAAGCATCCTCCTCTTAGGCTCGCGCCGCGTCTTGACCCATGCGCCCGTTGGCCGGCCCGGTGCCACGGACGGTGCCTCCGGCAGTTACGTCGCCGATTCCTTCCGTGCGCCCGAGACGCTACTTTCCAGCGCGACGCTGTGCTGAGCAACATCTCGCCCGTGCTTCCCAATCATCGTCGTTGGGAAGCAGGCACCCGCTGAAAAATGCCTAAATCATTGTTTTCGCTGGCGAGCGCGCCGGGGTTCGAACGTGGGACCGTCTGATTTAAAGTTCAAGGAAAAGCTATCCCGGGTAATCCTTAGTACTTTTGCGTCAGAAAGTCATCGTCGATCTGTGTGGAGAAGCTTGTAGCGTCGTTGATCA
>CALMGA010000304.1 GCA_937863205.1 uncultured Beijerinckiaceae bacterium | reverse complement strand
CCTTCGTCGTGATCACGCCCTGGCCGCTGCTCCTGTGGGGCGTCGTCGGACTGCTCGACAGCTTCTTCTCCTTCCGCGACCGGCAGAAGCCGGTCGTCGTCCGCAAAAACTGACGGAAAGGGTCAACAACCATGCAGGTCATCCTTCTCGAGCGCGTCGCCAAGCTCGGCCAGATGGGCGAAACGGTGCGGGTGCGCGACGGTTACGCCCGAAACTGCCTGCTTCCAGGCGGCAAGGCCCTGCGCGCCACCGAGGCCAACAAGAAGCGCTTCGAGGGCCAGAAGGCGCAACTCGAGGCCCGCAATCTTGAAGCGCGCGGCGAGGCCGAGCAGGTTGGCGAGCGTCTCGACGGTCGGAGCTTCGTCATCATCCGGCAGGCCGGCGAGAGCGGCTTCCTTTACGGCTCGGTGTCGACGCGCGACGTGTCCGAGGCCCTCACCACTGGCGGGTTCTCGGCCAACCGCAACCAGGTCAACCTGAAGACGCCGATCAAGGCGCTCGGCCTTCACACGGTCGAGATCCAGCTGCACCCGGAGGTCGGGATCAACGTCACGATCAATGTCGCCCGCTCTGCCGAGGAAGCGGAGCGCCAGGCGCGCGGCGAGGACGTCAACGCGATCGAGCGCGACACGATCGATGACCTCGGTCTGGAGGTCGGCGCGGCCCTGGCCGAGGAGGATCGCTAGGCCTCGCTGCAGGGTACGGCAGCGGCCCGCGAGCCGTCCGAGAGGGGCGCCTGGTCACAGCATCGCAGCGGGCGCCGTGGCACGCCTCTCGCACCGGGCGTCAGCCAGGCTTCTCGACGGCGCCCCGCGCTGCCGTGACGGGCCGAGTGGCTTGGCGGGTGAAGCGTCGGCCGGCCGGCGCCGAGTCGCTCAACCCGCGGCGATGTACTCGCGCAGTGCCGTATGCTCCTGCTCCATCTGCTCGAGCCTGTACTTGACGGCATCGCCCGTGGAGATGATCCCGACGAGGCGTCCCTCTGCGGTCACCGGCAGGTGGCGGAAGCGGCCCTGCGACATGCGCTGCACGGCTGCGATCACGTCGTCGCCTTCCGCTGCGGTGACGACGTCGCTGGTCATGTAGGTGGACACCTGATCGTCGAGGGCGTCGCAGCCCCGCGTGGCGATCGCCCTGACGATGTCGCGCTCCGAGATGATGCCGACGAGCGTGCCTCCTTCGCCGGTGACGACGAGGGCGCCGATGTGCTTGGCCGCAAGCGCGTCGACGGCGTCGCGCAGGCTGTGCCCCGGACCGATCGTGTCGACGCGCGGCCCTTTCTGCGCGAGGATTCGTGCGATCGTCATCATCGCCTCCTGAAGGGAGCCTGTCGATCCGGGACGCCGCTTGTTCCGCGCCGTGCTCCGTTGCTATCGTGCCTATACCGGCCCGGTGCTCATCATCGCAGGATGCACTTCGGCGCGGAGCCGCACAAGCCGGAGGCGGGGCGCCGGCTTATCCTCCGATGGGCGGATCAGGCGGGCCTGCCTGAAAAGGCGGATCAGGGTCCCCGCCCTATTTTGCCGGCCGTGATGGCCGTCGGCGCTTGCTGCCGCGGGCGCGATCGGCCTATCCCCGGAGATCGTCGGTTCGCGGCGGCAGGAGAATCGATGGCATGAGCGAGGATGGGTCGAGCGAGCATGCGCTGAACGATCAGGGTGCGGTGTTGGCGGCGGACCTGTCGCTCGACCGCTTCGCCGCTCCGACCCGGACCGCCCGCGACCTCGCCTGCTCCGCCCAGAGATTCATCAACCGTGAACTGTCGTGGCTGGAGTTCAACCGGCGCGTCCTGCAGGAGGCTTCGAACCGCAACCACCCTTTGCTGGAGCAGCTGCGTTTCCTGTCGATATCGGCCAACAACCTCGACGAGTTCTTCATGGTGCGCGTCGCCGGCCTGCGCGGGCAGGTGCGGCGGGGCTTCACCACGCCCTCCGAGGATGGTTTGACCCCGGCCGAGCAGCTCGCCTGCATCCGCGAGGGCGTGGCCCAGCTCGCGGCCGAGCAGCAGCGCCGTTGGCGCGAGTTGCGCGAGGAGATCACCGCCGTCGGCATCAGGCTCGTCGATCCGCCCGACCTCGGCGACGAAGACCGGCGCTGGCTGGAGGCGCACTTCACCGCGCACGTCTTCCCGCTGCTGACGCCGCTGGCGATCGACCCGGCCCATCCCTTCCCCTTCATCCCCAATTTCGGCTTCTCGATCGCGCTGGAGCTGAACCGCCCGCGCGACCGCAAGAAGCTGAAGGCGCTGATCCGCCTTCCGGCGAAGAGCGCCCGCTTCGTCCATCTGCCGCAGCAGGACGGCGGGCCGATCCGCCTGGTCTCGCTGGAAACGCTGGTCGGCCTGTTCACGCCGGCCCTCTTCCCAGGGTACGACCTCGTCGGCTCCGGCGCCTTCCGCGTCATCCGCGATTCCGACCTCGAGATCGAGGAGGAGGCGGAGGATCTCGTGCTGCTGTTCGAGTCCGCGTTGAAGCGGCGGCGGCGCGGCTCGGTGATCCGGCTCGAATACGACAGCCTGATGCCGGCGGACCTGCGGGCCTTCGTCACCGACGAGATCGGCGTCGTCCCTGACGAGACCTTCGTGCTCGACGGCATGCTCGCGTTGAACGAGCTGTCCGAGATCGTCGACCTCGACCGGCCTGACCTCAAGTTCAAGCCCTACACGCCGCGCTTTCCCGAGCGCGTGCGCGACAACGGCGGCGACTGCTTCCTCGCCATCCGGCAGAAGGACCTCGTCGTCCACCACCCCTACGAGTCCTTCGACGTGGTGGTGCAGTACCTCAACCAGGCGGCGCGCGATCCCAACGTCGTCGCCATCAAGCAGACGCTCTATCGCACCTCGTCGGACTCGCCGATCGTGCGCGCGCTCGTTGAGGCGGCGGAGGCCGGCAAGTCGGTGACGGCGCTGGTCGAGCTGAAGGCCCGCTTCGACGAGGAGGCGAACATCCGCTGGGCACGCGACCTCGAACGCGCCGGCGCCCAGGTGGTCTTCGGCTTCATCGAGCTGAAGACCCACGGCAAGCTGTCGATGGTGGTCCGTCGCGAGGGGGCGAACCTCATCAGCTACTGCCATATCGGAACCGGCAACTACCATCCGACGACGGCGAAGATTTATACCGACGTCTCGTTCTTCACCGCCGATCCGGCGATCGCGCGCGACGTCGGTCGGGTGTTCAACTTCATCACCGGCACCGCCGAGCCGGACGGACTGGAACGCCTCTCCATCTCGCCGGTCACGCTGCGCCAGCGCTTTCTCGACCATCTCGAAGCCGAGATGGACTTCGCCAGAGCCGGCGCCTCGGCCTCCGTCTGGCTCAAGTGCAACTCGCTCGTCGATCCCGGCATCATCGATGCGCTCTACCGCGCGAGCCAGGTCGGCGTGCAGATCGATTGCGTGGTGCGCGGCATCTGCTGCCTGCGTCCCGGCGTCGCCGGCTTGAGCGACAACATCCGCGTCAAGTCGATCATCGGGCGCTTCCTGGAGCACGCCCGCATCTACTGCTTCGGCAATGGCCGCGCTTTGCCGCACCACAAGGCGCTCGTCTACATCTCCTCGGCCGACCTGATGCCGCGCAACCTCGACCGCCGCGTCGAGGTGATGCTGCCCGTGCTCAACAAGACGGTGCACGAGCAGGTGCTTGATCAGATCATGGTCGCCAACCTGCTCGACAACCAGCAATCCTATCGGGTGCTGCCCGACGGCAACTCGCGACGCGTCGAGGCCCGCGAAGGGGAGGAGCCGTTCAACGCGCACTCCTACTTCATGACCAACCCGTCCTTGAGCGGGCGCGGCAAGAGCCTGAAGGAGTCCTCGCCGCGCATCCTGTCCAAGCGCCAGATGAATCGATGACGAGTCGTTGATGGTGAACTCCTGATGACAAACCGTTGAGCACGATGCCGCCGGCCGCCCGCCCGGCACCAGCGGGAGCCCCGAACCCGGTCGCCATCATCGACATCGGGTCGAACTCGGTCCGGCTCGTCGTCTTCGACGGCCTCGACCGCTCGCCGACGCCGGCCTTCAACGAAAAGGTGCTGTGCGGCCTCGGGCACGGCGTCGTCTCCACCGGCAAGCTGCCCCGGGGCGGCGTCGAGCGCGCCCTCGCCGCGTTGCGGCGCTTCCGCGCACTGACCGCGATCATGGGCGTCGCCGACGTGCGCGTGATCGCCACCGCCGCGGCGCGCGATGCCAGCAACGGGTCCGAATTCCTCGCCGCCGCCGGCGAGGCGCTCGGCGGCACCGCGATCACGCTGCTTTCGGGTCCGCGCGAGGCGCAGCTCTCGGCCTACGGGGTCATCGCCGGGGTCGCCGAGCCCGACGGCGTCGTCGGCGACCTCGGCGGCGGATCGCTGGAGATCATCGACATCCGCCAGGGCCGGACCGGGGTGGGCGTCAGCCTGCCGCTCGGCGGCCTCGCGCTGATGGACGCCTCCAAGCAGGCGCGGAAGGCGGCGGCGAGGATCGTGCGCGACGCCCTCGCGCGCTGCGACGCGCTCGATGCGCTCGCCGGCCGCACCTTCTTCGCCGTGGGCGGCACCTGGCGCTCGATCGCCAAGCTGCACATGGGGCAGCGCGGTTATCCCCTGATGGTGATGCACGGCTACGCCATCCCGGCGAGGGAGGCGGCCGAGCTGGCCTCCCTCATCGAGCGCACGGATGCGAACAGCCTCGTCGCCGTCGCCTCGGTCAACGCCGCCCGCCGTCCGCTGCTCGCCTACGGCGCCGTGGTCCTCGACGAGCTGATCCGCCGCGCCAAGCCCAGCGAGATCGTGATCTCCACCTACGGGGTGCGCGAGGGCCTGCTCTACGAGGCGCTCGATCCGGCGACCCGCGACACCGATCCCCTGCTCGCCGCCAGCGCCAAGCTCAACCGCCTGCTCGCCCGCTCGCCGGACTACGCCGATGAGCTGATCGCCTGGCTCTCGACCTTCGTCGCCTCGCTCGGGCTTCCTGAACCGCGCGCCGACCGCAGGTTGCGCGACGCCGCCTGCTACCTCTCGGAGGTGAACTGGCGCGCCCACCCCGACTACCGCGGCGTGCAGAGCTTCAACCTGGTGTCCTCCGCCATCCTGCCCGGCGTCGACCACGCCGGCCGCGCCTTCCTGTCGCTGGCCGCGACGCTGCGCTACGTCGGCCTGGACGAGGCCGCGACGCAGCCGCTGCAGGCGCTGATGCCGCCGGCAATGATCGAGCGGGCGCAGATCGTCGGCGCCTGCCTGCGCGTCGCCTCGGTGCTCGCCGGCGGCATGCCCGGCGTCCTCGGCCGAACGAGGCTGCAAGCCTCGAAGACGCGTGTCGGCCTGGTGCTCGCCCGGCCTTACGCCGCGCTCGCCGGCGAGCGGCTCGACGGGAGGATGAAGGCGCTGGCGAAGCTCGTCGGGCGCGATTTCGCCGTCACGCTCGAGGAGTGATCCTCATTCGGCGACGGCCTCCGCGGGGGCATCGTCCGGCGCCCCCTCGTGCTCCTGCCATTCCAGCGCGACCACCTTGCCGCGCTCCACCGTCAGGGCGAGGCGGCCGTGTTTCAGCTGCAGCGCGCGGGCGCCGAACAGCTCGCGCCGCCAGCCCTTCAGCGCGCCGACGTCGGCGCGATCGTCGCTGACGATCGCTTCGAGGTCGTCGACTGTGGCGATCATCTTGGCGGCGACGCCCTGCGCCTCGCTGACTTGGCGCAGCAGCACCTTCAGCAGCTCCACCGTGGCGGAGCCGCCGCCGCCGCGCCGGTCGCGCTCGATGCGCGGCAGCGTCTTCGGGTCGCGGGCGAGACCACGCTCCACCGCGGCGAGGATGTCGATGCCGGCGCGCGGGCGCTCCATGCCCTTGGGCACGGCGCGAAGCTCGCCGAGCGCCTCGGCCGAGCGCGGCGCGGCCAGCGCGATCTCGATCATCACGTCCACCTTGAGGATGCGCGAGCGCGGCACGTCGCGGCCCTGCGCCTCCGCCTCGCGCCAGGCCGCGACCTCCATCAGCACGGCGAGGTCGCGCGGCTTGCGCGCCCGCGACCGGAAACGCTCCCAGGCGCGCTAGGGCGCCTGCTCGTAGATC
>CALMGA010000303.1 GCA_937863205.1 uncultured Beijerinckiaceae bacterium | reverse complement strand
CGGGTGCCGGACTACGCCTCCTGGAACCTCGGCCTGCTGCAGGATTTCCAGCTGTCGCCCTCGGCCAAGCCGACGACCTTCCGCTTCGCCGTGGTCAACATGCTCGACCACACCTACGAGATCCGCGACGGTTCGGGTATCGGCGTGTTCGCGCCGCAGTACGGGCAGCGACGCGGGTTCTTCGCCAGCCTCAGCCAGCGCTTCTGATTGCCCGGCGACGGGAACGGGCCTGGGAACTGGAACGAGGCGCGCGACCGGCGGACGTTTTTCGTCGAACCGAGGTCGCCCGGTCTCGATATCCTGCGCTACGGCCTTGCGATGCTGGTCGTCGCGGCGGTCGCGTCCGCCCTGATCTACCAGTTGAGCCGGGGCACCTCCAACGACGAGGCGTCGGAGGTGGACAGGGCCGTGATGGTTGATCTGCCGTCGGCGGCGGCGTCACCGGCCAGCGACGCGCCCGAAGGGCCGGAGCAGCATGCCGCGCAGGCCTCGGTGGCGCAGCAGGTGCCCGATCAGGTCAGGCCGGCCGATCCGCTCAAGCCTGACCGGAAGCCAACACCTGTCGGGGAACCCAAGCCGGCGCCTGAGCCACCGCCGGTGATGCCCGATCCCGCCGCCGTGCTGGACCGCAAGCAGGAGGCGGCCCCGCCCAACCCGGTCGTCGCGCCGGCGACCCAGGCGCAGGAGGAGCGCGCGCCGAACGGCTCCGATGCGCCAAGCCCGACGCGCACGATCGACAGCGGCGACGAGGGCCGGCCGCACGCCTCCAAACACGCGATCACCCTATGGCAACGCTCGCTGATGCGACGGATCGAAGACGCCAAACGCAGGTTCGCCGGCGAGGCGCAAGCCGCTGGAACGGTGAAAATCGCGTTCTCGATCGGGCGCCGCGGTGAACTCGCCTCCGAGCGGGTGTTGTTGAGTTCCGGCTCCGCCGCGCTCGACCGTGCGGCCCTGTTGCTCATCAAGGACGCCGCGCCCTTTCCGGCACCGCCGGCTGGCTTGCAAGACAAGCAGGTGTCCTTCGTCATGCCGATCCACTTTCGTTAGCGTGCCGCCCCTGTGAAGCGCTTTGTGGAAGCAAGCCCGATGCGCTGAGCGACGACGAACAGGTCGCCTTGCAGGCGGCGGCGAGGAACCTGCCGGCCTATCGATGCACGCTTCATGGGCATGAGGATCTGATCTGCTGGGCCGTGCTCATCCCATCGCGCGCGGACTTGCCGAGGCTCACGGATCACCGCTGTGGCGCCGATGACGGGCCGTTTGACGCCGTCACCCTGCTTGCTGACCCCTGATTGCTGACACGGCCGCTCCTTGCCGCTGCTGTGCAGGCGCGGCGGAAGGCCGAGCCATGCCGCCGACTGCCGGCCGGATCGGAACAGGGCCGGCGCGAACGCCGCGGTGGCGCTGATCGGCGCGAGAGCCGAAATCGTGATGATCTGGCCGCTCGCGGCATTCTGGACGCCGAGGTCATGCGCGGATTTCCGGGCGCCACGGTCAGCAGGGCTCAACGGCGTGATGAGGCCGGGGCGATCGACAGACAGCCTGCGATCATGGCAGGACGGATGGCGGCTTTCGATAGCGTATGCCGACGAGGCTGTTCAAGCTCAGCAGCATTCCAGCGAGCAACGTACCAAGTTCCGCGACTATGATCTTATAACCGGATGTTCCCGCAAACGCGAACAGGAGCAAAGAGCTGGCGATCAGCAAGACCCCTCCGAAGACTGGCCGACGCGAGCCAAGGAGTGATCCGCCGATGGTAAGAACAGGTACGCAGAGTCCGGCAAGGATGAGCAGCGCGACGCCGATGACGTTTTCCGGTGGATGACCGAACTGCAGCAAAGAGTTTACCAGTACAGTGGCGATGATGAATTCGCAGATACCGATGATAACGCCAAGCGCAACTGCAATCGCTCGCACAATCGTCAAGGTATCACCGACGTATCCGCGAGCCGATTGTCCTGACTTGCCTGACGTACCCGCTTTCCTCCCGGATTCGGCCGTAAGGACAAGCCGGGACGGGCGAGTAGATCGGCTGATGAGTGAGCCTGGAGCCTGGGCGCATCTGCCCCGGCGTCGCGCTCGCCGCAAGGCTTTCGCTCAGCAGAAGGCTCACGGTCAGTCCACAGATCGCGGCAGCCTTTGCCCAGGCCGGTAGGGGTGCGCTCATCATCGAGCGCCGAGGTCTCGACACAAGGTAGCACCAATGGTGTCCTCGCGTTATTCAAGGAAAACATCCGCGTTGCCGGTGTGGATTGATGCCGTTCTTTCGAAACTCCGGGCATCGCCAGCGAAATCGGAGCAGTCGAGAACGAGCGATCGCGAACCCACACCGGCCGTCGCCGGTCCTGCAAGAAAGAGCAGGGGTGGTCACCATCCAACACAGACGGAACTTCCGCAGGTATGACATGGCACCTTGCTTTGCCGCCATCAAACCACCCGTGCGCCGCTCGCCTCATGGTATCTTAGATTGAAGCGTGGGCGTGGCCAACGCCGGTACAGTCATCATTAAGTGCTACGCCCAGGCATCGCCGACTTCATGTGATATCATCCACCATCGCTGATACTACGCGCATTGTCGTGCTTGGGTCATGTAAATCTTCAAATCTACTCTGCGTCGGTCTCGTCACCGAAAGTCTAAGAGACCGGAGGCTGGCGAACGAGGTATCAGAGACATAGACGTGAAGGGTCGAGGCTCCAGCCTGTGGGATCGACGGTGTTCCGGGTACTTGTTCTCTGTCTGATGGCCTACGCGACGGCGATGACACCGTGCGAGGCAGGATGTCTCCGCTTCAGCCCCATCACGGGAGGATCTCTAGCCGGTCACCATCCGGTCGCGCCCAGTCCCTGTAACTTCGGGCCGCCGCAGCCACCGCGCTACCGGCCGACCGGTCCGCGAGGACCAAGTGTTTACAGGCGTTGACGCTCGCCAAAGATGCCTCTCGCCGTCCGCCGCTCCACGCCTCGGATCACTCACAACTGCGGTTCGTTGCCACCATTCGGGCAAAGCACCCGCCGCCTGCCGGGCACATAGCCGCAGATCCTTCGGTCAACTCCCGATCGTGCCGTTCGCGCGCAGCAGCGATCTCGCTTGACAGCACCGGACCCTCAGCCGGATCCGGTCCGATGTTCTGACTGGCTGTGCCGCGTCGGATGTGTCCGAAACCGCTGCGCACTTTCGTCTCGAAGCCTTGGCTGGGATTGCCCCGCTTTGGTGGACACCGATGATGCTTTCGCACGAGGTGTTTCCCGATGCCCAAAACACGTCCACCCTACGCGCCGGAGTTTCGGCAGCAGATCGTC
>CALMGA010000302.1:2501-2771 GCA_937863205.1 uncultured Beijerinckiaceae bacterium | reverse complement strand
CACCGGGAGCCGGTTTTGGACCGGCTGTGGTCCGCGACGGGGCACGCAGCCTCTCACACGTTCGTGGCGGCGATCAGGTTCGGAACCCCGACCAGTATGATGGCTCTGCGGATGTTGTAGGCGAGCGCCGTCAGGCTGAACTCGCCACGCACGTTCTCCAGTCGCCGCATCAGGAAGGCGCCCTGGCCCATCCACTGCTTGATGGTGCCGAACGGGTGCTCGACAGCCTCACGCCAACGGTCGAGGATGTCGGGGCACGCTGCCAAACGG
>CALMGA010000302.1:853-2412 GCA_937863205.1 uncultured Beijerinckiaceae bacterium | reverse complement strand
TGCCGGTACCTCTTCGTGCAACGTGGGCGAAGGGTGCAGCCCTTGCAGGCGGCCGGGTTGGCGTGGTCGATCTTCACGTTGTCGCGCGAGCGGCCTCGGCGGCAGGGCGAGAGCGTCTGCCCGGCCGGGCAGGTGTAGACGTTCCTCTCGGGATCATAGCGGAACGCCTCCTTGGGAAAGAAGCCCTCGCGCACGGCCGGCCCCGCATCGGCTTGGGCAGGTAGGCCGTGACACCGGCCTTCTCGCAGGCTTCGACATCCTCGATTTTGAAGTAGCCCTTGTCGGCCACCACCTCGATCCGGTTCACGCCAAGCGTCGCCATGGCGGCTTCTACGGTCGGCGCAAGAAGTCCCATGTCGAGGACCTGGTTGCAGACCTCCTGCTCGACGATCAGTTTGTGCTTCACATCGACGGCAATCTGCACGTTGTAGCCGACGCCGACCTTGGTCATTCGCGCCATGGCGCGGCTGTCGGGATCGGTCAGGGAGATCTGGTCTTCACCCGTCCGCTCCAGGTCGGCCAGCATCGCCCTGTGGCGGTCGCGCTTGCCCTGGAGGGCAGCGATCTTCTCCTTCAGCTTGTCGTCGCTGCGGCTCCCAGTGCTGCCGCTCACGCTCTCCTCCTGGTCGTCGCCATCGTCCAGGCGCTTCAGGTAGTCCGCCAGCCTCTCGTCCGCCCGGCGGATGAACTCAGTGAGAGAACCGCGTGTGAAGTTGCGGTCCTTGTTGTTGACCGCCTTGATGCGCGTGCCGTCGACCGCGAGCAGCTCGCGCCCGAACAGGTCGAGCTGGCGGCACAGCAGGACGAACTCGCGGAACACGGCCTTGAAGGCGGTCCGGTTGTCGCGCCGGAAGTCGGCGATTGTCTTGAAGTCCGGCTTCAGGTGCCGCAACAGCCAGATCACCTCGATGTTGCGGTGGGTCTCGGCCTCCAGGCGCCGGCTCGACCGGACCCGGTTGAGGTAGCCGTAGATGTAGAGCTTCAGCAGGTCGGCAGGATCGTAGCCGGGGCGGCCCGTCGCCTTGGCTTGCACACGGGCAAACCCGGCACCCTGGAGATCGAGCTGATCCACGAAGGCCTCGATGAACCGCACCGGATTGTCGGGGCCGACATAGTCGTCCACAGTCTCCGGCAGGAGCAGAAGCTGTGACCGATCAGAGCCAACCAGATGTGCCATAGCAAAGCTACCATGGTCCATCAGCAGGAGGAATTCTCAGCCGAGTTTCCGCACGGTCTGCTTGAGTGATGCACCAGCCATATAAGGACGGCCTACCTTTGTAGGCGCTTATTCCAAGTACGATCAAAGCAGGTCGATGCAACTGATATATGAGATCATCGAAGGCCAGCCTGGTCAGCCTCGATCAGCGAACGAATGCGCGTCGCCATCGCGTCCATTGCGAACGGTTTGGTCAGCACCGACATGCCCGGCGCGAGATGCCCATTGCCGAGGACCGCATTCTCCGCATAGCCGGTGATGAACAGGACTTTTAGGTCCGGCCGGGACACCCGCGCTGCGTCGGCCATCTGCCGCCCGTTCATGCCGCCCGGCAGGCCCACGT
>CALMGA010000302.1:0-843 GCA_937863205.1 uncultured Beijerinckiaceae bacterium | reverse complement strand
GATTGGACCGATCCAGCGCAGCGAGCTTGGCGGCACCTTCCTCGTCCTCGACGTCGCCATAGTGGCGCGGCAGGAAGATGCACACGGTGCTACCCTCGCCAACCTCGGAGCAGATGCGCACCTGCCCGCCCGACTGCTGGGCGAAGCCGTAAATCATCGACAGGCCGAGGCCAGTGCCCTCGCCGATGGGCTTGGTCGTGAAGAACGGCTCGAACACTCGGGCGATCACATCCGGGCTCATCCCGGTGCCGGTGTCGGTCACACACAGGGACAGGTACTGTCCCTCCGGAATGTCGAGCTTGCGGGAGGCGCGCTCGTCGATCCACTTGTTGTGTGTCTCAATCGTGATGCGCCCCCCGTCCGGCATCGCGTCGCGGGCGTTGATGCACAGGTTCAGCAGCGCGTTCTCAAGCTGCGGTGGGTCCACGAGGGCAGCCCAGAGGCCGGAGGCCCCGACCACCTCAACAGGAATACTCGGTCCAACCGTGCGCTGGATCATCTCCTGCATGCCTTCAACGAGGCGGTTCACATCGGTGGGCTTGGGATCGAGCGTCTGGCGGCGCGAAAAGGCCAGCAGGCGATGCGTCAGGGAGGCAGCGCGCTTCGAGGCCCCTTGCGCCGCCGCCATGTAGCGCTCGACGTCGTTGAGTCGCCCCTGCTGCATGCGGTTCTGCATCATCTCCAGGGAGCCTGAGATCCCTGCGAGCAGGTTGTTGAAGTCGTGGGCGAGGCCGCCGGTGAGCTGGCCTACCGCCTCCATCTTCTGAGACTGGCGCAGCGCCTCCTCGGCCTTGCGAAGCTCGGTGATGTCGGTCGCCTCCGGCATGATCTCGATCACACGAC
>CALMGA010000301.1:3943-5983 GCA_937863205.1 uncultured Beijerinckiaceae bacterium | reverse complement strand
GCCAACTACTTCGACCATGCCGGATATGAGCCGATGTAACGCGAAAATGCTCTAGTAGCGGTCCAAAACTTATCTTGTCCGAGGGCCGCGACGGACGCTTGACGTACGTCGAACGCGATCCGTTTGTCTTGGAGTTCCACGATCACATCTACGTTCCGCAGGGTGACCCCACCTGCCACCCCGGCATCTATGATTTTGGTGGCAAGATAGTTCATCAAAGCGCCTACAGTCGCGGCCCTGTTCCAAGCGACGTGCTGCCAACCAAGTCTCTGCCAATTAGCTATTCGGACGTCAGTCGTTCGAGTGAAAGCGGCTCTTATATCTACCTTGGCGCAATATACTCCCACTTTGGGCACTTTCTGATATCAACGATAAGCCGACTATGGCAAATATATGATCTTCCGGACTACCCGATTCTCTGTTATGGAGCCGATCTCGACAGACTCGATAAGAACTATTTGGAAATCTTTGCGGCGTTCGGTGTCAACCTAAGCCGCCTAACGACTCTTCGAGACATCTGTAAAATCGAGAGGTTAATTGTTCCGTGCCCTTGCATCGAGGAAAAGAACTTCGTCCACCGCATCTTCGGTAAAGCTTATAAGTCAGCCGGCGACAAACTTGCGAAGCAGTCCAATTTCACAGTTGCTGGCGATAAGCCGATCTATCTCAGCAAGTCGAAGCTCGGACGAGGCGTCAGGACGATCCTCAACGAGGATGTAATCGAAGACGATCTGGCTCAGGCCGGATTCGCCATCATCCATCCGGAAACTCTTCCCATATGTGATCAGGTTGCACTATGGCGGCTGGGACGGCCGGTCGTCAGTTTCAGCGGATCCGGGCTCCACACGGCAGCTTTTTCGCAAGGCGCTGAAATCTTCAATCTTAGATGGGACAGCACCGTCGATACCACTTTTCCTTTGATCGACTGGGCCTGCAAGCATCAAGCACACTACCTTCACTTCGATCCGAATCCGTTCTTGAACTTAGGCCCATCCCCGGATTTCAGCAGCACAGAGGGCTTTTCATCCCGGCTATCCGCATTCGATCCCCACCATGTCGCCAAAGCCATTCGCGATTTGATCGCGTAACGCCAGCGGGAGCCGAACTCAAACTGATCCTTCCTTATTCAAAGTTTATCGCCGAGTTTGGTGGAATGGGTGAGGTGATGAACGCCGTCTGGTCTCGGCTGTCGCGACGGCGCAGATCGGGCATGAGCATCCTCTATCTTCTTCTCGGTTGCCGCCTGCTTCGCGTCGCGTGTGATGGCCTCATCGTCAGTGCCGAAGGTCGGCGCGATCAGGCCCGCGTAATTACCCACGTTCTTGCGGTTGGCGCGGATCGCTGATGCCATGAGCCATGAGCCATGAGCCATGAGCCATGAGCCGCAGCGACCTTGAACGCCTCAGCCGCGAGCAACTGATCGAGCTGGTGCTTTGGCTGCAGCGGCCGGAAAAGACCTCGCGCACCTCGTCCAAGCCGCCGAGCACGGATCGCAAGGAGCGGCGCGAACAGTTCCGTCCGGGCGGCGCCAAGCCGGGACACGAGGAACACAGCCGGGTGATCAGCGACGCCGCCGACGCCGTCGTTGCGCACCGCCCTGACCGCGGCACGGGTTGCGGCGCGACTTTGTTGGCCGACCAGCCCGCGGACGGGATGAGCGTGTTCGAACGCATCGACCTGCCTGCCGTGGCGCCGCTTGTCACCCAGCATCGGCGATTGGCGGTGTGCGGCCCGTGCTGCGGCTTGCGGGTCGCCGGACCGGTCCCGGCCAAGGCGCAGGGCACGCCGTTCGGCCCGCGGCTGCACGCGGTGGGGCGCTTCACCTGAAGACACCTTCCAGGCACTGTCCGAAGACCTTCCAGGCGCTGTCCCAAGACCTTCCAGGCGCTGTCCCAAGACCTTCCAGGCGCTGTCCCATGAGCGGCGGCAAGGTGCGCTGTCGGATCTGTTCGGCCCTACGCTGAGCCAGGGTGGGCCGATGAACCTGCTGCGGCGCGGGCAGCACCGCTTCGCGGGCCGACGCGACACCGCCGTTGCGTC